>NZ_LZZU01000020.1:0-37055 GCF_014170355.1 Cupriavidus sp. UME77
GGGCAAGAGGGGGCGGGGGGCAGTGTCCTGAACGGATTCCTACCTGAATCCCGCCGCGCGCCAGGGTGCATGGCGCTGTAGTCTTGCCTGTTCGCGCTGTAGCAGCACGGCATAGCTGTGCAATTCCTGCGGCGCGATGTCGTAGGCGCGGCGAAAGGCGCGCGTAAAGCTCGATGCATTGTTGAAGCCGAGCCCTGAGGCAATGTCTTGCACCGCCATGTCGGGAAAGCGCACCAGTTCATCGGCCGCCGCCCGCAGCCTGCGGCTGCGGATATAGGCGGCCAGGCCACCTTCATGCATGAACAGGCGGTACACGCTGGCACGCGACAGCTGCAGCGATTGCAGCACGCTGTCAGGGGTCAGGTCGGGGTCATGCAGATTGGCCTCGACATAACGCCGCACCTGTCCGTACACCGCCGCCCGCACCGCTGCGCGGGCGTTGCCGGAGAGCCCCGCGTGCCGGCTGAACGCAGCTGCCAGCAGTTCGACCGCGGTGCGAAAAGACCGCTCGGCTTCCTCTTTGCACAGGCCTACGATTTGTCGATTCAGTGCCACCAGATGCGAGATCAGCACCCGCATCAGCGGTGTGGTGGCCTCAACCAGGCGGCCATGCAGCGAGGCGGCATCGGGGAAGGCCATTTCCACCAAGGCGCGTGGCACAAAAAACAGCAGCATGCGGCCATGAAAACTCCGGATGGTGCACGGCTGGTCCATGTCCAGCGCGAGGATACTTGGCACGCCGGGCCGCCGCGGCGCGTCTGGCCCAGGCTTGCCGCCCAGGAACTGGGCTGGCATGCCTTCCAGGAACACGCTGAAGGTGATGTCGCGAATGTTCTCTGTCGACACGCGCCCCAACGAGCGCTCGGCCAGATTGGGACCGGTGCGGATGTCGAAGAAGCTCAGATCGTCGATGGAGTAGCGAGACAGCGAGGCTTCGAACGTCTGCTCGCCTTGCGCCGTGGCAGGCCGGATATCGTAGACCGGGCTCATCCGCTCCTGCCAGGCCAGCAAGCTCTGGCGGGCGTCGCCTTGCACGCTGAAACTGCTGTGCGCGATGCCGGGCGCGAGCGTGGGCGGCTCTGGGGGCAACAACAACCGGCTTAGCGGCATGCGCGCGGGCAAGAGATTGATCGTGCAGGGGTGCGCATGGCTGATTTCCGTCCAGATGTGCCCGCCCGGTGCCGGGGGATTGTCGATTGAGCGCTAGCCCACCCCGTGCGGGCTAATATGCCGCCAGGAGCATAACTTGTCCGGGCCGCCCAGGCTAGAGGGGCCGCCGATGGGGAAAACCCGGGTGCGAGAGCGTGGCCAGAACCGGCCGATGGCGTTCAACGGCGCCTTGCCTACCAATCCCGCACCCGGCCCGTATCCGTATGCACGAACTGCTCCTGCGCATAGAAGCCCACGCCGCCGGCGCGCAGCGAGAGCGCGGCGTCGCGCAGGTCGGACAGCGCAACGCCGGGCAGGCGGATATCGATGGCTTTGCCGTCCATATGCAGGCTGTGGCTGGCCACGCCGCCACCGCGCGCCTTGCGCAGCCGCGCGTTGGTGGCGGGGCTGCGATAGCCGGAGATGACCTGGAAGGGGGTCTCGCAGCACAGGGTTTGCCTCAGGCGGTAAAGCAGCGCGAACAGTTGCGGATCGATCACGCCGACCTGGCCCGAGTAGTGATCGCGCAGGAAGTGATTGAGCGCGGCCAGCGACTCGGGCACGAATTGATCGCCAACGGCGTAGACCAAGGCAATGCGCTCGCCGGTGTGGGTGTGCTCGAAGGACAAGCTGCGGGCATCGGGCAAGCTTGCCAGCGCGGCCCGGGCCGGCAAAGGCAGCAGCGTGCCAGCCAGCACAAGCCCGCCGGCGTGCCGCAGGAACAGGCGGCGAGGATCGCTGGGCGGTTTGGTCATCGAAAGCACTCCCCTTTGGTGCAATTGCCCTATCTTGCCTGCGTGTTGTCCAAGACGGAAGCCCGCAGGCGGGCCGACCGTTGCCGCAGCGCCTCGTCAAGCACGTTGTCCAGCCCATAGATATCCGGGAAGAAGTAGACGCGAGCGTCGGCCTTGACGATGGCCGTGCCGTAGGCAAGCACCACCGGCAAGGGCTGGCGCAGCCGCAGCGTGCTGGATTCTCCCTTCTCCATGGCCTCGCGGATGCGCGCCTCGGTCCAGCCGGGCGTGTCCTGCAGCACAAAGCCAGCCAGCGCCACTGGCGCCTCGACACGGATGCAGCCGTGGCTCAGGTCGCGCCGTTCCCGCGCGAACAGTTGCGGGGTGGGCGTGTGATGCAGGTAGATGTTCTCGTTGTTGGGGAAGACGAACTTGATGTCGCCAAGCGCATTCATCGGCCCCGGGCGTTGCCGTATGCGCAGCTGGCCGCGCTGGACCGCATCCAGGCTGGCGGCCGACAGGGTGGTGATCACCTTGCCGTCGCCACTGACGAACTCGAAGCCTTGCCGCTCGAAGTAGCCGGGATCGCGGCGCAGCCGGGGCACGGTTTCCGCGCGCGCGATGGACGGCGGCACGTTCCAGTAAGGGCTGAACTCGATGAAGCGCATGTCCTCCTTGAACAGCGGCGTGCGCGTATCGAGCGCCTTGCCCACGATCACCTTCATTTCCGCCTTGACCTGGATGGCGCCGTCATGGATTTCGTAGGCGCGCAACACGAACTCCGGCACGTTGACCACGATCATGCGCGGTCCCTCCAGCAGGGGCGTCCAGCGCAGGCGCTCCAGCGTCAGTTCGATCTGCCGTACGCGGCCGGCGAGCGGCGCGTTCAGTTGCGCGAACGTGCCCGCCCCGATGGCGCCATCCGCCTCCAGCCCGTGGCGGACCTGGAACGCCTTGACGCCCTCCACCAGTTCTCCTTGGTAGCGTTCCGGGACCGGCGTGGCGGCAGGCAGGTCACCTAGCGCGATCAGGCGCTGCGCCAGCACCGGCAGCCCGGCGTAGGCCTGCCCCGGCACCAGCTTCCTGCCGGGCAGCGGCGGCAGCGGTGCCTGCCAGGCCGGGTGGCCTGCCAGCGCGCGGTAGCGTGAAAGCGCCTCGCGCAGGCTTGCGTAGAGCGGGAACGACGGCGCCGCCTGCCGGACTGCCTCGGGCAGGTCCTGCCCGGCGACGGCTGCGCGCAGGTGGCGGGACGGATCGAACTGCCGGTCCGGCGCCGGGGCAAATTTCTCGTGGATCGTGCCGGGATCGACCCGGCCGCCATGCAGGTCGGCGAGATAGCGCTGCATCGCCGCCGTCAGCCTCTCGTCCAGCGAGGCGGCGGCTTCGGGCGCCAGCGGCGGCCCGTCCGCGGCCTGGCCCAGCGCGCGGCGCAGGCCGTCGGCATCATAATCGCGGGGTTCCAGCCCGTCTGCCGCGGCGCCGTCCAGGATGCCGGCGGCCTGCCAGGCCTGGGCATTGGGATGCCCCTGGGAAACCCAGAGCGCTGCTGGCGTGGCCTGTGCGGCCAGCGCGAGCCCATGGCAACTCAAGGCCCATGCGGCCAGCAGGCCGGCGAGGACCCGGGGCGCGGCCGCGCCGTTGCGACGGATCCGGGATGTGCAGCGCATCAACCCGCCCGCCGCCGGCATGATTCCCGTCGTTCAGCCCGTCGTCCAACTCGTCGTTCCCGGGGCGCCCTCATTCCTCGATCTCGCTGCGCACCATCAGCACCGGCTTGTTGCTCTTGTGCACCACGCCTTCGGAAACACTGCCCATGACCAGCCGCCGGAAGCCGCGGCGGCCGTGCGTGCCGATCACGATCAGGTCCGCATTCCAGCGGTCGGCTTGCTCCACGATCGTGGTGGAGATCTGCCCCGGGGAAACGGGCTTCTCCAGGATCAGCGTCGAATGCGGGATGCCGGCATCCGCCAGGCGCGCGGCGGCCGCTGCCAGCGCATCGCGTCCCGCGGCCAGGATGCCCTCCATCAGTTTGCGAGGGTCGTAGCTGCCCGCCGTGAAGAAGACATCGTTGTCGTCCGCCACGAAGAGCACCTTTACCTCGCTGCCGGTCGCCTTGGCCACCGTGATGGCCTGGCTCAGGGCAAGTTCGGAAGAGCGGCTGCCGTCAACCGCGAGCAATATTCTCTGGTACATGGTCCGTGCCTCCTGGCTGGATGTCGCCATGTTGCAATGTCGATCGGAAAGCGCGCATGGGCGCGGCCTTCATCAGCAGCTTAGAGGGCTGGGCACGGGGCGTATTGATGCACGTCAAGCCGCCCGGGCGATGCGCCCAAAGCGCGCAAACGGCGCGTGTCCGGGATAGCAGCAAACGCCATGATCTACATCAACACCACGCTTGCCCGGGCGTACAAACTGGAAGCATCGGCCGCAAGCTGCGGCGCCTGTCTTTCCAGCGGGAGGTACAAGATGTACAGCAAGATCCTGGCTGCCGTGGATGGCAGCGAGTCCGCCGATCGGGCGCTGGAGGAGGCTCTGCGCCTGGCCGCCGCGCTGCGCTCGGAACTCACCGTGGTACATGTGATCGATAACAGCTACCTCCGGTACGAGGTCGGCTACATCGACCTGACAGACCTGCGTGCCGGCCTGCTCGAAGGCGGGCAGATCCTGCTGGACGAAGCCAAGGCCAAGGCGGCGGCTGCGCAGGTGACATGCAAGACGCTGATGGTGGATGAAGCACTGGCGCTGGGCGACGTGGCCAACGCGATCGAGCAGGTGGCGCAGCAGACCGGGGCGGAGTTGCTGGTGCTGGGCACCCACGGACGGCGCGGCGTGCGGCGCCTGCTGATGGGCAGCGTTGCCGAAGCGCTGGTGCGGCAATGCCGCCAGCCGGTACTGCTGGTGCACGCGCCCCAGGCTGAGGCAAAGGCCGGCACAAAGCCGGCATCAGGCTCGCCGGTGAAGCCATGACCCCAACGTTGCCGGCTGCCGCCAGGCGGCGGCGCCTGGCATGCCGGGCGCTCGCCGGAGCTGCCGTGCTGTGCTGCGCAGCAGGCCTGCCAGCGCCCGCGTGGGCAGGTCCAGCCGCCGACAAGCGCGTGCTGGATGCCGATGAGCTCGATGCACGCTGCGAAGCCGTGCTGGCGCGCCTGACTGCGCGCAACCCCGGCGCGCGGGCCCTGGTGGACAAGGCCAGCGGCGTGCTGGTCTTTCCCGACGTGCTCGCCGGCGGCGCGGTGGCGGGCGTGGAGCAGGGCGACGGCATGATGCGTGGCGCAGGCGGGGACAAGGCCTATTACCGGCTGATTGGCGCCTCGCTCGGGGCGCAGGCAGGCATGGCATCCAGGGCCGTGGTGCTGGTGTTCCTGACCGGGCAGGCGCTGGAACGCTTCCGTGCCAGCCAGGGCTGGACCGTGGGTGTGGACGGGTCGGTGTCCGTCCTGAGCCTGGGCATCGGTGCCAGCGTGGATAGCAATACCGTGCGTGGCGATATTGTGGGCTTCGTGCTGACCAACGGCGGCATCATGATCAGCCTGTCGCTGGTCGGCACGCGGATAACCCGGATCGAGAGCTGAGGAGCCATCGATGGAAAAGATCCTGATCGTTTATTACTCGCGCACCGGCACGGCGCGCCAGGCTGCGGAAGAACTGGCGGCGCAATCCGGCTGGCCGCTGGCGGAAGTCGGCGACCAGGCCAGCCGCGCCGGCTTGCTGGGTGATGCGCGCTGCGTGCTGGATATCTTGTTGCAGCGCCATGTAGGCTACCGCTACGCCGGCCCGGCGCTGGACGATTGCCAGCGGCTTGTCATCGTCGCGCCCATCTGGGTCGGCCACCTGGCTGCGCCCATGCGCAGCTTCCTGCGCGACCACATGCCACTGGCCTGCAAGACGTCGGTGATCTGTGTGATGGCCCGGCAAGGCGCTTTCAGGGCGGCAGAGGAGGTCGCCCGCCTGGCCACGGAGCCGCCGTCGCCGGTACTGGCGCTGCGCCAGGCCGACGTGGCGAGCGGGGCGGCAATGCAGGCCCTGCGCGCTTTTGCCGAGCAGGTGGAAGCCGCCAACGGCCGGAGCGGCGCCACGCAGCGGCCAGCATGGCTGTCGCCCAAGGAAGCCTGAACGGGCAGGTTTCCACGAATTTCCCGACCACGCGCCCAGCCACGCGCCCAGCCAGGCGCCCAACCACGCCAACCTCGCAGCAAGGAGGCCTTGGCCATCTGGCCTTTGGCCTCCACCGGTCACACGGCCCGAGCGCAATCAGCCTGACAGAACAGTCTCGCCGATGCGCACCACATGGTGCCATTCATCGCTGCCCAATGGCTCCTGCGCGCGCCGCTGCCACTCCAGCACCTGGAGGTCCGCCTCGGAAGGGTCGCCGCCCTGGCGCGCACGCGTGACGATCCGCTCGCGCAGGGTGGCCAGGCCGGCGTGGCAGTCAACGATGGAAAAGCCCACACCCTGGCGCGCGGCGAGCGACGCGAAGCGCTGGCGCTGCGCGCGCGCGAGGAAGGTCGCATCGGCAATCATGGGGAATCCGGCGCTACTGCCCAGCCGGCAGATTGCCAGCAGCCTCCGGTAGACGCGGGCGGTGTGCTGCGTCGTGTAAAGGTCGCCGTGGGCAGCCGTATTGCTCTGTATATCGCCACGTTGATCGCCATGTCGATCGCCATGTGCGAGCGCAAGGCGTTTGCGCTCCACGTCGGCGCGCACGCGCACCATGGCCGCGGCCAGCGCCAGCTGGTGGGCAACGGTGCTTTTGCCGCTGCCCGAGAGGCCATGCATGATGGTGATCGCGCCCGGATTGCGCGTCAGCACGGCGCTGGCCAGCGCGAGCAGATCGTTGCAGCGCATCTGCGCCGCCGCCATTTCCGCGGCGGTGCCGGTTCCCGCCGCGCTGCGCTGGTGGGCCCGCTCGAGCAGCACGCGGGCGCGCACCACGGCACGCAGCGCCGTGTAGAACGGCAATATCGCCAGGCCGGCATAGTCGCCGCTGCATTCCAGGTAGGTATTGATCAGCCGGTAGGCCAGGTCTTGCCGGCTGGCATGGAGCAGATCCATGAAGACAAAGGCGGTATCGCTGATGGTGTCGATCCAGCGTAGCCCGGCATCGAACTCCAGGCAATCGAATGGCGTGGGCTCGCCGTCGATCAAGGCGATATTGCCAAGGTGCAGGTCGCCGTGGCACTCCCTGACATGGCCGCTTGCCAGCCGTTTGGCAAATGCCGGTTGCAGCGCCACGGCCCGCTCGCGCAGCAGCGCCGCCATGCGTGCCGCCACGCCGGTGCCCGAGGCAAGGGCGGCAACGCCCGCCAGGGCTTGTTGCGCCACCGCCGCGATCCGCGCCGGCGTGCCGTGCCCCGCGCCGCCGCCAGCGACCGGCGCGGCCAGGTGGATCGCGGCAAGCCGGCGGGCCAGCGTCTCGACATGGGTGCCGGTTAGCCGGTTCGTCTGCGCCATCGCGCAAAACAGGTCTTGCTGGCGGAAGCGGCGCATCTTTACCGCGTACTCCAGCGCTTGGCCAGTACCGCCTACACGGACCTCCCCGGGGCCGGATCCCGCCACGATCGGCACCACGCCGAAGTAGAGCGCCGCCGCCATCCTGCGATTCAGTTCGAGTTCGGCATGGCAATCCGCCTCGCGGGCGGCCAGCGTGGCGAAGTCGACGAAGTCCAGGCGCACGGGCTTGCGCACCTTGTAGGCAAAGGGCCCGGCAAGGAAGACTTGCGAGATGTGCGTCTCGATGAGGCTGACCTTGCCCACCGGATGCGGGTACGCCGCGGGTCGCATCAACGCTTGCGTGAGTGCCGCCGGTTCCATGCCGCGCTCTCCCAGGTGCCTGTCCCCCCGATCGGGCAGGTCATGTACCCATGCTATGCACGTGCCCGGAACTTAGCTTGATGCGGATCAAGCCGAGCGGCAACCACGCGCCTATATTGAAGCGGAACGAGGGTTCGGCGCGGCAGGCCACGGGCGTGACAAGCCGGTGCGCGCAAGCGCCGGCAACCGGAGGCGGCGATGAAGATGACAGTTCCCCACCAAAGTGCCACGGGCGGCTGCGCGCGCCGGCGCGGCCTTGCGGCTTGCCTGGCAGCCATGCTTTGCGCCGGCTGCGCGCCGGGACCAGAGTGGTGGCGCCCGCCCAGGCCCAAGGCGGACACTGTCGCGCCTGCCGCCTCGATGCATGCCTGGAATGCCATGTGCCTGTCCGATCCGTTGCTGGCAATCGATGTCGTTGCCATCGAGGCGCCGCGGCAGGCGGTGCACAGCCAGGTCTAAAGCGCGAAACGGAAATGGCCGCTGTGCAGCACAATGTGGTGCGCCGCGGTCATTTCAAACAGCTGCCGCGCCACGCATTCGATATCCTCGCGGTGCCCTTCGAAGGCTTGGATGAGGTCGTCCGGCCGGTACGAGCGCGCACCGAAGTGGTCTTCCAGTGCCTCCGCCGTGATCGCGTAGCTGGCCGGGATGCCGTCGACGCTGGCAGCGCACTCGAGACAGAGATCAGCCGGACGATACGAGGGGATGGTTTTTGCAAAGACGATCTTGATGGTCATGGCATCGACCCCCGGGAAGAGAAACAAGGCAGGTGCAAAAAGGAAGGCGCCATGAAGTGCAAGGCGGAGCACGGGAAAGGCGAACGCCGCGGGCACGCCGCGGCAGCTTTCTGCCAGTCTAGGCACTACGGCCACAGCCGCAAGCCGAACCGTGCGCGTTTCCTGATCAGCGTCAAGCCAGCGTCAATCAGGTCAACCAGGCGCGCAAGATCGTGGGCCGCGCTCTCACTGCTTGCGCACGGCTGGCAGGGGCGGCTTGCGCAACGGCGCCCGCCTAGATGCGGTCCAGCGCGTCAAGATCCAGCAGGGTCACGCGTTTGCCTTTGACCTCGATGAGGCCATCGCGCTGGAAGCGCGACAAGGTGCGGCTGACGGTCTCGAGCTTCATGCCCAGGTAGCTGCCGATTTCTTCGCGCGTCATGCGCAGCGCGAGGTCGCGCCGGGAGTAGCCGCGCGCATGCTGGCGCGCCGAGATATTGAGCAGGAATGCCGCCACGCGCTGCTCGGCGCACAAGCTGGCGAGCAGCAGCATCACGCCCGATTCGCGCACGATCTCGCTGCTTAGCATGCGGTGCACGTGCTGCTGCAGCGAGCGCATCTCGCGGCAGAGCGCTTCTAGCAGATGGAAGGGAATGACGCACACCGCACTGTCTTCCAGGGCGATGGCGTCGCAGGCGTGGTGCTCCGTGCAGATGCCATCCAGCCCCAGCGTCTCGCCGGTGAGGAAGAAGCCGCTTACCTGCTCGCAGCCGTTCTGGTGCGCCAACACCGTCTTGAACGATCCGGAACGCAGCGCGTAGATGCTCTGGAAGGCGTCGCCAGCCCGGTAGAGCGCTTCGCCGCGCCGGACCATGCGCCAGTTGTGGATCACGGCATCGAGCCTGGAGCGATCCGCATCGTTCAGGTTGCCGCCCATGCAGATGGTGCGCATGGCGCAGCTCGAGCAATTTGCCTTGTGGGACATCGTGGCCGGCGGGGTGGGTTCCAGGGGCAGGAAATCCAGCAATTGGGGGCTGTGAAAGGCCCGGGGCAAAGCCGCAGGCGCTTTCGCTTGCTGTTGCAGGTACGCTGACATGGCTGATTCCTTTGTCTCTGGTTTCTGGTTTCTGGTTTCTGGTCTCTTGTCTCTTGTCTCTTGCCCCTGGCCGCTGGAAAGCGCTGCGCGCGCTATGCCGCGGTGTGTTCCGGTGCCGCCGCCCGAGCGGTGATCTTCTGCGCCGCAAGGAGCAGCAGGGTGCTGCGCAACGCGTCGAATTCCATGGTCTTGTCGAAGAAGTACGACGCGCCAGCCCGCAGGCAAGCACTGCGCATTGGCGGCGCCGGGCAGTTGCTCAGGACGACCACGGTCGCCTGGCGGCGCATTCTTCGCAGGCCCCGCAGTGCGCTCAGCCCCGATCGGCCATACCTGCTCAGGCTGAGGATGACAACGTCGGGCAGCAGGATCTGCGCGGCCAGCAGCGCGGCACGTGGCTCGCGGGCCAGGGCTAGCAGTTCCACTTCCTGGATCGACCTGAGCATCCTGGCCTGCCGCGCGCCGATCAAGGCCGAGTCCTCGAGCAGCAGGACGCTCAGACGATCGGGAAGAAACATGGGGTTCATGCCATCGAGTATGGTTTGCGCCGTGGCAGTAAAAAAGAAGCGGTCGCTGAGAGTGCTGTCTGAAAGAGGAAGGCCCCTGTCAGGCAATCCTGACAAAGACCATAGGCTATCTGCACGATGGCACCCCCTACGCCCACCTCGCTATATTGCGAGCACATCACAGAGGGCGTGTGCATTTCTCTCAAATCGCCTACCTTTACAGGAGAGCCTCCGGCGATCCTCGCGGGATCCACGCAGGACTTGCCGACCCTCCGGGAGCACTTCGCGACCAGCCATGGCGACCAACGAGCCTCCTTCACCGAATTTGCCTTCCGCGCGCAAGGCATCGCTTCACGCCACGCTTGGCGAACTGGCGGCAGGTGGCGCCGTGCTCGCGCTGCTCCTGCTGCTGGCACTGTGGTTCATTACCGTGCTTGCCCCCCGGCCAGGCGGCCTGGCCGCGCCGATGCTTGGCGCCTGGGGCCTGGCGGTGGCAGTGGTACTGTCGCTGCTGCTGGTGCGCCTGCGGCGGCTGCGGCGCGCGGGGGAAGACAACCTGGCGCGCATCCAGGACAGCGAGGCTCGCCTGGCAGGGATCATCCGCTCGTCGATGGAAGCGATCATCACGGTGGACGAAGCGCAGTGCATCGTGTTGTTCAACCCCACGGCGGAGCGCCTTTTTGGGTACACCGCCGCGCAGGTGACCGGCCGCCCCCTGGTGGACCTGATCCCGGCGCGTTTCCGTGAGGCGCATGAGGCGCATGTGCGCCGGTTCGCCGTCACCGGGGTCACGGACCGGCAGATGGGGCAGCAGCGGGTACTGCATGCGCTGCGCCAGGACGGCACGGAGTTCCCCATCGAGGCCTCTATCTCCCAGACGCAAGACGGCGCCGGCAAGCTGTTTACCGTCATCCTGCGGGACACCACGGAGCGGGTGAGGGTGGAGACGGCCCTGCGGCAGTCGCGCGAGGAGCTCCAGCAACTCTCCGATCGGGTCCAGGCATCGCGGGAAGAGGAACGCCGCCGTATCGCCCGCGAGTTGCACGACGACCTGGGCCAGCGCCTGAGCGCGCTGAAGATGGACCTGGCTATCCTCGCCAGCGACCTCAAGGACGCCGGAACGGCGCCTGCCTTGCTGGACCAGGCCGCCGCCATGCACCTGGTGATCGACGAAACCGTGGCGTCGGTGCGGCGCATCGCCGCCGACCTGCGCCCGGCATTGCTGGACGAGCTTGGCCTGATCCCGGCGATCGAATGGCTGGCAAAGGAGTTCTCCGCCCGCTACGGCGTCAATGTCATCACCCATGCCGCCGAGGAGGAAGACGTCGGCGAGCACGCGGCCACCGCGGTGTTCCGTATCGTGCAGGAGGCGCTCAGCAATGTCGTGCAGCATGCGCAGGCCGACCGGGTCGATATCGAGCTGGTTCGCCAGGACGACCATTTTGAGCTGACCGTGCGGGACAATGGCCACGGCAATGCCGCCACGCAGCCTGCCGGTGGCGAGCGGGTATCGCTGGGGCTGGTGGGGATCCGGGAGCGCGCACGGCTGCTTGGCGGCACCGTAGCGACAAGGCAAGCGTCTGGCGAGGGCTTCTGCCTGACCGTGCGCTTTCCGTTGGCGACAGCCACGGCCATAGCCACAGCCGCGAGCGCGGAGGCAAGCCCATGATTCCCGTGATGATTGCCGACGACCACGCCGTGATGCGCGACGGGCTGCGCCACATACTGAGCCGCGCCGGCGGCTTCGAGGTGGTGGGCGAGGCGGTGGATGGCTCCGCCGTGCTGCAGATGGCGCGCGAGTGCAGGGCCCGGGTCATCCTGCTGGACCTCTCCATGCCCGGGCGCAGCGGGCTGGAGCTGATCAGGCAATTGCGCCTGGAGCAGCCCGAGCTGCGTATTCTGGTGCTGACCATGCACGCCGAGGAGCAGTACGTGGTGCGCGCGTTCCGGGCTGGGGCGGCGGGCTACCTGACCAAGGAAAGCGCGGCCACCGAGCTGGTCAGCGCGATCGGCAAGGTTGCGGCGGGGGGCACCTACGTGAGCCCCGCGATGGCCGAGAAGCTGGCCAACAGCCTGCAGGACGAGCATCGCGAGGATCCCCACCTGCGCTTGTCGGACCGCGAGATGGAAGTCTACCGCCGCCTGGTGCTGGGCGAGCCGCTGACCGAGATCGCCGCCGCCTTGTGCGTCAGCGCCAAGACCGTAAGCACCTACAAGATGCGGCTGATGGAAAAGCTGCGGCTGCCCAGCGAGGCGGCGCTGGTGCGCTATGCGATCCAGCATCGCCTGTTTGACGAAGGCGATATCTAGCCCCCGCGCTTCCTGCGCTTCCTGCGCTTGATCTGGGACAACGTGCGGCAGGCGCGCTGTGCCACCATGAACTGGACCGGGTCTGCCTGCAGGCTCGCTCGCCAATACATGGAGCACATCATGGACTACCGGACCGTGCTGGTCGCGCTCGGAGCGGACCCCGACTGCGCATCTCGCATCAGGATGGCTGCCGACCTGGCAGCCTCTTTTGGCGCGCATGTCACCGGCGTCAGCGCCACCGGCCTGCGCCTGGACCCGATCCGGGGCGCGGGCGATGACGTTGTGCGGCATATGGCGGCGTCGCGCAGCAGGCTGCTGTCGCAGGCCACGCTGCAGGGCGAGATACTGAGCAGCACCATGGCGGCGCAGGCGCCGGGCGTGCCGTTCTCGCACCGCGTGGTGGAGGAGCAGATCGGTTGGGTCCTGGCGCAGGAGGCCCGCGTAGCCGATCTGGCCGTGATGGCTCGGCCGGTGGCAACGCAGGAAGTGGCATCGCTGGGCGCCGGGGCGGCCGAGTACGTGCTGCTCAACGCCGGCCGCCCGGTATTGCTGGTGCCGCAGGCGTTTCGCCGGCTGCATGGCGGGCACGTGGCGATCGCATGGGACGGGCAGCGCGAAGCGGCCCGGGCCGTGGCCGACGCCATGCCTTTGCTGCTGCGCGCCAGCCACGTCACCATCATCGGCGTCTGGGACGATCGCGGCGAACCGCGGGCGGACTCGGAGCCGGTGGCCGGCTTGCGGCATTACCTGCAGCGCCACGGCATCGTGGCCGGCGTGCGCAACGTGCAGAAGGCGGGCCCCGTCGCCACCTGTCTGCTCGACGCGGTTGGCGCGCTGGGGGCCGACATGCTGGTGGCCGGGGGCTACGGCCACTCGCGCATGCGCGAACTGATCATGGGCGGCACCACGCGCGCGCTGATGCATCGCGCGCCGGTGCCTGTGCTGTTGTCGCATTGACGGAGCGCGCCATGCAGCTGCAATTTCTCGGCGCGACCGACACCGTCACGGGATCCAAGTATGTGCTCGACACCGGCCGCAGCCGCGTGATGGTGGACTGCGGGCTGTTCCAGGGCTACAAGGCGCTGCGCCTGCGCAACTGGGACCGCTTGCCGGTCGATCCGTCGAGGCTGGACGCGGTAGTGCTCACGCACGCGCATATCGACCATAGCGGATACCTGCCGCTGCTGGTGCGCAACGGCTTTCGGGGGCGGGTGTTCTGCACCATGGGCACCGCGCAGCTGTGCCAGATCCTGCTGCCCGACAGCGCCCACCTGGCGCAGGAGGACGCGCATTACGCCAACCGCAAGGGCTACTCGCGGCATCAGCCGGCGTTGCCGCTCTACGACGGCGCGGACGCCGTGCGCGCCCTGCGCCGGCTCGACCCGTTTCACTATGACACGCGGGTGCGGGTGACGCCCGACGTGGAGGCGGAGTTTCATCGCGCCGGGCATATCATCGGCTCGGCCATCGTGACGCTGCACGTGGATGGCAAGCGGATCGTGTTTTCCGGCGACCTGGGACGCCAGCAGGACATCGTGATGCGCACCCCGGAGATCCTTCGCGAAGCGGATCACTTGCTGATCGAGTCCACCTACGGCGACCGCGCCCATCCCGCGGATGATCCGCTCGACACGCTGGGCGAGGTCGTCAGCCGCACCATCGGCCGCGGCGGCAGCGTGGTGATTCCCGCGTTTGCCGTCGGGCGCACCCAGGCGTTGCTGTACTGCCTCTACAAGCTGCGCGAGCAAAACCGCATTCCCCAGGTGCCGGTCTACCTCAACAGCCCGATGGCGATCGATGCCACCACGATCTTCGCCCTGCACCCGGACGAGCTGCGGATCGACCGCGCCGCCTGCGCGGCGGCCTGCCATATCGCCATCCTGATCCAGAGCATGCAGCAGTCCATGTGGCTGAACCGTGACCGCGCGCCCAAGATCATCCTGGCCGGCAGCGGCATGGCAACCGGCGGGCGGGTGGTGCATCACCTGGAGACCTATGGCCAGGATGCGCGCAATACGATATTGCTCTCGGGCTTCCAGGCCGCCGGCACTCGCGGTGCGGCGCTGGCCTCGGGCATGCGTGAACTGCGCATCCATGGCAGGCAGGTTGCCATCCAGGCCTCGGTGGAGCAGATCACTTCGCTCTCGGCCCATGCCGACGCCAATGAACTGATGACGTGGCTCGGCGGCTTCGGCAGCCCGCCCCGGCAGACCTTCGTGGTGCATGGCGAGCCGGCCGCGAGCGACGCGCTGCGCCAGCGGATCGAGCGGGAGCTGCGCTGGGCGGTCACGATGCCGGAGTATCTTCGTTCGTACGCGCTGGATTAGGCAGCGATGGCCGCGGCGGCCGGCGGCATCCCCGCCGGCGTTTCAGCGTCAATTCAGCGTCAATTCAGCGTCAATTCGGCGGCATCTCAGCCGGCATGGATGGCCCGCTTCTGCGTAGCGGCGCCGGTGCTGGCAGCGGTCCCGTTCAGCGCGGCCGCCTGGCTGAACTTTTCGAACATGCCCTGCACTGGCGCGGACAGCGACGCGGTGCTCCCGGCCTGCTGCAGGGCCGCGGCCTGGCAGCGCTGCCAGGTTTCGCCGGCTTCCCGCAGTTGTTCCACCATGGCGGTCTGGTTGTGAATGGCGAGACTCATCCAGGCTTGCATCCGCTGTGCGTAATGCTCGGCCTGGTTGCGCAGGAAGGTCGCCGGCAGGGTGGCGAGCGTGGCGAAGTCGCCGGCATTCGCCAGCTGCGCGCCTGCGTCGTGCAAGGTCTTGATGTCCTTGCGTACCGCATCAAGCTGGAGTTCGAGAAAGCGCTGCCGGCTCTCCTGCAGCAGGGTCAGCGCGCGCAGGCCCGCCTCGCAATTGGCGGCGAAGCATGCGAGGGGGACGTCGGTCTGGTCTGGCATGGTGAATCTCCTGGATGCGCGCGGTAACACGATAGTGCGGTAATGCGCGTGGATTGCTGCTGAGCCGCTCACTCTTGTCAGCGGTCAGGGCGGGCCTGTCTTGCCGGGGACGACGGCAAATCACGGTTTCGCCCATCAGATGATTCTAGAAGCGTGCCACCGGCGCTTGTTGATCCGCATCAACCTTGCGGCACATCAAGCCGGTTGCGCGGGCATGGTCCAGACTGGATGCAATGGTGCCGGTAGGCTTGACCGTTTCCGGGGAGACAGCATGGATCACACGGCCGTGGCATTTAGCGTCGCGCTCGGGATCGGCCTTGCGATCGGGTTGGAGCGGGAGCGCAGCCAGGCGGCGGAAGGTGCCGAGGCGCCGGCTGGCTTGCGCACGTTTGCCATTGCCAGCGTCAGCGGCGCGCTGGGCGCGTTCCTGCCCAACGCCGGATTGTTGCCGGCGGTCCTGCTGGCGATTGCCGGGCTGGCAGCCCTGGGCTACCGCCACACCGCGGCCAGGGATCCCGGCATGACCACGGAGATTGCGTTGCTGTGCACGGTCTTGCTCGGCGCGCTGGCTGTCACGCATCCGGCGCTTGCCGCCGGCATTGCCACGGTCCTTGCGATTCTGCTGCACGGCAAGGCCACCCTGCACGGCCTGGTGCGCAACGCGCTGAGCCGGCAGGAACTAAGCGATGCCTTGATGCTGGCGGTGGCGGCGCTGGTGATCTGGCCTTTGCTGCCCGACCGCTACATGGGCCCGTTCGACGCCTGGAACCCGCGCACGCTCTGGCTGGTGGCGATGCTGGTGATGCTGATGGGCGCCGCCGGGCATATTGCCACGCGGCTGTTCGGGCAGCGGGTGGGCCTGCCGGTGACCGGCCTGTTCGGTGGCTTCGTCTCCAGTGCGGCGACCATCGGCACGATGGCAGCGATGGTGCGCAAGGCGCCGGGCATACGCGATGCGGCCGTGGCGGCCGCGCTGCTTTCCAGCGTGGCCACGTTCGTGCAGATGCTGCTGTTGCTGGCGGCGACCAGCGCGGCAGCGCTGCGGGCATTGGCATTGCCCCTGGCGGCCGGACTGACGGCAATGGGCCTCTATGCCGGCTTCTGGCTCTGGCTGGCAGAGCGCAGGCCAGCGGCGCGGGACGGTGCACAAGATGGCGCACAGGACGGCGCACAACTAGCAGGCCCCTCGCTGGACTGGCGCGTGGCGGCAGGGTTTGTGTTGCTCATGGCCTTGCTCTTGCTGGCCAACGGCGCTACCCGGGCATGGTCCGGGCCCGGGATGCTATTGATGGTGGCCGTGGCCGGCGGGTTTGCCGATGCGCATGCCGCAACCGTGTCGGTTGCCGCGCAGGTAGCGGCGGGACGCATGTCGGCAGAGGCAGGGGTGTGGCCGGTGCTGGCGGCTTTTTCCGCCAACACCGCTACCAAGATCGTGCTGGCTGCCGCGGGCGGGCGTGCCTTTGCGTTGCGTGTCGGCACGGGGCTTGTGCTGGCTGCCGCAGTGACCTGGGCCTCGGCGCTCGCGTTGGAGTCGTTGCGCTGATGCCGGCCCGGGCACGCTGTGCAGCGGGCAGATCGTCAGGCGTCCCCCAGCGCGTGATACAGCTCGTCCTCCTGCGCGAAATGCAGGCGCAGGATCGCATTGAGCTCATAGAGCAGGCGCCGGACTTCCTGCGCGCTTTCCAGGTCGATGCCGCCCGCGGGCTGGTCCGCGGCAATGCGCTCCAGCATGCCGACCAAGTGGAAGATCTCGCGATGCCCGCCGCTGAGCGCAGCCAGCGGATCCTTGCCGCCGAGGCGCCGCGCGAGTTCCGGATAAAGGTCGGCGTCGTCATGGATCTCGTGCGCGAGCAATTGCTCGCGCAGTGCCTGGTTGAGCGCTGCCAGTTGGGCTGCGGCGGCTTCGCCGGGGAGGCTGGCTACGCGATCGGCCATTGATCGCACCTGGTCGAGCACCTGCCCCAGTTCGCTATGCTCGGTCTTCAGTCTGGCGGCCTCGGCCGCCGTGATTTGTGCCGGCTGCCATTCGGGCCCAGGCTTGCGTGCTCGCAGCGCGTTGAGGATCACAACGACATCGATCAGTTCTTGCAGCAGCGCGCCCGCCACTGGCGGCAGGTAGCCGAATGCGGCCGCGATCATGGCCGCCAGCGACAGCGCCATGCCCGCCACCACGCTTTGCACGGCGATGCGGCGCGTGCGCCGGGCGATCTGCATCGCCTCGGCCAGGCGGTCCAGGCGGTCGACCAGCAATACCACGTCCGCGGCCTGCGCCGACGCGGCCGCCCCTGCCGCGCCCATTGCCACGCCGACGTCGGCGGCGGCCAGCGCGGGCGCGTCGTTGACGCCGTCGCCAACCATGATGACCGTGTCGGTGCGCTGCGCCTCGCGGATCGCCGCTAGCTTTTGCGCGGGCGTTTGCTGGGCGCGCACTTGCGTCACGCCCAGCATCGCGCCTGTCATCTGCGCCACGTCGTCGCGGTCGCCGGTCAGCATCACCATGCGCTGGATGCCGGCCTGCCTGAGCAGCCTGAGCGCGCGGGGCGTGTCAAGCCGGATCTGGTCCGCAAGCTGCAGCGCGCCACGCATGGCGCCATCGACGCCAAGAAAGACGGCCGCTGCGCCTTCATGGCCCATGCGCCGCACCCATGCCGTACTCCACGGCGTGGGTGCGGTTGCGCTGGCCACGTGCGCCAGGGAGCCGATGGTGACCATATGCCCGCCGATCGTGCCACGCAGGCCGGCGCCGGGATCCTCGGCGACCTCGCCCGGCAACGCCAGCGCCAGGCCGCGCTCGCGCGCCGCGGCCACCAGCGCGCGGGAGCTGGCATGCACCGAGGCTTGTGCCAGCGAAGCTGCCAGGCGAAGCACCTCGTCCTGCGCGTGTCCCGGCGCCGCCTCGATGGCCGAGACGCGGGCCTGGCCCGTGGTCAGGGTTCCGGTCTTGTCGAAAAACAGCACGTGGCACTGCGCCAGCCGCTCCAGCGCACCGCCGCTCTTGACCAGGATGCCCCGGCTGGCAGCGCGCGACATGCCGCAGACGATGGCCACCGGCACCGCCAGGATCAGCGGGCAGGGGGTGGCGACCACCAGCACCGCGAGTGCCCGGTGCGCATCGCCGGTCATGATCCAGGCCGCGCCGGCCACGGCCAGCGCCAGCGGCACCAGCAGCAGGGCGTAGCGGTCGGCCAGGCGCATGGAAGGGCTACGGCTTTGCTGCGCCTCCATCACAAGGCGGACAATGCCCGAATAGGTACTCTGTGCCGCCGTGGCGCCGGCGAGCATCTCGAACGGTGCGCCGGCATTGACCACGCCGCTGCGCAGTGGCTCGCCCGGCGCGCGGCGCAGGGGCATGGCCTCGCCGGTCAGGGTGGATTCATCCAGTTCGGCCGCCTGGAGCAACGTCCCATCGGCGGGCACCACGTCGCCTGCGCGCACCAGCAGCCGGTCGCCGGGGCGCACCAGCTCCAGCGGTACCGGGCGCCATTCGCCGCGTTCGAAGCGGCTGGCTTCGCGCGGCGCGTGGCGCAGCAGCGCGCTCATCTCGCTGGCGGCGCGCGCTTGCGCATAGCTCTCCAGTGCGCGTCCGCTGGCCAGCATCAGGGCAATCACAGCGGCGGCAAAGTGCTCGCCCAGCCACCATGCGAAGCCGATGGCCAGCAGTGCCAGGACATCCACGCCGGCCTTGCGGCGCCACGCCGCCAGCACGGTGCTGGTGGCCAGCGCAATCAGCACCGGCAGGACGCCGATCAGCCACACGGTGCGCGCGAGCGCCGCCGATTCGAACCAGTACAGCAGCGATCCGGCGCTCAGCGTGAGCGCGCAGGTCGCCAGAAGCCCGAGGTTGAGCCAGCGGTGGTAGCGAGGCTGCGCAGGCGCCATATTGCCTTCGATCCGCCATCAATCCGCTATCGATCGGCCATCATTCGCGGCGCGAGACCGACATGGCGACAAGCATCCCGCATACGGCGGCAACTGCCGCGGCCGCGCCCAGCGCGCGCCATGGGTGCGCCTGCACGTACGCTTCTCCCGCATCGGCCAGATCGCGCACCTGGCCGCGGCCTTGCTCCTGCAACTCGCGCAGGCGCAGCTGCAGCGCCTCCAGCCGCACCTTGAACTGTTCGCGGGCCTGGCCGGCTTGCTCGCCGGTCAAGGCGGCGGCGTCGCGCAGCAATGCCTGCACATCGGCCAGCAGGAGGTTGACATCGCGCTGCAGCGCGGCGCGGTGTACGGAAAATACGGATCTGACGTCGTTCATGGCGCACTCCTGGCGGGTGGGAACGATGAAGGTGCGGCGGGATGAAGCTAGGCCACACACCACTATAGGTTCGGCGCCGGCCCGGCGGTTGATCGACATCAAGCCGCCATCGAGCCCGGGGCGGATGAAGGGCACAGCCCACCCACGGTCGTTTCCCGATACCGCCCGCATCTTCCCGCAAGCGGATACAGCGGGGTCCGGCACGCTAGTGCCGGGCCCGGGCTGCGGCCCGCGGTGGCATCAGCAGCAGGCAAAGCGCCATGAAGCCCAGCAGCGCTGCCGAAGCACTGAAGCGGCCCAGTGCCAGCCCGCCGGATTGCAGGGGCTTGTCGAGGAAGTCGCCCACCACCGCCCCGAGCGGGCGCGTCAGGATGAAGGCCGCCCAGAACAGCAGCGTGCGTGAGATCCGCGTGCGGTAGTAGGCCAGGGCTAGCAATGCCAGCAGCGAGCCGAAGATCGCCATGCCGCCGATGTAACCCATCCCGGCCGTGTCGGCGGTCCAGTCTCCCAGCGCTGTGCCAAGCGTCTGCGAGAACATGATGGTGACCCAGTAGCACAGCTCGGCGCGTGGCGAATGCACGCTGTCGACCGAGACCGTGCCAAGCCAGCGATACCACAACGCCAGCGACAGCAGCAACAGCAGCGCCAGCAACGTGGATCCTCCCGCGTAGCCGATGCCGAGCGAGCGGTCCGCGAAGTCCGCCAGGGTCGTGCCGACCGTGGTGGTGGCCACGATGGTGGCCCAGTACAGCAGCGGCCGGAAGCGCCTGGCGCGCACCTGGGCGCAGACCGCCACCAGGAACACCGCCGCAAAGATCGCTGTGCTGACCAGGTAGCCCAGTCCCATCGTCATCGACAGCGCATCGCCGCCGGTCTCGCCGAGCGTGGTCGCGGCGATCTTGATCAGCCAGAATGCCAGTGTGACTTCCGGCACTTTGCTGGCCGCCGCGGCGCTGGCCTCGTAGCTGGGGCGTGCTGTCATATTGAACTCCTTCGTGCAGCGTTGGGCTTGGCGCGGCATAGTCCTGCCGGCCAGGATTGACAGATGCTAGTCCGCGCTGGCTTAAGGCAGCATTAAGGGCAATATAAAGGCCGGCACGCACAGCAGGCGCTGGTCCCGTCCGCCGTGATCGGGGCGTGGCCATCGAGTACGAGCAATAGAGCCTCCGTTAGTCTGCTTCGACCACGATCGCCTTGCGCTCGACATTCAGCTCCAGACGCTGCGTTTCGCGCTCGATTCCCAGCCTCACAGAGGTCGCCGGCTTACCTCGAATCAGATCCGTGATCTGGGTGAGCGACATCTCGGAGGTCAACCGGTCGTCGACCGTCGTGATCCGGTCGCCTGGTTTCACGCCGGCGAGTTCAGCCGGCGCGCCGGGAATCACAGCGTGCACGAGCGCACCCGTGCTATTCAGCGGCGTGGCGATGACGATACCGATGCCGACGAGCGATTGCGTCGCAGCCGGCAGTTTCAGCCACTTACCCGGCATGGCGGGATAACAGTCGGTGCACTGCAGCGAACCGTCACGCTCGCGCTGGAAGTGAAACGTCGGCTTCTCCGCCGATGCACATCCTTCGGCCCGCGACGTATCGAACAACGCCAAGCCATGTTCGTTCTGGCACGCGCCCATCGTATTGCTCATCATCGGCAACGGCGGGTCGGCCAGGATGCCGAACGACACATACGCGATGTCGCCCTTCACCACGATCGCCGGCTGAGCTGGCTCGAGAAGTTGCCCTTTGCGCCACGCGGCCCATGCGGTCTTCAGATCGGGATAGGATGCGGGTACGTAGGTGCCGTTGAGCGGACCGCCCGGATTTGCCGGGCGCTGCCGCAGTCCGGGCGGCAAGATGATGCTCGGAAGGTACTGCGGCGCCGTATCCTCGCTGCGCAATTGGCCATCTCTGAATGTCAGCATGAACAGTTTGCCGGCACGTTCGGCGAGCCCCTGTCCGGCTCCATTGAAATCCGCGACTACGTCATATGCGGGCACCTTGACCGGCTGTCCCTTGCTGTCGACGAATTTCGTCAGATTGTCTTTGCGCACTTGGATCAAGCCGATGGTGTTGAGCGTTTCGGTTCGGACGCTCTGGTAGATGATGGGCAGCACGAGCGTGCCCGTGTTCGCGTCAAGCACGCCGTATTGCGAGCCGAGCCGGGCCTTGGCCAGGCCCGGGAACTCGATGTCCAGACGGTCGTAGCCGGTGTCGTTGAGCGGCTTGCCGTTCTTGTAGAGGTAGTACTTGCCGTCGCGCTTGGTCACTTGCGAGGCGACTGCGGCCGTCGTGGCGTCGGCCGATTCGCTTGCTGCCAACGCGGGTGACGCGATCAGCGTCTGGGATAACAGTGAAAAGACTGCGGCCAAGATCGGCTTGCTGCCGCACCGTACGGCCTTCTGCGACGTGTGCCCGGCACGGTGAGGCGTGACACCGCTGATTATTGTCGATGGCATTGGTTCGTCCTTTCTTATGGCTGATGATCGTCGCGCACCTGGGCAAGCCGGCGCAAGGGCGATGATCCTCAGGCAGATAGCAGGCCGGCAGGAACATCGCACGGCAAAGCGTGTTCAAGGTGCGTTCAGGGCGCGGCGAGCAGGCTAAGCACGGCCAGGCTCATGGCGGTGACACCGGTCTTGATCGACGGCTCGGGCACCGGGGCGAAGTAGGGCGAGTGATTGAACACCAGGGGCTTGCCGCCGCTCTTGTTTGCGGCCGAGACATCTGCGGGGTCAAGCACACCCACAAGGAAGAACATCGAGGGCACGCCCTCGCCGCCGTATTCGGCGAAATCCTCGCTGGTCGTGAGCGGCAGCGTGCGGGCCACCTTGTCCTTGCCCAGGCCCGCCTGCAACGCGGCCTCGACGCGTGCGACCACCGTCTCGCTGTTCACCACACCGGGGCCATTGTCGGTGATCGTGATCTCCGGCTCGGGGGCCGCGGCCGCGCTTGCCGATGCCCGCGCAACGCGCCGCACCCCGTCGACAAGCTGTGCCCGGACCTCGGAATCGTAAGCGCGGATTGTGCCGCGCAAGACCGCGCTGTCGGGAATGATGTTGCCCGAGCTTCCTGCCTGGAGCGCGCCGACGGTGATCACGCCGAATGCCATCGGATCCTTTTCCCGGCTCGTCACGGCCTGCACGTCCGTGACGAATCGCGCGGCAATGACGATCGGGTCCAGCGCCTTGTTGGGTGCGGAGCCGTGTCCGCCACGGCCTTTGAAGACGATCTCGAACGCGCTGGCGGCAGACGTCATCGGGCCGATGCTGTAACTGACCGTGCCGTAAGGCCGGGGATCCGTGTGCAAGGCAAGCGCCGTGTCAGGCTTGGGAAAGCGCTTGAACAGCCCGTCGGCCAGCATGGCCCTGGCGCCGGCGCCGATCTCTTCAGCTGGCTGCGCCACGAACATCAAGGTGCCGCGCCACTGGCCTTTCATGGCGACCAAGGCACGCGCGGCGCCTACCCAGGTTGCCATGTGCAAGTCGTGGCCACAGCTATGCGCAACGAAGCTCTCGCGCCCGTTCCAAGTGGTGACTGCCTTGCTGGCATAGGGCAGGGAGGTTTTCTCCTCCATGGGGAGGCCATCCATGTCGGTGCGCACCATGATGGTTGGGCCCGGGCCGTTGCGGTACAGGGCCACCACGCCAGTCTTTCCCACGTTCTCGGTCACCTCGAAGCCGAGCGTGCGCATCTCACTGGCAAGCCGCGATGCGGTGCGGGTCTCGGCGAATGCAAGCTCGGGGTGCGCGTGCAGATCCTTGTACAAGGCGTCCAGCTCGGGATACATGGTTGCCACCAGGCCGCTCAGCTGGCTGGCTCGCCGGTCGTCAGGCTCGCTGGGCTGCGCCAATGTTTCGGCACCGGCATAGACTGCGGCGACCAGCATGGCGGCCGCCGCCGCACCGCAAGCCAACGCGCGCTTTTCCCGTATTTTTTTTCGCAGTTTTTCTTGCACTTGGGAGTTTCCTTTCTTCCTTGTCGGCGTATTGGCCCGATATGAGCTTGGGTCCGGGTTTGGGTTTGGGTTTGGTTTTTCGGGCCGGGATCACCAGCTGTACCTGTAGCCCATGCTGACCATCCACGGTCTGTCCAGCCTTGCGCCGCTTGCGTACTCGTAGTCGGCGTACAGGCGGTGGTTCGTGCCCAGTGACGCAGCAACGCCCACGCCCAGCTCGGCAAGGCCGCCGGACAGGTCGGTCCGGGTAGCCACGCCGTTGGTGCGTACCGTGCTCTTGCCGTCAAGCTCCTGCGACAGGCTCACCTTGACGTAGGGCTGCACGGTGTTGCCATTGGCAAATGCAATGCGGCGGCCGAGCAGGGAACCAACGCGCAAGCGCATCGAATTGCCGCTGTCGGCATCGACCTGCAGACCGTTGCTGGCGCGGTAGCTGGCGCCGCTGGCGCGGAGCATCGACAGCTCCACCTGAGGCTCGACGAACCAGCCGAAGCCGAACGGCACCTGGCGGCCGGCTTCCACCGACACGCCGATGGCGTTCTGGTGGGAATCGGCCTTCACCGACTGGCCGTCGGTCGCCACCACCGCGAAGTTCTGCTGGATTTTGTTAGCCTTGAACACGCCGTCGACGTACCAGCCGGCATCGGCCAGCCAGGTGGCGTAGCCGCCGAGGTGGTAGCTATCGGCGCCGCCCGTGCCTTCGTCACGAAAACGGCGGTCGGTCGAACTGTATCCGGTCATGCCGCCGACGTACTAGCGCCCGCCTTCGACCGGCAGGTACTTGTCGGCGCCGACCTCCAGGCCGCCCACGGTCTGCTCGAACGAGCGGCCGCCGCGGTTGTCGAGCTTCTGGCGCTCGCCGAAACCCCGCACCCAGACACCACCTTCGTTCTTGCCCTGGCGCAACTCACCCAAGCGCCTGGCCAGCGTGCCTTTTTCGGCATACCAGATCGCGTGCGCGGTGCTGGCGCTGGACGTATTGATCGCGGCGTTGGCGGCCGTGGAAAGGTCGTCGGCGCCAGGCGGCGCAATCTGGGACTGCTCGGTCCCCGGCACCGCTTCTGGCGACAGGTCGCCGCTGTTGACGAGGCTCCAGTCGGTGGCGCGCCCGCCGACCGTGTCGCTGCTTTTCAGCGCGTAGCGATAGGTGCCGGCGTCTACCAATTGATCGCGGTTGGCGAGCGCGAACGAGCCCGGGCCGCCCTCGCTCTGGATGATCCTCAGGGACCCGCCGCCAGCCAGCGGCTCGGCGCCGCTGTTGGCGACCAGCACGCGGTGATTGCCCGAGACGGTGCCGGCGACGCGCAGCAGGTCGCCCTGGCCTGCGCCCAGGTCGGTGCGCATTTCGAACAGGCCGCCGCCGCTGAGGTTGCCGGTCACGTCCAGCACCTTGAAACCGCTGCCCGGGGTGGCGAATGACACCGTGCCCGCATTGTCCAGGCGCGCCACCGCCGAGTTGCCGCGCACGCGCCAGGTGCTGCTGCCGTCGATGCTCAGCGTATCCACCGTCCGCCCGGCGTTGTTGAGCAGGGCGCCGGTCAGCACGGAGTGGTCGCGCAGGGTCACGCTGGCCGACCCGCTGTCGAGCACCACGTCACCCTCCAGGTGGCTGCGCTGCGCGTTGAGCTGCACATCGCGTGCGGCAACCACATCGCCGCCTGGCGAGGAGGGCTGCCGTTCGTCCACGTACAACAAGGCGCCATCGCCGCTGCGGGATCTGCCGATGATCGTGGTGTCGGACAGGTTAGCGACGAGGCCGCTGCCTTCGACCGTGATGCCATTGCCGTTCTCGGTCTCGATATGGCTGTTGCGGATCGATATCGCGTTGTCGACGCCAGGCTTGTTCGAGTAGGCCAGGATGCCATTGGCGCCTGTGCCGCCGGTGCGCATGTCGACGCGGTCCAGGCTGACCTGCGCGCCCTGGTCGCCCATCATCAGCCCGTGGGAGAAGTCGCCAACGGTGCGCACGATGGTACCTGTTGCGTCCAGGCGTGCGCCGTTGGCTAACAGGCCGTAGGCAGTGTGGCCGTGGGTGGTGACCGATCCACCTTCCAGCACGACGTTGGACCCGGACCCGCGCGAGATCACACCGATGGCAGCGTTGCCGAAGGTCTCGACAGCGACGCCGCGCGCGGTGGTCGTCCCGCTGCTGTCGCCATCGCGTTCAGACACGTAGATACCGTGCCCGCTGGCGCCATGCGTCGTGATCGAGCCGCCGTCCAGGGTGACAGCGCTCGCTCGGTTGTCCACGCCCACGCCTCTTTCCCCGGTCATCGTGATGGAGACGTCCTTGGCCACCACAACGCCCTCGCTCGGAGCCCGGATGCCAGCGACGGCCGAACCATTGCTGCTGATCTGCACGCGTTCCAGCCTGGCATGGACGCCATCGGCGTTTGCGTCGATGCCGGAACCCGTCTCGGCATGCACCACCACATCGCGCAAAACGGCTTCGGACGGGGTGAATTCCGGTCCGCTGGCCCTGGTGAGATACACGCCGTCGAGATACGCGTCGATGGTGCCATTGGAGAACGAGACGCTGCCGCCGGACGCGTGAATGCCAGTGCCGCGGACCGAGACGATATCGGTGTTGGTTGCGGTCACGGTACCACGGTCGACACTGATGCCTTTGCCACCCCATTGCGTGGTGGCAGTGGCATTGAGCCTTGCCTGATCCAGGACGACGTTTGCACCATCCGCCGCGTGGACTGCCGAGGCGCCGTCGCCAAGGACGGTGATTTGCGTTTTGTGGGCGGTAATCATGGCGTCCGTACCCGCTGCGTTCAGGCCATGGGCGTTGTCTCCCTGGGTGGAAACCGAGCCGCCAGTCACCTCGATGCGCCCGCCGTCGATGGCTTGCACGCCGTGGGACCATCGACCCTCGGTCTTTATCCGCGTGTCGTTCAGGGTCGCCTTGCTGCCCGCATCGCGCACGACCAAGGCATTGGCGTCGAGGCTGCCCAGTGCGGTGATGTTGCTGTCGGACAGTGCCAGTGTGCCGCCGGCGCTGACGGTGATGCCCTGCGTGGCGGCGCTCGTGCCTGCGATGCCGGACTGGATGCTGACGCCGTTGCCCGAGAGGGCGTTGTTGGCGCCACGGATATTGACCGCCGTGCCGGCGTTCGCATGCGTGACCGTGTCACCGGGGACGAGCACCCGGGTTTCCCCATCGGGGGTGGAAAGATCGATGCCGGGGTAAGCCGTCGCCGCCGTGGCCAGCTGAACGCCCGGGAACAGCACTGTCAGGATGGCGACGGAAATTCGAGTCGGTTGCAGTTTCATGGCGGAGTGTCCGGCTTGCTCCACCCCAATACCAAATGCACCAGACCTGAATCGGCTAATGAAGATAATTACGCGCGTATGGAAGCGTTGAAGGGGAGCGTTGAGAGAGTTTGATTGACCGGTCCATTCTAGATACGCATTCGCCAGATTTGAATCAGACAAGTACGAAAAGCATGGTGCTCAACGACACAGCGCGGGCTCCAGGCACGGGGCGTTGCCTAGCCGAAAGCGAAATCGACAGCGAAATCGAGGCGGACGCCTGGAAAAGCCAATGTCGGGATGCTGGCCGGGAGCGACACGCGTTTCACTTGGCGCGCGGCCAGTTTCTCGGCCACGGCGACCGCGATCGAGCAGAGGAAATCGGCCCGCGTGGAAGGCGGCAGCCTTACTCGTCGATCAGCCGGGAGTGCTCATGCAACGTGATATGCGAGTCGGGCGGCAGATAGGCCACGGCGCTCGGGCGCGAGCTGGCATCGTACGCCGGCACAGCCAACCTATAGCCGGCGCTATAGCCCGCGTAATCGTCAGCGCTATCGCCCGCGTCATAAGGTACCGGTGCCCTGGCGCTGCGCACGGCCACCTGCCTGGCAGGAACCGGCTCGGCATACGAATGCCTGCGGGCTGCGGCGTGCTCGACCGGAGCGGCGATGGGGCTGGTCGTTACGCTGGCGGCCGCGCTTGCGGTTGCATGTTCAGCCCGCAGAGGGGCGGCGAGAGAAGCCGCGGGCGCCGGCGAGTCAGCCGCGGCCAACACGGCTTCCGGCTGCTCGGCCACCGCGGCTTGCAGCCCGGCATCTGGTGCGGGCAATTGCGCAGGTGAGGACACGGACGAGGGCACGGACGAGGACACGGGCATGGCCACAGGCTTGAATGCGGGCAAGGGTGCAGGCAAGGGCGTAGGCGCGGGGCCTGTCAACGACGCCGCCAACAGCCACGCCGCCGCCGCGGCCATGCCGCAGCCCACCGTGCCGGCAGCCAGCCCGCGCAGCCGCGCGCGGCGCAACGCCCGCGCCTGGGTGGGGGCCGTGGCCGCAAGATGCATTTTGACGGCCTCGGCACGGTACGCAGCAAGCGTATCGCGTATATCGAAGCGCGTGCCCCATGGTGGTGGCACATCGAGTTGGGAAGGAATAACGGAATCAGACAAGGCTTACCTCCGAAGCGCAAAAGTGACGCAACGCTGCCGGCCTATCCGGGCGAAGCTGATCAGCGTATCGATATTAGCATCGCTAACATGAGATGAAAATCGGACAAATCCGATTCTGCGACACGGCGGGATCGGCTCTCGATTTACGCGTTTTTGGCGTCAAAGCGCGCCTGGACAGAGGAGGATGGGAATTCTACTGGCTTGATCAATTCGGACTTATCCGATTCATCGCGCCGAAAAAATCAGACTTATCCGATTTCCCGCACCGTGAAACCTCGTTAGACTTTTGTTTGTCGGCATACCCCTATGTGTCGATGTTCTACCTTTGCAGAGTGGGTGACCCCCTCCAACCCGCAATCGCACCCCAGGCTGTTATCCCCGTGGCAGCCTGGGCTTTTTTGCTGGCGTCGCGAAGGTCAGCCAAGTCAGCCAAGTCAACCAATGCGGCTTTCGCAACGCGTCGGCTGCGCGGATCGCATCGAAGCATGCTGACGTGCTTCGGCCCTCGGCCACGACGCAGCGGATGCCTGCGTGCATGCCATTCCTGAATTCCTGAATTTCTGATTGAGATCCGACGAAGACAAACTGTGCAGGCCGCTTGTAGCGCGCCTGTTCGTTGCCGCAGCGATCAAATGAACGGGCAGCAAGGCTGCCATGCGGCCTGCCCCGAAAGGCGGGCACCAGGACGGCGCCCGCCTTGCCTTGGTTCATCCGCGTCGCGTTATGCGGCGGATGCCTTCAGCACCGCTTCAGCACATCAATACCAGCGCGTATTCCAGCTGACAGGCGTCGCTTGCCACCAGGGGCGAGCGACCGGCACCGGCGCGGACCACTGCTGCGCAGGCCAGACCTGCTGGACGGTCCACTGCTGGGCGGGCCAGACCTGCTGAGCGGACCACTGCTGCTGTCCGGGCCAGACCTGTGCCGGCAAGACCTGCGCGGGCTTGGCTTGTTCCACGGGCTTGGCTTGCTCGACAGGCTTCGCCGGCTCCACGGGCTTGGCTTGCTCCACGGGCTTGGCTTGCTCCACAGGCTTGGCCGGCTCCACAGGCTTGGCTTGCTCGACAGGCTTCGCCGGCTCTACGGGCTTGACCTGCTCCACGGGCTTCGCCGGCTCCACAGGCTTGACCTGCGCCACCACCTGGGCCTGCTCAATGGTCCCGGCGTTGGAGTAGATCATCGACTGCACCTTCACCTTGCCCTCTTTGGCCGACAAGCGGTTGAGGTTGGTGAACGTGAGGCTGGAGAAGTCGAGGTTGCCGTGCTCGCTGGACAGCGTGCCTTCGTTCCTGGCGGTCGTTGTATTGACCGAGAGGTCCCGGCTCGCGGTGATCTTGCCGGCGTTCGTGAACGTCGTCGCCTTCACCTTGGTGGTTCCAGCCGCGCTAGCGAGCGTACCCTTGTTATTGGTGGCGGTGCCATCTACGTCGAGGTTCCCGGCGTTGGTACGGATCACGCCATCGTTGATCAAGGTTGCGGTCTTGACCGAAAGGTCTCGCTCCGATTCGATCGTGCCGTCGGCGCTATTGCCCATGGTGGACGTATTGGCCGTGAGCGCGCCGCCGGCCTTGATGGTCTTCTTGTTCTGCAGCGTGGCCGTGTTCAGCGTGACGTCACCGTCCGACACGATGGTCCCGTCATTGATCAGCACCGCCGACTTGACCGAGACGCCGGATTTGCCGCTGATTGCGCCGGCATTGTCCACGCTGTTCGAACGGATATCGGTGGCGCCCGCCGCCAGCAGTTGCGCGCCGGACTGTACGCTGATCTTGTCCTCGGTGGCCTTCTCGGCTACGACGAAGCCAGGCGCGACTTCGGTGCTGACCGCTTCGCTGGCGGCCTTGTCGTCGCCGACCTTCTCACCGCTGGCCTTCTCACCGTTCTGATCCGGCGTCGTGATGACCAGGCCGGTCTTCTCGATCTTCAGGTCGCCCGTGAGCGCCTGCACCTTGCCTGCGATGTTGACGCCAGCGCCACCTTCGGTGCTCCGCAGCGAAATGGCGTTCGCGTACATGCCGCCGAGTGCGGCCACGTCGATCGCGTGCACTGGCACGTGATCGGTGCCCTTGGTTTCCACGGCATCGACACGGTCGCCGTCATAGGCGATATCGTTGCGGCCCGCCACGGCGCGGATCAGGTCCTTGGCACGGACCGCCGCGTCGATCTTCATGGAGCGCGACAGCAGGTCGACCTTGTCCACCGTGCTGGCATCGAACCCCCTGCCGGTGATGGCGATGTCGCCGCCATCCACCACGAAGCCGGACACGGAGCCGCCGCTGGTAAGCGTCGGGGTGCCCGTGGTCAGCGTGACGCGGGAAGCGTTCAGCACGCTGCCGCCATCGACGGTGATGCCGTTCGGGTTGGCGACGATCAGCGCGGCGCGTTGCCCGGCGATTTCCGTGGCGCCGTTCAACATGGTGCGGGAGCTGCCGACCACCTCGTTCAGGATGACGCTGGCGGCGCCATTGGCGAGCGCGGCATTGCCCGCGACGTTGCCGCCGATCTGCGTGGCGGCACCGTTGGCGCTGTTGTTGAGCACCAGGCCATTGGCGCCCACGTTGTAGTTCTGGAACTGGTTGTGCGATACGCCGGCGGCGTTCGGCGTGTTGATCTGCACGAGCGGCACGCCATTGGCGGTCGCGCCGATTGCCGGGCCGCCAGGTGCCGCGCTGATCTGTGCGGAAGCGATGGAGGCGTGAAGCGCCGGGACGGCCAGCAACAGTGCGCGCAGCAGGATGCTGCAGCTGGGCGGGCGGGTGATCATGGATGTCTTTTTCATCATTTGTGCCATGGAAAGTAAAGTGAGAGACGGCAGGCCGCCGGCATACGGAGATCCGTGCCGATTGGGGGCGGGCATGCCGGGTCAGGGTCTTGGAGATTCAGTGATGGCTGTGGTTGGCTTCCTCCGTCAGGTTGTGGATCAATGCAATTTCAGTTCATCCCGCCTTGGTGTGGGTCGATGCAGCGCGGGGCGTCAAATCCAGCGCTGCCGTGGCTCCCCTCTCCCATTTCATGGGAGAGGGGAGCCAAACAGCGTTTTGCTTCCGGCAACGCCGCACCCGCATGCAGTACCCAAATGACAGACAACACACGACACCCAAATCCGTACGAACCCAATCTCAAAGCCTCATGGATAGCTGCACGGCCACCGTCACCCGGGCGGCCTCGAACCCGGCCGGCTTGGCCACCGGCATGCCGACCGATACGTCGTAGCCAAACTTGCCGTACGCGCCCCGGACCCCGAGCGCCGCGCCAACGAGCGTTCGCCCGGCGAGTTCGCGCGTCACGCTGCCACCCACGGCGCCCGCGTCGGCAGCGGCATAGGCTTCCTGCCCGGTGTTCCCGATCGCCAGCGCGACTTCATTGCGCAGCACCCATCCGCTTTGTCCCACCAGGGTGCGCGAGCCATCGAAGCCGCGCACGCTGTACCGGCTGCCGATCGAGAGCATTTCGGTCGCTGGAATCGCATTCGGCGCAGCCTGCGCATTCATGCTGGCGCGGTAGCCCAGCCGTTGCCGGCCGACAGAGAAGGGCGCGTCGACGCTCGCGTTGGCGCTGAGGATGCTGTAGCGGCCGTTCCATTGCGTTCTGCCGCTGACATAGCCGCTGTTGGCCGACCACGCAGGAATGCTCCCGCGCAGGCCGAGGCCGCCGGTGAACGTCATGCGGCGCGCGCGTTGATAGTGGGAGTAGCTGAGTGTGTAGCTGGTGATATCGCGCGTTTGCACGCCGATCGGCCATTCGCCAAGCCGGACGTCGTCCGAGCGCCGCGACAGCTTGGCGCGCACCGTGCCCTTCATGGTGCCGGTACGGTAAGCCACGTTGCTGGCGCCCACCTCGAACGTGCGCGTGCGGCCCGTATAGGGCAGGTTGCCGGCGGTCGTGGCGATCGTCTGCAGAAAGTCATACTGGTTCGCGCCCAGCCAGAAGGAGCCATAGCCATACGGCACCGTCCATTGCAGGCCCATCGCGCGCGATCCCACGGTATGGTTGCCGAAGTGCGCGTCGTTGTTGTAGGTGGCGATGAGCTGGTCGTACAGTCCCAAGGGCGAGTCGACCACCAGCACGCCGCCGAGCTGGTTCTTGCCCGTGGCGTCGATGCCGGAGTTGTCGGCGGTGACGATGGCGCGCCAGCGGCGCACCGCCGGCGCATGGTGAATGGCGAGATCGGTCTGGCCAAACTCCTTGCCCGGCTCCATCACCATCCGTACCGAGGCGTCGCCGGCCACGGTGCGGATGTTCTCCAGCGTCTGGTCGAGATCGCGGAGATTGAGCACATCGCCTTCGGCCATCGGCATCGCCATCTGGCGGTGGCCCGGGACATCGCCGGTCTCGGCGACGCTGCCGATGCGCCCTGGCACAAGCTCGATCTCCAGCTTGCCGGCGCGCAAGTCTTGCTGGCCAATGAGCACTTGCGTGGTGACGTAGCCACGCTCGATGAGCAGGTAGCGCAAATGGTCGCGCAGGCGGGTGATGCCCTCGGACCCGACGCACACGTCCTGCACCTGGACGGCGCGCGTGAGCCATGCGAACGCTTCGGCGTTCTTCCATTCAAGGCGCGAGATATTGAAGCACGGCGACTCGGCGGGAAAGACAAGTGTCGCGTGGAGAGACGCCTCGCCGCCCGACAGCACCGGCTCCGCAGCCGCGGCGCGCGTCAGCGCCTCGTCGACCTGCTGCGCCTGGCGGCGTGTCGTTTCTGTGGTCTCGGCAGCCGCATGCGGCGTCAGCGACTGTGCGGTGGCCGCGGCGGACCGAAGCAGGAGCAGCGCAACTGCGCCGCCGATAATACGGATGGATTTCATGCTGCCCATGCTGCGCGCGTTGCCTGGAACGCAGGCGCAGGTTTATTGCGGAAACGCCAGCCCGCCAATGCCTGAGCCGCTCGATGGGCCAGGGTGGCAGTCGCTGTGTGTTGCGTTTGGTGTCTTGTGTCGCGCGTCGCTGCTGTTGTTAGCGAAGTAACAGGATTCTGAGTGTCTTGGGCAGCGAAGACAATCGGACAAGTTTGAAAATGCGACGAAATGTGCAAGAAAACTCGGCGCGACGGCCGATGCGTGGCGCCGTATCGCCGCATCGTCGGATGAGGACGGCGGCAGCGCGGGCGGACTCGATCACGCCTTCAAATAGCGGAATGCCCGTCGCCGCGACGGCATGCGGCGCGGGCAGTGCGTGCTTACTGGTAATCCACCAGCACGGACATCATGCCGGAGATCGTGCCGGTAGTGACCGTCGCCTCGGTTTGAATGTAGCGCGCGTTCATCGGGACTGTGTACGAGCCGCCGGTCGAGCTGCTATAGGCGCTGAGCGGAAACTGTTGATTGAACGTCGCGGGCGTGCCGTTCGTGCCAGTGATCTGGATCGCCACGCCCTTTGCCGTCGAGCCGCCGGCGACCGGAAGAGCGCCGGCGAAGGCGGGCGCCGGGCCGCCGATCGGGGTGAGCGTGTAACCGACGCGCGCGAAGCCGGGCGGGCAGTTGTTGAAGCGAAGATCGAAGCCCTTCGTGCTCGACTGGTCGCCGGTCGATCCCACGCCCTTGAACTTGTACAAGACCACGTTGGGCAGCGCGACGCTTTGATCCGGCGTCGAGCAGCTGCCGTTGATCAGCCTGACTCTGGCCGCCAGAGCGATCGAGAGACCATTGTTAGACCCAGAGCAGGCTTGGCTGCCGACGTCGCCCATGCAGATAGCGAAATAGGCCGGGTTGCCGGCTGCGCCCGCGAGGCTGCCAGCCGACAGCGGGCGGCCGTCGCGCAGCAGCTGCACTTCAAGTGGTGAATTGACGGTGATGTAGTTGTTACCGCTGCTGATGAACGCGCCGGCGGGCTGGCCGTTGACCAGCAGGCGAGCCGAGATGCCCGATACGTTGGTCGGGATGAGCGGTCCGGATGCAGTATCACGGCCGCCGTACGGATACAAGGTTAGAATAGACATCCGGCACGACGATGCTGCGCCGCAGAGTTGACTCAACGGAATCGGATAGCGACTGACGATGGTGCCTGTTGCCGTGTTGTTCGGCAGGTTAAGCGTCGATCCGAACGCCGTGACACTGTTGATCGCGAGTGCTTTCGGCGAAATCGATGCGACGACCACAAGAGCGATCGCCGGGATCAGGCGCGCGGCGAGGCCGCGCAGGATTTGATGGAGCTGTTGCATAGTAGGAATTTTCCCTTTCCTTTCCCATCCCGTAAGCGAGGGAAACCGTTGTTCCCCCGTGCCGCCCCCATTTTTCGGATCATGCGTTGCGTTGTCGGGACGTGCGGGCTTGATCCTGAATGCTATCGGGATAGCAGGCCGTTTAAAATCGGACGAGTATTAAAATGCATGCCGTCGACGGAAATACGTCGTCGTTAGCGTATCGAGGGCAGGTCGATGCCGCATTCGGGCAAGACGCTCCCGATCGATTGTTCCTTCAGCTATTCTTAAATTGTTGTGAGCGGTAGCGTGGTAGGGCGAGGCCATTGGCCGCGCGGCCGCCAACTGCCGCTTGCCGTGATGATGGGTAACGCATGGTGAACGTAGCGAGGCCATTCGCATACCCGGCGTCACCTTCGATGCGGTCTGGATGTACTGTGCCGTCAGATAGTCGACAGACTGGCCGCCAACCGTTACCGTTCAGGCCGCCTGCGCGGCCGAAAAACGAAAAGATAAAAGCCGGCTGCCGCGAAGCCATACATTGCCTTGTGGCGACAAAACCGCGCTTCCATCCTTTCGTGGCACTACGACCTCCTTGGGGTTTCCTGCGTCGGTCGAAAAATCCAGCGTATCTCTTTAAAGAACCGGATTTCGCTACTGATACGAGAACGTAATCGTGCTGAGCGCGCTCATGGCACCCGGCTTGATCGTTTCCGCCGTCTTGATATAGCGCGCTTCGAAGGGCACCGAGATCACACTGCCAGATGCCGCCGATGTACCGACCAGCCACTGATTCGTATTGCCCTTGGCCGCTGAATCCGGCCCAAAATTCAACGGAATGGACGTACCTTTCTTCATGATTTGAATACCCAAGCCACTTGCCGTCGAATTCTTCGCCAGGCTAAGGATGTTGCCGGTATTTGCCGGATTGGTCGCATCCGTCAAGGTTGCATAGACACTGACGCCCGCATCGCATTTCAGTCCCAACGAAAACGGCGCCGACTTGGCGGCAGAGACATCTCCTACCGCTTTCAGGCTATACGTCACCAACTGCGGCATGACGACCGTGTTGGTCGCGCCGGACGTGATCGTGCATGCTTTTGCCGTGACGGTGATGTTCAATGCATATATACCCATCGACGCTCGATTCGACACGACAGTTCCATTCAGCATGGCGCCTAGGGTCGAGGTGGTTTGAGCCGCGACACGATAGTTTCCCGTTGGGACAGACCCCGTTACGACGAGCGTCACCAGCTGGTAGTAACCCCAACCGCTAGAGCCAAATGGCCCGGCCGGAAACACCGTTGGCTCAGCCCCAATAGGCACCAATGGCGAGTTGAGATTTCCTGTTTCCAGTGCGTAGCCTATGCCGGGAATTCCGGTTTCAAATACAGCGGCGGGGCCGGTTTTGCTCTGATACGTCACACCCGGAACGACTTTCCCGAGCGGCGTTACGACGATTGCGTCGATCTTGCAGTCGGCGTTGTCGACATCTGCAGCATATGCGCCGCCGGCAGTCGATGACGGAAACTGAATCCCTGGGGCTAACGAATCTCGAACATGGCTGATCGTGCTCGGAAGCGCCGGCGACGGAGTCATACGCGACCTTACCGTACAACCAGCAAACGCTGATTCAGACAGAAACATGACGCCCAGGATCAGAGCACCCGAAATCATTTTAAATAGCATAAGAAGTCCACTTACCATATGCGTGTTGGATCCATCAAAGTTCTCAATGCCATCCGAACATCGGAATGCATCATCGGGTGCATGTTCCCATCTCTGCCTGGGCAAGATGCCCGCGTTAACGTCGCATCCCGCCCGTCGCGGCTGCACGACTTGACACGGTCGGCACATGGTCGTACGCGTGGCAGCGCGAGGCTCTGGGGCGGCGGGTACGTCTCCGTGCATTTCCGCACCGGCAGCGACTACATCAGCAAGGCACCGGGCCGGTGTGATTGAGCTGGCGATAGGCAAATTGCAGGCTCCAGGGCGCGTAGACGTAGTGCAGCGCCCGCCCCACGGCGGTGCCGGCGGCTTGCGGGCGGCCCGCATCGCGCACCTTATCGCCCGACTCGTTGCCCAGCTCCATCGCGACAAGGACCAATAGTGCCGCCTTGACGTCGGAGTAGCGGTCGCGTGGCAAGAGCCTGGCCGCGATGCTCTGGGCCATGTCCTGCTTTTGCGGCGGCAGGCTTGCCAGCGATGCGGTAGCCAGCGCGCAGTATCCGTTGCCTTTCGAGGCAAGCTGCCATAACTGCCATTTTCTCGGGGAATTCATCTTCATCTTCATCTTCATTGGAGAGTCCTTATGTCTTCAAGTCGTTGTCAGCGGGGGGCGGCAGGGCAGGCCGAACCGAAACCGGTTGATGCTGGTTGACGCTATTGATACGAGAACGTAATCGTGCTCCGCGCGCTAACCGTGCCTGGCTTGATGCTCGGATCGGTCTTCACATATTTGGCAGTCAGGGGAATGTTGAGGTTGCCCCCCGACGCCGACGAGCTGCCGACATTCCATTGGTTGGTGTTTCCCTTCGCCGACGAATCCGGGCCGAGCCCCAGCGCTGTCGTTTCGCCCGAGCGGAACATTTGAATGCCCACGCCGGTTGCGGTGGAATTGCCGGATAGCTTCAGCGTATTGCTGGTATTGGTCGGATCCGAGGCATCCGTGAGTGTCGCGTACAGTCCCACATTGCCATCGCAATTCACCCCAATGGAGAAGGATGCCGATGCATCCGACACCGCGCCGACCGACTTCAGGCTATGTGATATCAAGGTGGGCAACACGACAGCATTGGTTGCTCCGGATGTCACCTTGCATCCATGCGTCGTCACGTTGATCGACCCTGAGGCTAAAAAGCCCGGGTCATCGTAAGTGATCTGTTTACCGTTGGCATCCAGCGGCCTTACGACGGCCAGCGACTGATACGGCATGGTATAAAAGCCAGAGACAAGGCGTCCTGAAACAACCAGGATTATCCGATGCTCAATCGTCATGATATCCGCAGACCCGGTATATACCACCGTTGGGCCAGGACCAATCGGAATCCATGCTGAAGAGGCGGGGG
>NZ_LZZU01000021.1:0-97694 GCF_014170355.1 Cupriavidus sp. UME77
GAGCTAAAGTCGAAACTGGTGTACGGACGGGGAATTTGAGGCGCGGAGTAGAGGGCGGTGGAGCTTTCCGCTGAGAATCTGATTGTCGAGATCGGAAACCAGCACAAGAAAGGTCCACCATGAGCAAGGATAAGGGGAAAGAAGCAGTCGGTCTATCGGAAATCGGGCTTGGGCTCGAGGAGCTGATCAGGCGCGGGGCCCGGCGGGTCATCCAGGAGGCGATTGAAGTGGAGCTGGCAGAGCTGCTTGAGCAGTTCAGTAACGTCAAGACGTTGAGCGGGCAGCGCGCCGTGGTTCGCAATGGCTACCTCCCGGAGCGCGAGGTGCTGACGGGCGCTGGACCGATTGCCGTGAAGGTGCCCAAGGTGCGCGACCGGTCCGGTTCCGGCGTGAAGTTCAACTCGACGATCGTGCCGCCGTATGTGAGGAAGTCGCCGCGGGTGAGTGCGGCGCTGCCTTGGCTGTACCTGAAGGGAGTCTCGACAGGCGACATGAGCGAGGCGCTGTCGGTGCTGCTGGGCGAGGATGCCAAAGGGCTATCGGCCAACGTGGTGAGCCGATTGAAGGCGCAGTGGGCAGACGAGCATGCGAGCTGGAATCAGCGCGATCTGTCGGCGGCGCGCTATGTGTATTGGTGGGTGGACGGCATCCACACGGGTCTGCGCAGCGAGGGCTCGGACGGGCAATGCCTGCTGGTGATCATCGGCGTCACGCCCGACGGCAGGAAGGAGCGCGTGGCGATCGGTGACGGCTATCGGGAATCGAAGGCATCGTGGGCAGAAGTACTGCTGGACCTGAAATCCCGCGGTCTGCAGGCTGGCCCGCTGGCGGCGGTCGGCGATGGGGCCATGGGATTCTGGGCTGCCCTGGCGGAGGTGTTCCCGGCCACGCGTACCCAGCGTTGCTGGTTCCACAAAATGGGCAATGTCCTGAACGCCTTGCCAAAATCCCAGCATGGCCGCGCCAAGGCAGATCTGCAGGCGATTTGGATGGCAGCCACCAGGGCAGATGCCTATGCCGCCTTCGATCGCTTTGTGACGATCTACGGCGCCAAGTACCCCAAGGCCACCGGCGTGCTCACCAAAGATCGAGACAGCCTGCTGACGTTCTACGACTTCCCGGCCGAGCACTGGCAGCACATCCGCACGACGAACGCGATTGAGTCGACCTTCGCGACCGTGCGTCACCGCACGACGCGCACGCGCAATTGTGTGTCACGAGCAACCTTCCTTGGCCTAGCCTTCAAGCTGATCGAGGAAGCCGAGAAAACATGGCGCCGCATCAATGGCGCCGAACACATTGAACTGCTCTTGAAGGGCGTTCCCTTCAAGGACGGAACTCCGGCGCATGACAATCCGCCGGTTCAGCAGAAACTCGCCGCCTGACGACCGGCCACGATCACCCCCGTACACCACAATTGACTTTATCTCCTACCGGCAGCTGAGTTGGAGAATCTGGAGGCAAAGGCATCAAAACTCGGGGACTATATTCTCGCCGGGCGCTTGATGCGGGAAGTGGATGCGGTATGGGGAGAGTAAGCACGTTTCCTCCGGTCCCGCTGGCCCTCATACACCATCGCATCGCCAACAAGGAAACAACCAGTTTAGGATCTGGGTAGGAGTCCTGTCGATTATGCATTCTGGTGATCAAGGGATGCTCGCCATGGACAGTCACCCGCCGTGCCCACACGCTCAGACAGATGAACTAGTCCAGACATCGAGCGATGCGAAGGTACCGGGACTTTGAAAGATCCATGCGGCCTTCTGCGCCGGCGACATCCGATGCGCTTGTGGTCGACCGACGGACCTAGACGAAGCAGCGCGGAGCCTGGAAATCGATTGCGCCACGAACAACCTCCCGCATCGCCAGAATCAACGGTCGGGTGTCATCGCGGCGCCATTGCACAGCATAGTGAAGTGGCTCCAGTGCGTCGCTATCCGGCAAGATTCGCAGCGCGCCGCGTTCGACGAGCGAGTCAGCCCACAGTCTGGGCATGAATCCGAAGCCAAGCCCTTCCACCACCATACCGACGACGGCCCCCCAGCTGTTGCACATCAGGCGTCGACCGACCATCACCCCTCGGCGGGCCAGCCATTGGTCGAGCACCCGAGTCCCACCCGCACCGACCGGGAGTGTCAGCAGCGTCTGTTCGCCCATAAGCACCCGTGGGTCGTCAGTGCCGGCAAACTCGAGGAACGACTGACTTGCGACCCACGCAAAGTCGACCTGGCCGATTCGCTCGGCCGCCAAGCTGCTGCGGGTGGACGGTCCTGCCAGGACCCCGATGTCCAGCTCCCCGTCATGGAGGCGCTGCTCCAACACCTGCCCGATATCCATGTGAGGCTCCAAAAGCAGACCTGGATGGAGTGACGAAACCTCACGCACAAGCTTTGGCAACCAAGTCAGCCCGCTCAGTTCTCCCAGTCCGATGCGGCATCGCCCAATCAGACCAGGACGTTGCCCAGCCGACTGCCGCAGGTCCGCAGCGGCATGCAGCATCGCGCGAATCTGCGGCAACATCTGCTCACCCTGCGCAGTCAGTTCGGCGCTTCGACCACTGCGGTCAAACAGTTCCACGTCCAGCGACGCTTCCAGTTCTGCAATCCGTTTAGAGAGCGATGAAACCGACAGGTGGACACGCTCCGCCGCCACAGTGAAGTTGACGCATGTTGCCGCCCAGTAGAAGGCCTCGAGTTGCTTGAGAGTCATAGTGCGCCCCATTGGCCGATGCCTGACTTTTTCCTAAAAGCGAAATAATATCTTCGTTATTTTTCGCTTTTGTCGTCGCTTACAAGTTGTTACATTGGCGCCAACTCCTCGCCATTGCGCCTATGTCAGCCGCTCCCATCGACGACGCCTCACAGACTTCCGCACTTCAACCCGCTCATAGGAAGGAGGCGGCTTACGTGCCTCAATCGGCGTATAACGAGAAGCTGGCGAATTGGCTCAAGCAGCGAGTGTTGGCACTGAAGGACTTCGAGCCGTTGGCCCGGAAGCGTCTTCCCAAGCCGCTGTACGCCTACGTTAGCGGTGCGGTCGAGGACAACATCACCCTCGCTCAAAATCGACAGTCGTTTGAGAACATTGCCCTGCGACCACGCGTGCTGGTCGGCGTCTCGACGCGCGACCTGACCTTTAGGCTGTTCGGCCGTGAGTACGCCGCGCCGTTCGGCCTGGCCCCAATGGGGATATCCGCGCTATTTGCATACCGCGGCGATGTCGTCATGGCACAGGCCGCTTCCCAGGCTGCCGTACCGGCCATCATGAGCGGCTCGTCGCTGATTCGGCTAGAAGAGGTCATGGAAGCTGCTCCTGGAACGTGGTTCCAGGCCTACCTTCCCGGTGACATGCACCACATCGAAGGCTTGCTGGCGCGCATTGAAGCGGCCAAGGTCGAGACGCTTGTCATCACCGTGGACACGCCAGTCGCGGGCAATCGCGAAAACAACGTGCGCGCCGGGTTTTCGACGCCGCTGCGCCCAAGCGCCGCGCTTGCCTGGCAAGGCATCACCCATCCTCGCTGGTTGCTCGGCACCTTCGCGCGGACGCTGCTACGCCACGGCGTGCCGCACTTCGAGAACGCGTACGCCCACCGCGGCACCCCCATCGTCTCGCGCAATGTGGAGCGGGATTTCTCGGACCGTGCGCATTTCACATGGAACCACCTAGCCACCATCCGTCGCCGCTGGAGGGGGCAGCTCGTGGTCAAGGGCATCCTGACTGCGGAAGATGCTCGTCTCGCTCATCAGCACGGTGTCGACGGAATCATCGTCTCAAACCACGGTGGCCGGCAGCTTGATGGTGCCATCGCGCCCATGCGCGCTCTGCCCGAAGTCGTCGAAGCCGTCCCGCAACTGCCTGTGATGCTCGACAGCGGCGTGCGTCGCGGGACTGATGTCATCAAGGCGTTGGCCCTGGGTGCCCGCTGTGTCTTCATCGGGCGACCGTTCGCATATGCGGCGGCAGTTGGCTCCTGCCGCGGTGTTGCGCACGGCATCAGCCTGATGCAGGCCGAGATTTCTCGTGACCTCGCCATGCTGGGCATCACCCGGGCGACGGATGTGGATGCGCAGTGCATCCAGCGTCCGTATCCGAACTGAATAACTCTTTCAAACGATTCCAACAGACCCTTCAAGGTCGACACCGGAGACAGAACAAAATGACCTCGCCGCACGGTTTTCGCATTCATCCGCGTCCCGCACAGCTTGTCAGCGCCTCGCTGCTGGCGCGGTACCGCAACTTCCCCGTCGCCAATGTCAGCGACTCAATGAGCCGCACGACCGGAACCAGCCAGCTCCGTGCATTCCACCGCCGCGACGGCAACCTGGTCGGTCGCGCGCTTACCGTTCGCACCCGCCCTGGCGACAACCTCATGGTCCACAAGGCCATCGACATCTCGGGTCCGGGCGACGTCATCGTGGTAGACGCCGGCGGCGTGGGACCTAACGCAATCATCGGCGAGATTATGCTGGCGCTCGCCATCGCACGCGGAGCCGCTGGCTTTGTCATTGATGGTCTGATTCGCGACAGCGACACGATTGGCAAGGAGCCACTTCCAGTCTACGCCCGCGGTGTCTCGCACCGTGGCCCATACAAGGATGGCCCCGGTGAACTTCACGTGCCGGTCTCTATCGACGGCATGGTGGTCCGGCCTGGAGACCTGATTATCGGCGACGGCGACGGGCTACTGGTCGTTCCCGCTGAGGATGCTGAAGCAATTGCTGTCCGCGTTGAAGAAGTGCAGCGCATGGAAGCGGGCATTCTGGAATCGATTGCGCAAGGCCGTGCAGACCGTACATGGGTGGACCGCTCGCTGGCTGACAAGGGGGTACTGTGAGCCAGTCTCCCCCAACAAGGCGCAAGGTCGTTCGATTCGACTACTGGCTGGACCCCGCCTTTAACCGCATTGTGGGCGAAGCACCCGAGGTCAGCCTGCACACATGCCAGCGCGAAGGTGCAGACGAAGAGGCATGGGCAAGCCTCTCCGAAGCACACGTGTACCAGATTACGGCCGCCAAGGACGAACTGCCCCGGCGCTGGTTCGTCACCGCAGAGCTTCTCGCTCGTTGCCCGAATCTTCTGGCCGTGTCCTCAAGCGGCTCGGGGTGCGACACGATTGATATCGATGCCTGCACGGCAGCGGGCGTTGCCGTGATGAACCAGGCCGGCGGCAACGCCGATTCCGTGGCCGAAATGGCGGTCGGATTGATGCTGTCTGTGATGCGGCGCATCCCGGAATCGGACCGCCGCATGAAGACACACACCACCGGAAGCCGCGAAGGCTTGATGGGCCACGAACTCCGTGGACGCACGCTTGGCCTGGTCGGCGTCGGGCATGCGGGGAGTCGCGCCGCGGCTCTTGGCCGTGCCTTCGGAATGCGCGTGATTGGCTACGACCCCTATCTCGATAGCGCGGAGATGGCGAAGCGAGGCGCCGAGCTTGTCTCGTTCGACGAATTGCTGCGCACGGCCGATATCGTTTCCCTGCACTGCCCACGCGATGCCAGCACGTTGGGGATGATGAATGCAAACGCCTTCGCGTCGATGCGTCCTGGCAGCACCTTCGTCAGCACCGCCCGAGGCGGCGTCCACGATGAAGCGGCCCTCTATGAGGCGTTGGCCAGCGGACACCTCGCTGGTGCTGGCCTCGACGTCTGGGACCAGGAACCGCCTGCGCAAGGCCATCCGCTTCTGACGCTTGAGAACGTCGTCGCCACGTTCCACACGGCGGGTGTTACCCATGACGCCCGTCGCAGGAACGCGACGTTGGCAGCCACGCAAATTCTGGAACTGCTCGCAACGGGCGAGAGGCCCGAACGCTTGGTGAATCCCGATGTTTGGCCCAGAGCGAGGCAACGAATAGAGGCGGTCTTGCTCGCCGCCGCAACCTGATTCAGAGATAGCCACAACAATACGCCTGCCACACGAAGGTTGGCGAGGAGACAAAATCATGCAACGCAATCCCGACTCTCGTCGTCGGCGTCTTTCCCTTTGCCTTGCCGCGTGTTCGCTCGTTGGCATGGTTGGCGCTCTGGCGCCCGCCCCAGCCGAAGCGCAACCCGCAGCGTGGCCCAATCGCCCAATCGAGATGATTGTCGCGTACGCGCCGGGCGGAGGCACGGACCTGGTTGCCCGCCTGCTCGCGCGCCATCTAGAGAAGGAACTGGGTGCAACCATCGTCGTGCAGAACAAGCCGGGCGCGGGCGGCGCCATAGGCTTTGCCGAACTGGCACGCGCCACGCCGGACGGCTACACCATCGGCTTCATCAACACGCCAAATCTGCTGACGATTCCGATTGAACGCAAAACGACGTTCACTTGGAAGAGCTACGACCTCATCGGTAATCTGGTGGACGACCCTGGCGCATTCACCGTCAACCAAGCCAGCAACATCGATTCGCTGGCGACGCTTGTGAAATATGCCAGGGCGAACCCAGGCGCGGTCACGGTAGGGACCACCGGCGTTGGTTCGGATGACCATCTCGCGATGCTGCTGTTTGAAAAAGCTTCAGGCGTAAAGATGACACACGTCGGCTATAAGGGCGCCGGTGAAGTCCGTGGCGCACTGGCTGGTCAGCAAATTACGATTGGTGCCATCAACGTCGGCGAGGCATTGGCCTACCAGAAAGGTGGCACTCCGCTGAAGTTCCTGGGCCAGATGGGACTCTCGCGCGCGGTACTTGCGCCGAACGTCTCAACCTTCCGTGAGCAGGGCTACAACATTGAGCTTGCATCCTTGCGCGGCCTGGCCGCGCCCAAGGGTCTGCCAGAGCCAGTCAAGAAGAAACTTGTCGATGCCATGGCAAAGGTTGCCGCGGACCCGCAATTCAAGCAGCAGGCTGACGCAATGTTTGCGCCGCTGCGCTACCTCGCCCCCGCTGCGTACGCCGCAGAACTTGAACGTGGCGAGGCGAGCTTCCGTCAACTTTGGAAGGAGATGCCATGGCAGGAAAAATAAGCCAATTTCTTCGGATTGCAACTGGCTCCGTGATACTCGCGAGCTCGACGGCGTTCTCAGCCCAGCCGGCGTTGCCACCTGGCGCCATTACCATGGTCGTCGGATGGCCTGCGGGGGGTCCCTCTGACGCTGTCGCGCGGCTGGTTTCAGCTCAAATGTCCAAGACGTTGGGGCAGTCCATCATCATCGACAACCGTGCCGGTGCAGGCGGCAATATTGGGTCGGATATCGCGGCCCGCGCGAAACCTGATGGCAGCACCATCATGCTTGCCACGGCGACCTCGCACGGGCTCAATTCCGCGCTATACAGCCGCCTCAACTACGAACCGATTAAGGACTTTGCACCGATTGGCCTGATTACCACCTCGCCAGGCGTGATGCTCGTTCCTAAGGATTCCCCGTATCGTTCGGTTGGAGAGCTGGTTGCAAGGGCACGTTCCCAGCCTGGTCAGTTGAACTACGGCTCGGGTGGTGTCGGCTCCAGTCAGCATCTCGCCGGCGCGGTGTTCAGGAAGCAGGCAAACGTGGACATAGCCCATATCCCGTTCAAGGGGACTGCACCCGCAATGACCGACCTGATGGCCGGCCGAGTAGACTTCGTCATCACGACGGGCGCGCTGCCATTCATCCGCTCTGGCAAAGTGCGTCCGCTGGCTGTGGCCGCGCATCAGCGCCTGCCTGCGCTCCCCGATGTGCCGACGTTCGACGAAGCCGGAGTAAAGGGGTTCTATACCGACTCGTGGTATGGGCTGGTAGCGCCGGCGAACACGCCACGTCCAGCGCTGGAGAAATTGAACGTCGCGCTAAACCAAGCCTTGCGAGACCCCGAACTGCAAAAGCAGCTGTCGGAGCAAGGTTCGCTACCGGTCAAGCCGATGGTCGTGGATGAATTCTGGACGTTCGTGAAGAAGCAGATGCCAACCGCGGCGGAACAGGTTCGAATTTCCGGTGCAAAGGCGGACTAGCGCGAAGTGAATACGAGAGACGCACTCATTGAAGCGTCTCTCGGCAGTTCAGCCAATCTCGAAGGGAAAGGGAGGCGGCGAAAACACCATCTTGGCACTAGAGGTACCGCAATACTCCGGCGTGGAAGGCGGCTGCATGCACGCCGCCCCCCGAAAGAGCAAGACCAATAGCCCCGGCGGCTCCCCGCTTGACTTCGTTCATGCAGCGCTTCCCTCTCCAAGAGAAATCGAAATATCGGCTTCGCCAACAATGACCATCACTGCAGGCACGCCGTCCAAAGTCAGCGTCTCAGCAAGATAGGCCAGTAACTCAGCGTCCGCGGTGCTTGGCGCCGCAGACGAATGCCGAGGATGCGAGTGCCATTCACCGAGATAGCCAACGATGTTCGCGGTCAGCGCCGCCGCTCGCTCAATCGCCTCGCGAACAGCTTCCCCACTCAGTTCGACACCATAGGTCGGCCATGCAACTGCCCAGTGCGCCTACGCCAGCGAGAACTCCCCGGAATTCGGCATCTTCATCCGGGACACCGGAGGCTCGACGAGCATCTTTGGGGGTCAGTGCAAACCGAGCATCAACTGGCTCAAGCGCTAGGTCGCGCCGCGCTGCCGACGTGTGAGCGACCTTCCCACCCGGCCCGATGGGCGTGAGGCTATTGGCATACGCATTACCGTCTGTCCCATCGAGGGTAGCGCCGGATGCAATTCCCAGAGCGGCGAGACTGTTGTGGTGAACGATAAATCCAGTGACGTCGGTTCGCTCGGGAGCGGTCTCGTCGTCCCTGGTTACCTGTACCTGCAGCAGCAGAAGAAGAGTGTGCTGCACCTTCGGGTTGCGAATAGGCAGCCCGGTGCTTGGAGCGCACAGGAAACCACTGGCTAGTCCGCACCACGCGTGGCACCTTCAGCGCCAGCCATCTCGTCAACACGGCGGGGGCATGGGCCGGCGAATTTGCAGCACAGGTCGGCGAGCCGGTGCCGGTGCAGGCCAGCGGCCTGATGCTGATGATCACCTACCGTGTTGCGCCTTTCGTCAAACCAGTATTGGGTGCCACGGGCCGAGCCCTGTCGTTCAAGCAGTTTGCCAATGGCACTGTGCTGATCGGCGGCGGGCTGCGCTGCGAGGCGGATGCGAAAGCCCGCCACGGCGAAGTCGACATGCTCAAGCTGGCGACCAGCGCACAGACCGTTACCGCGCTGTGCACCCACCTCGGCCCGCGTCCAAACTGGGGGACTATATCCTCGCAGGGCGTTCAATGCGGGAAGTGGAGGCCGTTTGGGAAGATTAAATACGTTCCTCCTGCCACCGCACTTGGCACGTTTATGCAGAAAGCGCCGGCGAGTGCTGGCCGTCCCAAAAAAGTACAATGTGCCGTGTAACTATGTTCGGACCATAGCCTTGAGGCGACAGGCGCTCAACTCAAAGACGGTTGTCCCAGACGGTCAATGTTGCACTGGTACATTCCCAACGTGCACGTTACGAAGCGGCTTATGCGGCGCACTAGACATTTGACAGGACATTAGTCAACTACCCGGCCTCCGCACAGCACTCCACGGATTCCCGCGGTCAACTTGAATAGCGCATGAGCGGGATGATGCTGGCGCAACAGTCGTTCGGTAAGCATATCATCCACATTGCCCTCGACATTCGCTTGTAGTCACCGCTCACCGGCTCTTTGGCCTAAGCATCAGCGCGCTCGCTGATATTGTGAAGCATCCGTTTCCCCGACGCCCGGCCAGCGCGGTTTAGTTTTGCTGGGACGGGGGACGGATAGGACGACGTTCGCCACTTGAGATGGGAGGGCGCTTCGGTCCACCAGCCTATTTGCACAGCGAGCGCGATGCGCGGCACGAAGCCACGCAGGCGCGTCGGCGGATTGGACATGTCACGCTCTCGCTGAAGGCCCTTCCGGGCGCCCCTCACTCCTCGTCGCTCACGTGCCAAGTGGTCGCTGCCACCAAACCACGGTTTAAGGTTGGAGAGGAGATCTGGGCGATTAATTGCATTCTGATAACCAAGAGGACACTCGCAAAGGATATTCGGCACGCTCCCGTGCATCTTCACACCGGCATGCCAGCGGCAGATTCCCCGCACATACCATCGTTGCAACCCCTTTCAAGGTCGGTACCAGTGCCTGCAAGCAATTACCGATACCCCTACCATGATGCTCTGCAGGATCGACGCCGATAGGTAACGGAAACAGGCAGACGATCTGCCTGTGCGAACGAATGCGCATGGAGAACTGCATGACGACCGCGCGAGCCGACACTAAAGGAGAGGCGCTGCAGTTTCTGAACTTAGCGTGATGGCCATCGAACCGGAGTATGAATCCGGCAGACAGGAAATCCCATTGAACTCAGCGAACTTGGCCGCCAAGTCGAATACGGAGCCCAAGAGAACGTCGCCGTGCGATCACCCACCGCGCTCATACTGGCGCGTTTCCATGACGCGGACGACACGGCAGCCGGTGCGATACGCTTGACATCGGCGACTGGCGTCCCTGGGCGCGACCCGCAGGCCGTGCTTCCGTCCCTTTCCTTTCGCCTTGCCCCCTCGGGGCTCATCCCTATTCCATCTGAAACCGCTAACTGCTAGTCTGGCAAACTTGGTGTCGCCCGTCGGTCCGGGCCATACCCTGGTTTTGGTGCATTGCCGTCCAGGCCAGCTTTTTCGATCCATTGCTTTTGGTTTCCGTTGGAAAGACCTGAATGTCGCGACAAATGCCCCCTCTGAATCCTCTGCGAGCTTTCGAGGTTGCGGCCCGGCATCTCAGCTTCACGCGGGCGGCCGACGAGCTCTACGTCACGCCGTCCGCCGTCAGCCACCAGATCAAGACGCTCGAAGAAAGCCTTGGCGTGCAGCTATTCTTGCGCGAGGCCAAGTCGCTCGTGCTGACGCCCGCCGGAATGGCATACCTGCCGAGCGTGCAGCAGGCATTCAAGCAGCTGGCCGATGCGACGCAACGCCTACACAGCAAGGACCTGCCGGCACTGAAGGTCAACATGCCGCCGACCTTTGCCGTGAAATGGCTGATCCCGCGCATGGACCGCTTCATGAAGGAGTACCCCGCGGTCGATCTCAAGGTCTCTACCTCCAACCATGCCATCAACTTCGACCGCGACGATTTCGACCTGGCCATCCGCTACGGCCGCGGCAACTATCCGGGCCTGCATTCCGAGCTGTGCCTGTCGGTCGAAGTGATTCCCGTGTGCAGCCCCGAGCTGCTGGCCGGCCCCCGCCCACTCAAGGAGCCGGGCGACCTGAAGCACCACACCTTGCTGCATGATGACAGCACCTACACGGATGTGAGCAATCCGGACTGGTCCATGTGGCTCAGCCACGCGGGCGTGACCAATGTGGACGCATCGCGCGGGCCGTCGTTCTGGCCGAGCCACCTGGTGATCAATGCCGCGATCAGCGGTCTTGGCGTGGCGCTGGTCAAGAAGAACTGGGTCGAGGAAGACCTGCGGCAAGGGCGGCTGGTGCGATTGTTCGACCAGATCCACCTGCCGGTGGAATTTTCTTACTTCGTGGTGTTCCCGGAAGAACGTCTGAGCGATCCGCGCGTGACCACCTTCGTCAACTGGCTGCGTGCCGAGGTCGCCGCAGGCGACAACCTCGAACACGCTTGAACCTGCCTGAGCCCGCCGCGCCGGCGGTTCAGCCGGTGCGTCCCCGCGCCGCCTTGGCTTGCACCCGCGTACGCAGCTTGTCCACGTTCACCATGAAGCGGCTGTGCGTGCCGGTGCAGATCTCTTCAATGCCATCGCTGGCCGCCACGCGGAACGTGACGCTGCGGCCCTCGATGGCAGTGACTTCCGCGTTGATCCGGACCTCGCCGCCAAGCAGCGTCGCACCACTGTGCCGGATCGATACCTCGGTGCCGACCGAGCTCTCGCCCGCGTCCGCGTGGTCTTGCAGGAAGTCCAGGCAGGTCTGCTCGATATCGCGGATCAGCTCCGGCGTGGCGTAGATGCGCAGCGTCTCGCCCAGGAAGTCGATGGTGCGTGGGCGGTCGACGGTCAGGGAGCGCGTCGCCGTTGCACCGGTTTTCAGGCTGTCTTTCATCTTGATTCCTCAGGATTACCGGCAAGCCGGTAGATGCGCGCCGCATTGTCGTGCAGCAGCTTGCGCTGATCGTTTGGCGGATAGATGTCGATGGCTTCGATGAAGCCGGCGAGGATCGTCGCGTAGCTGGCCACCAGGCTGTCCACCGGGTAGTTGCTCGCGAACAGGCAGCGCTCGGTGCCGAAGAGCGCGATGGCATCGCGGATCACCGGCACGTTATCCGTCGCCTCCCAGGCGCGGCCCGGCAGCCCGAGCCCCGAGATCTTCACCGCCACATTGGGCTGCGCCGCGAGCACCGCCATGGCATCGCGCCAGCCTCTCAGCCCCGCTTCGCTACGGTCCGACGGCAAGCCCGTATGGTTGAGGATGATCTGCGTAGCGGGAAAATCCCGTGCCAGCGCCGCAGCCTGGTCCAGGTTCCACCATGGCGCCTGCAGGTCGTAGGACAGGCCGTGGCGCGCCAGCAAGGCATAGCCCTGCCGCCAGCGCTCGTCGTCCATCGATCCCTTCAAGCCGCGCGCAGCGCCCTCGCGGGTGGCGCTGGTCACCGGCTTCTGCCGGATCCCGCGCACCATCGGAAAGGCGGCTTGCGCCGCCAGGATCTCCGCCACATCGCTACGGTCCAGCTGCGCGTGCGCGACCAGCGCAGAGGGACGGCCCGCGCGCTGCGCCAGTGCGGTGAGCCACGCGGTCTCGTCCACCGGATTGGCGCGAGCCCATTCCGCTTCCACATGCACGGTCTGCGCGGGCGCGAAGCCGTGCGTGTCGCGCTCGAAATCCGCCGGCAAGTAGTTGCGTTTCAGGGCAGAGTAGTCGCCGTAGCGGAATCCGCTGACTTCTTCACCCTGCAGCCACGGATAAGAATTAGCTTGCAAGTCCCAGAAGTGATGATGCGCATCGATAAACGGCTGATCGAATGTGAAATCGGGCATCGCGCTATTCCTTCACCGCAATCCGGCTGACCAGTTGCTTGTATTGCGCGGACTCCTTCGCCATCACGGCCTGCAGCGTCACATCGTCTGCATAGGTATCCGTGCTGAAGTGCAGCTTCTCCAGCGTCTGCCGCATGATCGGCTCCTGCACGGATTTGGCCACAGCAGCCTTGAGGATGTTGATCACTTCCGGCGGTGTGCCCTTGGGTGCCGAAATGCCACGCCAGATACCCATCGACAGATCGATATTGCGCTCCTTGAGCGTCGGCACGTTCTCGTAGCCGGCGACGCGCTTGTCCGCCATCACCGCCAGCACCTTGAGCTTGCCCGCCGCCACGTAGGTGGCGACTTCGGCCGTGCTCACCGTCACCGCGTCGATATGGCCACCGAGGAGTGCCATGGTGGCCGGCGCGCCACCGGGATAAGGTATGTGATTGAACTTGGCACCGGTCTTCTCCGCCAGCGCGGCGGCGGCCATGTGCCAGGCGGAACCCTGCCCGGCATTGCCCACGCGGATGTTCGAATCCGGCTTGCGAGACTCCGCAAGGAACTGTTCCAGCGTGGCGTAGGGTGCGTCCGCGCGCACCACTATGGCTGCCGGATCCGCGTTGAGCCGCGCGATCGGCACCAGGTCCTGGTAGGTAAACTTGGCCAGGCCCAGGTAGTTGAGGAAGGTCACTTCGCTGGATGACAGCACCAGCTTGTAGCCGTCCGGCTTGGCGTGCACGACTTCGCCCAGGCCGAGTGCGCCGGTGGCGCCGGGCTTGTTGATGACCACCAGCGGCTGCGACAGATGCTTGGCGGCCGCAGCGGACAAGGCGCGCGCGACCACATCCGCGCCGCCGCCGGCTTGCCAGGGCACGATCAGCTCGATGCGGTGATTAGGGTAGGCATCGCCCTGCGCGGCGGCAACGCCTGCCCAGCCGGCGACGGTGGCGATGAGGGCGTAAGCCGTCACCCGCCACGGGTGTGAGTAGAACTTCATGATGCTTGTCTCCGTGATTCTTATGATTTGTGCTTCTGGTGTCTTCTATTGCCCCGGCTTGCTCAAGCCGTACCGTTTTTCAGCGTTTGTGGCGCAACCGGCTGGCCGAAAGCGCCACGTTCGCGCAGTGCCTCGATCGCCATGTCATCCAGGCCAAATTCGCCAAGTACCTCTTGCGTGTGCTGCCCGAGCAAGGGCGCCGGATAGCGGACCTGCTGCGGCGTGCCACTAAGCTTAACGGGAAAGCCGAGCGCCTTCACGCGGCCTTCCACGGGATGGTCGATCTCCAGCACCATCTCGCGCGCCACGGCCTGCTCGCTCACCAGCGCCTCGTCATAGGTGTAGATCGGCGCGGCCGGCACGCCCGCGGCGAGCAAGGCGTCCACCCATTCGTCGGCGGGCTTGCGCGCGAACTCGCCTTCGATTTCGCGGATCAGCACATCGCGGTTGCGGATGCGCGCTGCGTTGTCGGTGAAGCGCGCATCCCGCAGCAGGTCGGTACGCTCGATCACCTCGCACAGCGCGGCCCACAGCTTGGGGTTGGCGGCGCCGATGACAAAGTGCCGGTCTGCCGCGCGCACGGCCTGGTAAGGCGCGCTCATGCGGTTGGCACTGCCGATCGGCACCGGCACCGTGCCCGTGCCCCAGTACTCGGCGGACTCCCACACCGACAGGCCCAGCGCGGTTTCAAACAGCGATGCGTCCACATACTGGCCTTGCCCGGTATGGCCGCGCCCGATGATCGCGCTCAGGATGCCGTAGGCGCTAAAGAGGCCCGCGCCCAGGTCGGCAATCGGCACGCTCGACTTCACCGGTGGCCCATCGGGATGGCCCATCACGCTCATCACGCCCGACATCGCCTGCGCGATTAGGTCCAGCCCGGGCCGGCGCGCCCACGGGCCGGTCTGGCCAAAGCCGGAGATGCTGGCATAGACCAGCCGCGGATTGATCTCGCGCAGCACCGGGTAATCGATCTTCAACCGTGCGGCCACGCCGGGGCGGTTGTTCTCCACCAATACATCGGCGCCGCGCACCAGTTCATAGAACGCTTCCAGCCCGGCGGGATTCTTCAGGTCGATCTCCACGCTACGCTTGTTGCGATTCAGCGCCAGGAAGCCGCCGCTGTCCTCGCCCTTGAGCCGGAAACCCATGGCCTTGCGGGTCTGGTCGCCGACGCCCGGCGTTTCCACCTTGATGACGTCCGCGCCCATGTCGCCGAGCAGCATGCAGCAAAAGGGGCCAGCCATGATCTGGCTGACATCGAGGACCTTGATGTTCGACAAAGGCAAATTCATTGGAAACCTTATGGCTTGGTAACGGGAGGCGTGCGGGTCAGCGGCCCTGGAAGGCCGGCTTCGATTTGTTGACGAAGGCCTGGTAGCCGATGCGGAAGTCCTCCGTGTCGAAGCAGGCATAGGCCTCGGCGTGCTCTTGCGCACTGAGCGGCGCGGGGTTCATCAGCCGGCGCACGAACTGCTTGTGCCAGCGGGCGACCAGCGGAGCACCCTGACCGATGCGGCGTGCCGCGGCGTAGGCTTCGACCGGCACCTCGGCATCCGGAACAACCCGGTTGACCAGGCGCTTCTCCAACGCCTCGGACGCCCCGAACACGCGCCCTTCCAGCACGATCTCCAACGCCACGGCGGGGCCGGCCAGCGCCATCAAGCCGCCAAGCTCGCCATACGACATCACAAGGCCGAGCCGGTTGACCGGCACGCCGAAGCGGCTGGACTCGCCGCAGATACGCATGTCGCACATCGAGGCAATCTCCAGTCCGCCGCCTACGCAAGCGCCCTGGATCATCGCCACCGTAGGGTGACGGCTGCCGGCGATCGCCTCCATGGCCGCGTGGGTGATCTGCGCGTAGTCCTGCGCCTGCGCCGCGTTGGAACGCATGCGGGTGAACTCCTCGATGTCCGCCCCGGCGGCAAAGGCCTTGTCGCCCGCGCCGCGCAGCACGATGCAGCGCAGGTCATCGTTGGCTGACAACGACTTGAACGCGTCGGCCAGGCCCTGCCACATGCCCAGGTCGAGCGCGTTCAGCTTGTCCGGGTTGTTCAGCGTAATGGTGGCGATGCGCTCGTCGTACTCGATCAGGATGGCTTGTCTCATGGTTTGTTTTTGTCGATGGATGTCGGCGGATGTTGGGTGGCGCCTGCCGCTAGCGCAGGCTCGAGGCGGTGCCTTGACCTGCCGAAGTCTAGGGTTTCCGCCGCCGCCCGCCAAACGAGAAAAACTCAGCGGTTCTTCAAGAAAAACTACGCCCCCGCCTGACCGGCCTATGAAAAAAACTTGGGCCTGCTTCAAGTAAATCCACGTTGTGGCGCTGGCGGCTTGTTTCTAGACTTCGTCACCAACGCAGCGCTCTGCAATGTCCGAGAAGCCGCCCAGCACGCACAGCACATACCGCATGGAGACAACAGATAACATGGCCCTGATCAACTACATCACCCAGATCCAGATCGATTTCGGCGCGATTGCGCTGCTGCCGCAAGAATGCGAGCGCATTGGCATCGCCCGCCCGCTGGTGGTCACCGATGCCGGCGTCAAGGCAGCGGGCATCCTGGAGCGCGTGCTGGTGCAACTGCCTGCCGGCATCCAGGCCATCGTCTTCGACGGCACCCCCTCCAACCCGACCGAGCGCGCCATGCGCGAAGCCGTGGCGCTCTATATCGAGCACCGCTGCGACGGCATCATCGCGGTAGGCGGCGGCTCGCCGATTGACCTGGCCAAGGGGGTTGCCGTGTGCGCCACGCACCTGGGTCCGCTCAAAACGTTTGCCGCCATCGAAGGCGGCGTGGCACGCATCACTGCAGCCACCGCCCCGCTGATCGCCGTGCCAACCACGGCCGGCACCGGCAGCGAGGTAGGCCGCGGCGCAGTGCTGATCCTCGACGACGGACGCAAGGTGGGCGTGCTCTCGCCCTACCTGGTGCCGCGCGTAGCCATCTGCGACCCGGAACTGACCTTTGGCCTGCCGCCACGGCTGACGGCAGCCACCGGCATGGACGCCATCGCCCACTGCATCGAGACCTTCCTGGCGCCGGCGTTCAACCCGCCCGCCGACGGCATAGCACTCGACGGTCTGCGCCGCGCCTGGCTGCATATCGAGACCGCCACCGCCTCGCCGCAAGACCGCAGCGCGCGGCTGAACATGATGAGCGCGTCGATGCAAGGCGCCCTGGCCTTCCAGAAAGGGCTGGGCTGCGTGCATAGCCTGAGCCATTCGCTAGGCGGGATCAATCCGCTGCTGCACCACGGCACCCTGAACGCCATCCTGCTGCCCACCGTGATCCGCTTCAATGCGTCAGCCCCCTCGGTGCGCGACGAGCAGCGCCTGGAGCGCATGGCGCAGGCGATGCAGCTCGACGGCCCCGAAGCCATCGGCTCGGCCATCGTCGCCATGAACCAACAGCTGGGCCTGCCAAACGGGCTGGCAGCGCTTGGGGTGACGAGCGCCCTGTTCCCCCGCATTATTGAAGGCGCGCTGGCGGATCACTGCCACAAGACCAATCCGCGCATTGCGAGCGCGGAGGAGTACGCGGCGATGCTGGCTGAGGCGATGTAGGTGTTTGTGGTTTGCCCCTCTCTCCCGCTTGCAGGAGAGAGGGGCAAACCAGCGCCGCATAAGAGCGCAAAGAAGTCCGCTGTACCTATAAAAACAAACTGGAGACAAGCCATGCTACGCAGGACGTTCCTCACTGCCACGGCCGCCGGCGCCGCCTCGCTGGCCGCACCCCTGGCCTTTGCGCAGGCACTGCCAACCGGCCCCATCCGCATCGTCGTGGGCTTTCCGCCCGGGGGCGGCACCGATGTGATGGCGCGCGTGATGGCCAACAAGCTCGGCGAGCTCTGGCATACGTCGGTCATCGTCGACAACCGTCCCGGCGCCGCCGGCGTGATTGCCGCCGAGTATACGGTCAAGCAGCCCGCCGACGGCACCACGCTGCTGATGACCAACATCAGCAACCACGCCATCGCGCCCAGCCTGTATCCCAAGCTGGGCTACGTGGTCGGCCGCGACTTCACGCCCATCATGCTGGTGGGCGTCACGCCCAATCTGCTGATCTGCAATACGCGGGAAGGCGCCAAGACCCTGAAGGATGTAATCGACCAGTGCCGCAAGAGTCCGGGCAAGATCACGTTCGGTTCGTCTGGCGCGGGCGCGGCGCAGCACCTGGCGCTCGAATTGTTCAAGCTGCGTGCCGGCGTGGATGCGATGCATGTGCCGTATCGCGGCTCAGCGCCCATGCTCACCGACCTGATCGGCGGGCAGATCGATTTCAGCTTCGAGACCATGACCTCGGCCACGCCGCAGATCCAGGGCGGCAAGCTGATCGCCATTGCACAGACCCGGCCCAGGCGCGCCAAGAGCTTCCCCAACGTGCCCACCGTCGCGGAATCGGGCTTCCCCGGCTTCGACGCCAGCACTTGGTACGGGCTGGTCGGCCCCGCGGGCATGCCGCCGAGCTTGGTGCAAAAGATGAACGCCGACATGAACAAAGTGTTGGCGATGCCGGAGGTGGCGGACAAGCTGGCCAGCTTCGGCGCCGAGGATGGCGGCGGTAGCGCCGCGCGCTTTGGCACCTTTATCGGCGCCGAGCTCACCAAGTGGGCCAAGGTGGTCAAAGACGGCCAGGTAAAGGTCTGACATGGCGCGCCGCATCACCATCGAGGAAACCCTGCCGCGCGACGCCGCGCAGGCGGTGCTGGTTGGCCGCGTGTGGCTACCGGGACCGCAAGGCGGCCCAACGCCGGTCGTCGTGCGCAACGGCCAGTTGTTCGACCTAAGCGCGCTGCATCCGACCATCACCAGCTTGCTTGATCTGCCTGACCCGGCCGACGCGGTCAGGCGTGCCGAAGGTGCATCGCTTGGGCTGGTAGCAGACTGGCTGGCATCCACCTGCGAGCACGGCCCCGATCCCCGCTACCGGCACCTGCTCGCGCCGAACGACCTCCAGGTCGTGAAGGCTGCCGGCGTAACCTTTGCCGCCAGCATGATCGAGCGCGTCATCGAGGAGCAGGCGCGCGGCGATGCCGCGAAGGCCGAGACGGTCCGCCAGAGCGTGGCACACCTTGCCGACGCCGGGCTCGCCGCCGTGCGCCCGGGCTCGCCGCAGGCGCTGCGCATCAAGGAGGTGCTGCTCGCCCAGGGGCTGTGGTCTCAATACCTGGAAGTGGGCATCGGTACGGATGCGGAGATCTTCACCAAGGCGGCGCCGCTGTCGTCGATGGGCACAGGTGTGGACGTGGGCATTCATCCGGGCTCGTCGTGGAACAACCCCGAGCCGGAGGTGGTGCTCGCGGTATCCTCGCGTGGCACCATCGTCGGGGCGGCGCTCGGCAACGACGTCAACCTGCGCGACTTCGAAGGACGCAGCGCGCTGCTGCTGGGCAAGGCCAAGGACAACAATGCCTCGTGCAGCATCGGCCCCTGGATCCGCCTGTGCGACGCGGAGTATGGCATCGACGACATCTGCGCGACCGACATCGAGCTCACCATCGAAGGCGACGACGGCTTCGTGCTGCAAGGTGCCAGCTCCATGACGCAGATCAGCCGCTCGCCGCAGGAACTCGTCGGCCACGCCATGGGCCCGCACCACCAGTATCCGGACGGCATGATGCTGTTCTGCGGCACGATGTTCGCGCCCGTGCAGGACCGCGACGCGCCCGGCGCCGGCTTTACGCATCACCTGGGCGACCGCGTGTCCATCCGCGCGGCTCGGCTCGGCAGCCTCGTCAACTGGGTCGGCAACAGCGCCAACCTGCCGCCATGGCGGTTCGGCATCGGCGCCCTGATGAGCAACCTCGCACGCCGCGGCCTGCTCGGCCCCCCTCCCTGAGCCTTTCGCCCGACCCAGCGAGACCCGGGACCACCCGGGCTCGCCACACCGACACACAATTCGAAGGAGACACCATGAGACACGCCATCTCGCGTATCGTGGTGGCCGCGATGTTCGCGGCCACCACCACCACAGCCACCCTGGCCAACGCGCAAACACCCATCAAGCTGCGCTTCAGCCATACCGTGCCCGAAACCGACTCCCAGCACCTGGCCGCGCTATCGTTCAGCAAGAAGGTCAAGGAGCGCACGCAAGGCGCTGTCGAGATCCAGGTCTTTGCCAACAGCCAGCTCGGCAACGACACCACGCTGGTCACCGGCATCCGCAGCGGCACCATCGATATCGGCGCCACCGGCAATCCGTTCATCACCGGGCTCGTGCCCAAGCTCAATGTGCTGGACCTGCCCTACCAGTTCGACGACGGCCCGCAGGCCTATCGCACGCTGGACGGCACGGTGGGGCGCGGGCTGCTCGATGAACTGGGCTCGCACCAGATCAAGGGCCTGGCCTTCTGGGAGATCGGTTTTCGCAGCCTGGGCAACAACAAGCGCCAGATCAACAAGGCCGACGATATCCGCGGCCTAAAGATCCGCACCACGCCGAACCCGTCGCATATCAAGGCGTTCCAGCTGCTCGGCGCAAGCCCTCAACCGATGCCGTTCGCCGAGGTCTTCGGTGCGCTGGAATCCGGTGCGGTGGACGGGCAAGAAAACCCGCCCACGCTGATGCTGTCGTCCAAGATGTACGAGGTGCAGAAATACCTATCGCTCACGCGCCACGCCTACACCGCGCTGGTGGTACTGATGAACAAGGCGAAGTTCGACTCGCTCAAGCCGGAGTACCAGAAGATCCTGCTGGAAGAAGCCGCGGCCGCCGCCACGTTCCAGCGCAAGCTCAACGCCGATAATGAAGCGGCGGCCATCGCCCAGCTGCGCGCCAAGGGCATGCAGGTCAACGAGCATCCGGACGTGGCTAGCATCAAGAAGATCGTCAAGGAAGAGACGCGCCAGCTCTACGTGCAGAAAAACGGCGACACCGTGCTGCGCGCCATCGACGCCCAACGCTAAAGCCGCGCGGAGACCGGACATGCAAACGCTGCCCTCGCCGTCAGTCATTGTAGACGCACATCATCATCTCTGGCGCTTCAGCGACGACGCGCGTTATCCGTGGCTGCAGGAGAAGTACGACCCGCAAGCCTTCTTCCTCGGCGACTACGCCACGCTGTGTGAGGACTTTGGCCCGGACGCCTACCAGAGGCGCTCGGGCAACATGCCGATCGCCGCCACCGTGCACGTGGAAGCCGAGCGCCATCCCGACGAGTCCCTCGCGGAGACCGGCTGGCTCCACCGGATCCACGCGGTTCACGGTTTTCCGAATGCCATCGTGGCGCATGCGGATTTCAACGGCGCCGAGTTGGAGCAGCGCTTGCTGGCGCAGGCGGCTTTTCCGCTGGTGCGCGGCGTGCGCTGCAAGCCGGTGACGAGCCGGCGCGCTGACCAGAGCGTGCGCGGGCACGCCGGCACGCTGCAGGATACGCGCTGGCTGAGAGGCCTCGGCCTGCTGGCCACGCACGACCTGTCGTGGGACTTGCGCGTGCCGTTCTGGCATCTGCAAGAGGCGGCAGATGCGGTCGCGATGTTTCCCATGCTGCGCGTGGTGCTGGAACACACCGGGCTGCCATGGGACCGCTCCGACGCAGGCCTTGCCGCGTGGCGCGGCGGAATGGAAGCGCTAGCGCGCCTACCCAACGTGCACGTGAAGCTCTCCGAGTTCGGCCTTCCCGATGCACCGTGGGACCGGGCCGGCAATGCGCGCGTCATCCGGCAGGCGCTGGACATCTTCGGCTGGCAGCGCTGCATGTTTGCCAGCAACCTGCCGGTGTCCGGGCTGCGCGCGAGCATCGGGGAAGTGATCGCGACGGTGGCCGCAGGACTGGATGGCCTGGGCGCTGAGGCAGCACACGCCGTGTGGCACGGCAACGCGCTGCGCTTCTACCGGATCGGCCAGACGAATCAATGAATCGAGAGACAACGAATATGGAAAGGACAAGCGAAGAGCCCACCGTGACCCGCGTCATGGTGCGTACGGCGGAAGGCGCGATGGTGGCCATGATGGCCGTCATGATCGTGCTGGTGTTCGCCAATGTGGTGCTGCGATACGCCTTCAACTCAGGCATCGCATTCTCGGAGGAAGCCTCGCGCTTCGTCTTCATGTGGCTGACGCTGACCGGCGCCCTGCTGGTCATGCGCGACAAGGCGCACCTTGGCATGTCCACCATCGTGTCCCGGCTCGGCGAGCCGGGACAGCGCCTGTGCCGCTTTATCTCGGACGCCGGCGCGCTCGCCTGCTGCCTGCTACTGGCCAACGGCGCATGGAAGCTGGTGGTGATCGGCATGGACGACATGGCCCCGGTGACGGGCGTGCCCATCGGCCTCGTCTACGCCTGCCTGCTGTTCAGCAGCCTGGGCATGGCCGGCCTGCTGGCGCACTCGCTGTGGCGCTTGCTGAGCGGGCGCATGCCGCGCGCGGAGTTGGTGCCGGAGTCCGGCGTCAGCGGCGAATGATTTCCTGGAGTCTGTCATGACTATCGTTGTATTCGTCGGTTCCCTGCTGGGCGCCATGGCGCTCGGCATGCCGATCGCATTCTCGCTGCTGGTGTCGGGCATCGCGCTAATGTTCCACCTCGGCAATTTCGATACGCAGATCATTGCGCAGAACATGCTAGAAGGCGTGAACAACTACCCGCTGATGGCCGTCCCGTTCTTCATGCTGGCCGGCGAGCTGATGAACGCCGGCGGGCTGTCGAGCCGCATCGTCAGGGTGGCGGAAGCTACCGTCGGCCACGTGCGCGGCGGCCTCGGCTATGTGGCGATCATCGCCGCTACGGTGGTAGCCAGCATCTCCGGCTCGGCCGTGGCGGACACGGCCGCGGTGGCCGCACTGCTCATCCCCATGATGCGTAACGCCGGCTACAACGTGCCGCGCTCCGCCGGACTGATCGCGGCGGGCGGCATCATCGCGCCGGTTATCCCCCCATCGATCGCCATCGTGGTGTTCGGCGTGGTGGCGCAGGTATCCATCACCAAGTTGTTCCTCGCCGGCATTGCGCCCGGCGCCATGATGGCACTGACGCTCACCGCCACGTGGTACTTCTGCGCCCGCAAGGAATCGGCCTCCGCTGTTGCCACGCAACGCTTCGAGTTCCGCCGGCTGCGGCAGGCGCTGATGGACGGTGTGTGGGCGCTGGTGCTGCCAGTGGTCATCATCGGCGGCATGAAGATCGGCGTGTTCACGCCCACCGAGGCCGCCGTGGTTGCCGTTGTCTACGCCATGGCCGTCGGCCGCTTCGTATACGGAGAGCTGAAAGTACGCGACTTGCCCCGCCTGATCGTCGCCGCCACCAAGACCTCCAGCACGGTGCTGTTCCTGGTTGCCTGCGCGCTGGTCGCCGCCTGGCTCATCACCATCGCCAATATCCCGGCGCAGGTCACGGCGCTGCTCGATCCCTTCATCGACAACAAGATCCTGCTGATGTTCGTGATCATGGTCCTGGTGATCATCGTCGGCACGGCGCTAGACCTGATGCCCACCGTGCTGATCATGACGCCGATCCTGATGCCCGTGATCACCAAAGCCGGCATCGACCCCGTGTACTTCGGCGTGATGTTCATCCTCAACAACGCCATCGGGCTGCTGACACCGCCGGTGGGCACCGTGCTCAACGTGGTGGCCGGAACCTCGCGCTGCAGCCTCGATAGTGTGATCGCGGGCGTGTGGCCCTTCCTGCTGTCGCTCACCGCGCTGATGTTCCTATTCGTGCTATTCCCCCAACTCATCCTCGTGCCGGCGAGTTGGCTGCGCTAAGCCTGTTCATGATTGCCCCGATCGAAACAATGACTACCACCTACATACCCAAGAAGGAGACTGCCATGAAGCAAACAGTTACCGTCGACAGGCGGCCAAGACACGGCATGGCTCTGGCTACATTGGCCATCCTTGCGTTCAGCCTTTCGTCCGTGCCCGCCCGCGCGCAATCGAGCGAATGCGCTGCCGCGCTGGCCGCTAGCCAGAACCCCGCCTACCCGAGTGTCAGCGTCAAGCGCTATATCAAAACGCCGATGGGCTACCTGCTGGTGCTGCGTATGGGCGACAACGTGTTCGCGCAGATCGAAGCTTTTGCCATCTGCGAGCACGTGCCCAGCGCAAGCCTGAGCGCCATCGGCTTTGCCAACGTGACCTTTGGGTTCTGGGATGCGAACAAGAAGGCGTTCAATCCCAAGACATTCCAGAATGTGGAGATGGCTAGCATTGTGGGGAGTCTGGCGTGGAAGGATGGGAAACCCTCTATCCATGCGCATGGGGTCGCCGGGGACAAACTGTTTGACACCTACGGGGGGCATATCCTGGCGATGGAGGTTGGGACGGGGTCGCTGGAGGTTACGGTGTCTGTGTATCCGCAACGTCTTGAGCGAGAGATCGATCCAAACATTGGGGCAAATGTTTTGGGGTTGTAGGGGACATGAGGGTTATTCTTTGGCGCTAGGGTCATTGCCACCATGCAGTGATGGAAATGAGCCTCTTGCCCAGCAATCCCACAGTCAGCCTGTGCGACGTGATGCCGCGCCGCCTCAAGCTCAAGTCCATGCGAACCTTTGATCGTGCACTGCAGTCGGATTCGATCGTCCGCGCGGGCCGTAAACTGAGCTTGAGGCAATCAGCCATCACCAAGGCCATCCAGGAACTGGTGGTAGACCGTGTGAGGGCCGCTGCTTGGGCGCGGACGGCCATTGCTGTGCCATCTCCCACTCTGGGTTCCCTGCTCCTCGGCGTTCAGTGCGACTCCGTTGTCGCGATGAGGCTCCGGGGCAAGATCGACAATTATCGGCATAGCATTTTGGTCGTCATTTTTGAGCGGATGATTGGTGGAGTCGATAGTTAGTCTTGAAAATCAAAGACTTATACCCTTGGTGCGGTACTGGCAGACTTAGACTGAGCGCCCTCGGCCCATCGAGGAGTACGTCCGGATGTCGGCTCCGCAGGACCGCCGTTCGCGTATTGGTCCGCCCCTCCCCTTGCTCGATTCGGCTACGTTGGGCCCCCGCCGCTCGCCTTCAGGTCTACGCCACACCGTTAGCCACCAGAAGGGTTGTGGCCAGGCTTCTTCGCCGAGCATTCACGAATAGCGCCTCGTGTTGCTGGGATTGCCTCACTTCAGGCACACACGGCGTCGCCGTGTTGATCGGAGAGCCAAGCACAGCAGCATTTGCAGCGACCAGATATGTGAACTTGAGAAACAGCGATGACTGATGCCTATCAGTTATCGCCCGTTCATTGTGAATCACGGTGAGGTGCTATTTTTAATGGACAGCGGAGGAGCGCAGTCCCATCCCCAGCACACGGTCACGGGCTGAGTGGGTTGGCAGACCGACCATGGGCGCGCTCCGAGAGCTTTTTCAAACTGCCCCGATAGGTGCACTTATGAGGCACGTGTAGTCCACACAGAGGTCTCATTAGGGCCACTCATCAGGTTACTGTCAGCTAGCTAGTAGCTATCCAGTAACCATCTAGTACTTCGAGCACTAGGGCTCACCTTCTCTACAAATGCCGCTGCCAGCTAGCCTAGAGCTGTTTGCTATTTTTGTTTCTGGAGAGGCTTCTCGAGCGCCTGGCCCCAAAGGGGCTTGGGAGGCTCCCTAGGAAACCGATCCGCTTTTCTCGACTATACAGTTAGCTATCTGGTAGCCAACCTAGATGGAGGCTCTCAGGATCGGATATCAATTGGTCGTGACTACCGACTGGCTAGATAGGCAACTAGTACTCGTGCCTCTCATTCACACCGACGTATTTCCTGCTGGACCGCGTTGGAGTATCGGCTGGCGATGCATACCCCCAGATATCTGGTAGCTAACCATTCCTCACGACGAGAACACCGCCCAAAGTCATTAGCTGATAGCTACCTGATAGCCGGGCGGGGTCGTACTTTGGCCGCCCTCTCATCAGGTCAGGTGTTCGAATACAGAGAGGTCGACGATCCCGCACCACACCAAGTCGAATTTATTGGTAGCTACCAGGTAGAAACTTTGGCCATTGTTACCGTCTAGGCACTTACGGTCCTATTGACGCGGCAGTCTGGCCATTTTAGCCTCGGCAACACCCTGCGTTACTTGCTGGTGCGTCCACCAAGGGATACCGATCAGGTATCCGCAAGGCATCTCCAGACCAGCTAGCCGCGCGTTCTTACCTTGACCGTCGCATTGAGCTAGAAGCTAGCAAGTAACTTGTTGCTATCTGGTAGCTATCGCATCTCGTTGCGTCTCACGTCACGGGCTATCGGCTAGCTACCAGATATCCTGCATAGATATTCCAATCTACTGCGCAGAAATTTGGCATAGCTACACTGACGTGCCGAAGCAAGTTGGCTTTATTGGTAGCTACCAGGTAGCAACATTGGCTGTTGATACCGTGGTAGCCAATGGCGGTCCTATCGACGAGTTGATGCGCCGAATCCTCGGCGACATCCTGCGCTGCTTGCGGGTGCATCCATTACGAGATACCAATCAGCTATCCACAAGGTATCCCCAAACCAGTTAGCCACACGTTCTTCCCGCGACCGTCGCATTAAGCTAGTAGCTAGCCAGTAGCCGTTTCTATCTGGTGGCTCTCGCACATTGTTGCGTCTCACGCCATAGGCTGCCGGCTAGCTACCAGATAGCCGGCATAGATACTCCAATCTACCGCGCAGAAGTGATCTGGATTTATTGGTAGCTATCAGGTAGCGGAATTTCTACGATGGCAGCTACTAGCTATCTCAACGTCGGCCAGTTTGTTGTTTCCACATCTGAGAAATCGCGACCTGGTCGCCGATACGCCCGTTAAGGATATCTGTTAGGTATCAACATCAGCTGCCATAGCGGTACGATCTTGGCCATTGCGTTATGGGTAGTAGCTACCTGGTAGCCATTTTTGCTAAGTGGAATCACCGCATTCTCACCTGGGGTTATTGGGTAGCTACCAGCTAGCTTAGAACGGTGTTCCACTCTGTCAGTCTACGATCCCGTGGCATGGCAAGTCGAATTTATTGGTAGCTACCAAGTAGCTGCAGTGGCCGTTTCGGCACCAGAGGAATCCTTCTGTGCTCGTCGTTGCGCCCAATCAAGGATATCTTACAGGTATCTATTAGCTATCTTCATCCCAGTTGGTCTGTCGGTACTATTTCAATCGTTTCGTTGCGCTAGTAGCTATTGCCGCCAAGTGGCAATCAAGCATCGCTGCATCTCGCGTCAGACGCTATTGGTTAGCTACCAGCTAGCTTGAATTGGCGTTCCAGACTGTCGCTGCAGAGATTTGGAAGTCTACGACGCCTCAGCATCGCGAGTCGGATTTGTTGGTAGCTACCAAGTAGCTGCGCCGGCTGATTCGGGGCCGGAGGAATCCCGCTGTACTTGTCGTTGCGCCTACTAAAGGTTATCTGATAGGTATCTATCCGATATCCTTCCAGTGGCCATGTCGGCACTGTTTCGATTAGCTCATTTCGCTAGTAGCTAACTAGTAGCGATTACTACCTGGAAGCAATCGAACATCGTTGCATCTCGCACCAGAAACTATTGGTTAGCTACCAGCTAGCTTGTATTGGTGTTCCGCTCTGTCGCTGCAGAGAATTGGAAGTCTACGACCCCGCGGCATAGCGAGTCGGATTTACTGGTAGCTACCAAGTAGCTGCGCCGGCTGATTCGGTACCGGATGGATCCCGCTATACTCGTCGTTGCCGATCCAAGGCTAGCTTTCAGATATCTATCGGGTATCTAGACATCAGTCCGCTATCCGGTACTTATCGGGCATCGTTGCATCTCTATCTGATAGCTACCAGATACCTTCTTCCGCCGACTATTGCGTCCCGGTGCCGGTGCTGGGCGAATCTGGGAAAGCAACATATCTTGGTCCGCTGGCAAATCTCAGAAAGTACTGCAGGAGCGACATCGCCAATACTGCCCGGCCCGGCGTCCTCTGAATCGTCTACCGGCGGAAGTGCCGGCTCGACGTGGTTCACGGCTGGCACTCGATATCTGCACGCTATCGAGTGCCATCGCCACCGGAAAGCCGGAGTTATTGCTCTAACGAGTTAGCTGGTAGCGAGCTGACAGGTGGCCTAGAAGCACTTCGACGATTGGTAACCAGATAGCTACCAATATGGTAGCTATCTGGTTACATCGGCTTCAGGGGTACTCTTGTACTCCCAAGGGGTCCTGTTTATGGGGTCGATATCTGTCAGCTACTTTTCAGATACCTATAAGATATCTTATGGATACCTAACGCCCAATTGGCCTAGCCCATCGAAGCTACCAATTGGGTATCACAGTAGCTACCTAGTAGCCATTGATATCTAGTAGCTATCCGCTATACTCCTGTAACTAGTTAGCCACGCTACCTGCTAGCAACCAGATAGCTACTTGCAAAAGGAAACTCGATGCCGACAATCGTGTTCGTAAGCCCGAAGGGCGGAGCAGGGAAAACGACATCATCCCTAGTCTTGGCCACCCAAATCGCAGAGCGCGGCAAGAGCGTCACCGTCATTGACGCCGACCCGAATCACCCCGTGAAGACCTGGGCTGCTGAGGGTGCGGCTCCAAAGTCTATGACTGTGATCTCGGATGTCACTGAGGAGGACATTGCCGACAGGATTGATGCGGCGGCGAAAGAGTCCGCATTCGTGATCGTCGACTTGGAAGGAACCGCTGCGACCATCGTCGCGCACGCGATCAGCGAAGCAGACTTTGTTGTAGTGCCTACGCAAGGGTCGCAACTGGACGCGGAACAGGCTGGCAGAGCGTTCCGCCTCATCCGTGCGCATGAGAGAGGCATCCAAAAACACAAGCCCGACTACAAGCTTCCCTACGCTGTCCTGTTCACTAGAACATCCGTAGCAATCCAGAGTCGAGAAACGACACACATCCGGCGCTCCTTTGCTAATGCAGGTATTCCCGTGTTCAAGACAGAGCTGAATGAACGCGCAGCTTTCAAGGCAATGTTCGCCTACCGACAGTCGCTCTCGGGCCTTAGCCGCTCCGAGGTGTCAAATGTCGACAAGGCAATTGAGAACGCGGAATTGTTCGCAGGTGAGGTCCTTCAGTTCCTGCGCAAGGGCCAAATGGAAGAGAAGAAGGAGACTGCATAATGAGCAGAGCGAATCCACTTGACGCCGCGCTTGATGACTTTGAGCCGCGGCCGCGAGAAGACAAGCCACGGCCCGATCGGCAGGCCATTGAGCAAGTCGCCAAGGAGAACGGCTTCGTGAGTCGCGATGCCCGCAAACTGGAGACGGCGGCGACCACCGCACCTCCGCGACGCCAGCGTCGATTCACAACTGGTCGTAATCAGCAGATCAATATCAAGGCAACCCCCGATACGATTGCGCGCTTCAATGCTCTGGCCGAAGCACTGAATATCCCGTCCGGTGCGTTGCTCGAGCGCGCCGTGGAAGCGATGGAAGAAAAATATAAGCGCTGACCGCTATCTGGTAGCTATCTGGTAGCTATCAGCTAATCTCGCACCATTAGAAAAAGGGGGCTAGCCCCCTTTTTGGTGAGAGTGCCGCAATCACTGTGGCACTACAGGTTGTCCTCGGGTTCTGCTCATGAAAAGGCCCAATTCCGTCTTCAGGGCCTTCCGCCCAAGGATGGCTGCCTCATCTGGCTCGGACTTAATCTTTGCGCGCCGTGTGGCCATCTTGAAGGTGGTCTCGCGATATAGCGAGGCAAGTACCTCGTCTCGTGCCGCCTTGTCCAACGCCTGAAATGCCGCCAGGCCTGCATCAACGTCCCGCTCAAGTGAACTGGCGAACTCGAGTTCAGCAGGGGCGATCTGGATCGGCTGACCGGGTTCGACTTTTTTACCAGCAGCAATCTCTCGTTCGATTTCGCTAAGCTCCCAGCCTTCCTTGATCGCTCGCATTAGGTAAGCGCCGGGAGACTTCACTCCGCCGACGCGCACACGATGCTTCACCAACTCGATAGCCTTACGAATGCGTTCGTCCGTATTCACTTCGCGGTTGCCAATGATTTCGTTGAGTTGCCGCTTGCTAAGGCCGAAACCCTTAACAAGGGTCTCATAGAGATCCTTCAACTCGTGAGGATGAGCGAAGTCCAGGACCAGCTTGCCCTTTGCGTTATCGCGCAGCTTGAAGCGCAGAGCCGCTACGCGACGCGATCCAGGCGTGGTCTTCGTCTCGAATTCAACATACAGGTCGGTCAATTCGTTGATCTGTTCCGTGCTTTTATCAAGCACGAGACGCTTGAACTGCTTGTACTCGGTAAGCGACTTAACCGAGTCAGCATTGACCCATTTTCGGACCACATCAAGCGGAATCCATTCAGTCGTCCCCATGAAGCGGAGCGAGCTCAACCTCTCGTACAGAATGTAGGCATAGTTGCTCAATGCAGCCGACATGCGCAACGACAGATAGGTGTACCGCTGTGGATCCTTGAGTTGCCGCCTGATCATCTCGTCGACCTTGAACACCACGCGGCCGCCGGAGATACCAACAGATCCGAGCAGTGGCACGGAGGCCCACTGCGGATCACCATCGGTATCGTCGACAGATACCTGCACCGACGCACTTTGGCATTCGCGCAATGCCTTCTTTAGGTGTGCTAGGTTGTTGGATGTCTCGAACTTGGCAAGCCATTTGAAATAGCCCAGTTCAATATCGTAGTGTGATAGGTCGGGATTCTCGGAGACGGTCAACCAGAGTGCATTGATAGCACGGCGGGCGAGGAGCGTCAGCGGGGAAACGTCGATCAATACGTTCGTTTTCCGATAGCCTATCTCGCGGCTCGACTCAGTGATCGGCGTTGCCGCACCCATTTCCCCACGCACTGCGTTGAAAATGTCGAAGCCCAGTTGCTCCTGGAGATTACGTGGGACGTCAGCCATAGGGGAGGGGTGCACTAGCGGTAGTGCCGGTAATATCTATCTAAAGGTGCAACGAGTCAAGTATACGATTGCACCTTGATGCGGAGGCGACGTACACGCCGCACCAAAAATCTACACCTCCGCACCAATGCTTTACACCTTTGAAATGAACCCTGGCTTGCAAAGCCTTACCTGCCAAGCGATCCACGGTCTTCGAAGGGTCTCAAACCAATGGTTAACACCATAGGCCAATGAATTGCACTTTGAGACCAACGAATAACACCTTGAGGTACCAATAGTTAACACTTCTGCGGCCCAAAAAATGACACCTCCGAACCAATGAATCACACCTTGGTACCAAAAAAGTACACTTTGCTTGCCATAACCTTTTGATTTACAACAAGAAAAACGCCCTCGTATACGTTAGCTGGTTTACAAACATAGAAGCTGCTTGCTCTCCACAAAAAAATGCGGAAAGTCAAAACCGACCAGGTTATCCACAGCAGCAGCAGTTGAACCCAGAGCAGCCGTACATATAGGTGTCATGCATTGGTCCGCAATCCGAGCGCTCCCGATAAAGTGCAATCGATTGGTCCGCACGACTGCCGAACTACTGACGGTGTAGTCCATTGGTCCGCAAATCCAACCACCGGCTCAAGGTGTAATCGATTGGTCCGCGTCCTGGCGATTCATCCAAAGGTGCACTCTGTTGGTCCGCAAATCGTCCACTCGCCAAGGTGCTATCTATTGGTGCGCAATTCTCTTAGTTCAAAGAAGGTGCAGTCCATTGGTCCGCAGCACCACCCACCCCATAAGGTGTAATTGATTGGTGCGCAGTTCTGGCAGCCGATGCGAGATGGTGTTGTTTGTTGGTCCGCAGTGCCAGCGCCACGCTCAAGGTGCAATCGATTGGTCCGCTCGAGCACCCTCATACTCGCCAGCGGCGGCACGCGCCTCAGTTTTGCCGCAAAGAAAGTGTTGTTCCTTGGTCCGCAACTCCCATCGAACGCGTACGGCACCTGTTCTTAACACCGTACATTGCCACTCGGACAGCACCTGCCTCCGTGGCCTGCTGCCGGGCTCTCCTGCGTATGCGCCACATATAGGCCAAGGGTGTAGCGAATTGGCCCGCAAAAAATGCCGCATCATTACCACCACCGCGAAAGCGCAATCTATTGGTCCGCAAGGAATCGACGCGGAGAACGGATGAGCCCACTGAAGCTTCTTTCCGGCAGCCAGGATGGAAAGGTGTATCCCCTTGGTCCGCAAAGCTATCCCAATTTCCAAAACACTACGGTTCTGGCGATAGGAAGTACTCACTTTTTCGAGTTGCGGGTCAAAAGCGGCCCAAAACGATGCACCTTTCTCCGGCCAACTTTAATTTGCGGCCCAATCCGTTGCACCAAGCAAGCGCAATACGAAACTGCGGCCCAACTCGTTACACCGCGGGACCGTGCAGGTGCCCTTGCGCCTAACTGCGAGCTAAGGGCATTGACGGTCACATGGGGCACTGCAAAATCAATCTCGCTGGCATGTCTGGGTGGGGGTAGCTTGAGGCCCGCCCTAAGACGTCACGAAGCGAATGGGAAGTGCTATCAGGCAATCGTCCTGCTCTTCCACTTTGCCCTGGCCTAGGCAACCCTGCATCGTCTTCGACGGTCGGAGATCATGGAAAGGATAGTCGGACTCTGTGCGGGAGCCTTAACGTGGCCCTGGAGCTGCATCTGACGCTCGCGGCGCGGTGCCGCTTGCCCCCGGCCGGGTGCCATGCCTGCCCCGGCGCACAAAGGCCAGCAGGGCAACCTCTGGGCATATGCGCACGGTGCCTAGCTCCGCTTCCTGGCGTGATCTACAACTTCTGTACGAATCGGCGACGCAAGAGCCGATTGCCTTCATGGGAATTGGCAGCGAATACGGCGACGTGAGACACCGGAAGGGCGCTTTGCGGCGGAATGCACACGCTGCCGATCGCAGTGTGCTGCTTACCACCAGAACCCGTGGTCGCGGGATATTTGCTCATGCCGGACACAAGTTCGACGAATTGTCACAGAATCTGCTGCGTCGTGTTGCGCAGATCTCTCGCCTGGAACGAGCGTTGGTCGGGAGACGCAGGGACGCGTAACCACCGTACAGACGGCCTGCATAGCCGAGACAGGAACGCTCGCTGGTCTCCAAGGGGCGCGTCACGGCCAAGGGCACTAACCGCCACCCAATGCGCAGGCGGCTCCCTCCAAATCGGCCCGTCGCGAAGCGACATATAGGCGGCGCCGTCCGATTTGATTTGGTTGGAGGCGATAGCGACCGGCTCGCTGAGCCGGTTGGTCATTAGGGCGAGCTTGCTGCTGGATGATTGCTTAATGACGTCCAGTGGCGCACCGCCGCAACTCAGGGTGGAGTGGCTTTGGCTCCGGGCCACTGGCTGCCGTGGCGTGCCAAGTGTTCCTTAAACTGGTTTCTCAGCCGGCAGCTCGTGCCTGTCCTTAGGGCATTCACGAAGTCAGCCAACCCGACGGTACGCGGTCGCTCCACTAGGAGGTGTCAGACAACTAGGTTTGGAGCAAGCCGGCTTCAAAGACGAAGCGTGAGGTGGGGTTCTTCTTTGCCGTGCTGATGAAGAGCGAGTCGCGGGCCCTTGTCATACCAACATAAAAGAGTCTTCTCTCTTCAGCTTCGGAAGTCCCTTTCTCGTCAGGTAGCACGGTCTCCTCAACCCGAATTAGAACCACTGCGTCCCATTCCAAGCCCTTCGCAGAGTGAAGGGTGGTAAGGACAATGGCATCGTTACCAGGCTCATTGTTCTTCCGCCGTAGGAACTCCAATCGGTCCGAGAATGGACCGTTCAACCTAGAAAGTACGTCGTACGTTGTTCGGATGGCGCGTTTTGCCGCATCGGCCTTCGCGTGGCGCAACATCCAATCGCTCACGCCTTCGAGGACCAGCGAGAAAAACTGCCGCTCGCACAAGGCTCGCCACTCGGAGAGCCGCTTCGAGAAATCTCTAAAGGTATCGACCGAGCTATCGCTGAGGGCAAGTCCAGCGAGCTCTTTTACCTGGCGGAACTGTAGGCCCGGACCGAGCTTTTCGTGGAGAGAACGAAGCTCGTGGACGCTGAGGCCGGCGAAGCCCAAGAGCGTGTCCATGCCACGGGATCGAACCCGCTGCACAAGTTCCAAAAGGCTTCCCATTAGGGCCGCCTCTGGACGATTGAGAATCGAGGTTCCGGATGCGCGGTAGTACTTGAGTCCGTGGGATCTGCATATGGCTTCGACCGGGTCCAGAATCCGGTTGGTTCGAGCCAGAATCGCCCCACTCCTACCGTTGCTGAGAAAGGGCGACAGCGCTTCTACAGCAGCTACCGCCTCGTCATATTCATCGCCGAACCGGCTAAACTCGATAGTCCCTCCCGGTCCCCGTTCTGCCGCAAGCGTCTTGGGAATCCGATCGCGATTGTTGACGATCACTCGGTCCGCAGCGGCTAGGATCTCCGCGCGGCACCGATAGTTGCTTCCGAGTATTACCGGTTGAGCGTCGAATTGCCTGATGAAGGACTCCATGCCGCGGAAGCCGAGCGCCGAGCGAAAGCCATAGATGCTCTGGTCATCGTCCCCGACAAGCGTAATCGTGGCTCCGTGTAGGGCATGCTCGCACACCCATTGATACTGAAGTGGGTCAGTATCCTGAAACTCGTCCACGAGAAGATGATGAAAAGGATAAGGCTTGAGTGACCCGGATTGCATCCCACTTACGCTATGACGCAGCATGTCATGGAAGTCGAGCGCCCCATTTCGTTCAAGGGAGTCTTGATAGGCAGCCAGAAGCCGTCCTTCAGGGGTATCTGTCGGCACGATGGCTAGGGCAGTCTTGAGGTTCTCAATGACTCTTATGGCATCGTCTAGCTTCCAATCGAGCTCCGCCGCTTTTAAGGCCTGATCGACTAATGCGAGACGCTCGCCATCCATCAGGATCGTTTGGCTCTTCGAGCCTTTCACGCGAATTTGCTTATAGGCCAAGGAGTGGAACGTCCCCGCAATGAGCCGCCTCTTAGCAGTTTCCCCTGCAAGCGCGAGAATGCGCTCGCGCAGTTCCAGCGCCGCATCCTTGCTGAAGGTGACGGCCCCCACAACGACCTCAGGATCCGACAGCAAGTGCGCTGCCTTCGTGGCCATAGTGGAGGTCTTACCCGCACCAGGGCATGCGACCGCAACGCAGTGGCTACGCAGCAGCACGACCTCCCGTTGGGCGGCGTTGAGTTTATCGAGAGACGGGGCGGGCATCGACGAGCTCTAGATGCCGCGGATCGTCGTCATCAACTTCAAGTGCGTGGTGTAGCTACGCAACGCCAGCGGCTGGAACTTGCGCAGGAAACTGTTCACTTGGTCATTGACGTCGGACTGATCACGGATGCCGTTCCACACCATAAAATCAAACTCGTCCATCGTCTTGTCGAAATTGACCAGAACCTGCAGCGCGCGCAGCGAGAAGCGTGAGTACGCTTGGATCTCCATTTCCAGCGACGGCCGGGTAACCGTGGGCCGGAAGATGATGTCGTTCTTCGCCTTCATTTCCGCCTCGCGCATCTCGCAGTAAGCCTTCGCCACGCGCAATTGCTCGTCGACGTAGTCCTCAAGCTTGGCCAGCTCACGTTCGAGGAAGTCGTTGATGGTAGTCAGTTCGCTTCGGCCGAACGTATCCGCACCGAAGCGCTGCAGGTTCAGGCTCATCCGATTCAGGTAGGGCCACGACTGGAGGAACAGCGGGCGGAGCCGTGTGTGGTTCAGCTTCAGGTCGACTGCCACCACTGCGGCACCGGCGAGCTCGCGGTTCAGGATCTGCAGACCCAGGTCGCGGCGGCGCTTGACGATGGCCGCGCGTTGCTCGGGCGGCAGCTCGCGGAACAGCTTGCGAGTCTTCTCCACTTCGGCCTTTTTCTTCTCAGCGTCGGCGGCGGTGATCACACCGTCCCTGCGTAGGGAGTCCGCCGCATCGACCATCTCTTGAAGCTCATGCTCGACCGAACCCGGCTCAAGCGGGCCCGCTTCGGTGAACCCCGAAGTTCCGGCTGTGGAGGTATGGTCGCCGGAGAGGGCGACCTCGGCCGGCAGGGTCATTGCATCGTCGATCATGTCGATATGTTCTGCGGTGGTCATGTAGGTTCTCCGTTGGTGCGGTATAGGGTCCGCGAATTGAATGCAAAAAAAGGGCGAAGCAAGCTAGCGATTGACGTGGAATGAGGCTGCAAGACGCCAGCCAAGCACCCCGACCAGAAGTGCCGCAGCCGACCAGTAGTAAGCGAGCAGCGGCACGGGAACCAGAAGCGCCGACGCGCCGATGCCGAACGTAACCAGCAAGCCGTGCGCGGCGAGGTGAAAGGAGAGCGGACTCGCGAATCCCGCGGCAGAAGCTTTGATGCGCCTGGCCACGGCGCCGTCGTTGAGCATCGCGATCAGGAAGACGATGGTGCCGAATGCCCAGGTGTGTACGACGGCTGCCCGATACAGCGCGCGATAGATGGTCATCCAGAAGTTGCGCACCCATCGCCTCCCGAGGTCTGACGCACCAGCGTCCGAAAGGGCGGAGCTGGAAGCTGAACCTGACAGCGAAGAGCGCAACAACCCAGAGTCGACGAACCACGCACGAAACCGCTCATTCGCGGCACCTGTGGCGCCAGAGGCGCGCACCTCACCCAGGACCGCCTCGACAGAGGTCTGCTCGTCGGCGCCAATCTCGAAGCGCTCGCTCTCCGGCAGCATGGGTGCGAGCACGCAAAGCATCAGGGGTGCGGCGAGCAACCAAACGCGGATATGCCCGGCAAATCGGCTTCCTGCCATCACAGCACCCACTGGCGGAGAAGGAGAATGGGCAGTACGGCCAGCGAGCCAACGGCACCCCAGAAATGCCTGGGCTTCACGAGCGACAGGCGTATGAGCGAAAAGCAGAATGCTGCGCGGCCGTAACGGAACTCTTCCGGAATGGCGCCACGCTTCTCGGCCGCCATGTCCAGGCGAATCCACGCTTGCATGCCTGCAGCGTCGTCCCACGCCACGCCGGACAAGCGGCTTGCGAGCTTGACCGGGAACATCCGGACGCTCTCCACGGCGTAGCGGAGGGACACACCCATCTCACTGAGCATAGAACTTTGCGACATCGTATTCCTCGAAGTAGCGGCGGAAGGTGTGACCAGTCAGCACGCGGGCGGCGAGCTGAAAGGCAGCGCTGCGCTGCGTCACGACGCCCGGGCAGGGTTCGTCGACAACGCGGCATACATAGCCTGGTTCCTGCCTTGCCTCGAACACAGGAATCGGCTCGTTGTACGGATACCAGACGTTGTACTTCTCACCTTTGAAGGCGGCATAACGCTTCTCGTAGAGCTCGTGCGAGCGCGAGAAAAGTCCTTGCATGAAGGCGATGTTCGCGTCGCCGGCCTTACGCGCGGCCCGGTACGACTGGATCGCATCAACCAGCATTTCCTTGACCAACGGCTCTTCCCGGATGCAGAAGTTGAGGCCGATGTAGTCGACAACACGGCTGCACGCGTCGATCAGTTCGGGGGACACCGTGAACGCCGGCGAGAGCTTCGGCGACAGCTTGTATTGTTTGACCACTGCGCGGAACAGACTTGATTGCATGTCGGCGTACTATCCTTCGATGATGGGAATCCGGCCTTGGTAGACGGATCCACCAGAGATGCGCAGAAAATATTGCAGGTTGGGCAACATAGTGATCAGCTGAGTCGGGATAAGCGGCGCTTTTTCAAGTTGCGTCGAACGAGAAACCGACCCGTTGAACTCGCCGATATGTGCCTCGGATCCAGTGCTCGTGCTGCTGGTGGTGGTGATGTTCTGAATCGCCGTTTCCCCGACCTTGTCCGAGAACCACTGGGCCGTGTCCGTGTCTTCCAATCGTAAGATGATCTGGTTGTTGAGATTCCCCAAAACCTGCATCATTTTTGCTGCGTTTCCCAGTTTCGCTTCCAAATCGGAGCGGCTCTGGAAGGCGACCAGGGCGTTGAAGCCTGCGCCGCGGCCCTTGTTGAGGATCTGGATCACCTGCTCATTGATCGCTTCTGCCACCTCATCGATGACCAGGACAACCTTAGGCGGATTGGCGTAGAAGTTGTAGATGGCCCCGGCCACCGACGCGACGTCGGACAGGATCATCGAGGCAATGGCCTTCGCGACAATGCTGCTGGAGAGGGAGTCCAGGCCGACGAACAGCACGGCCTTCTGCTTGATCACCTTGTCGATGTCCCAAATCTCACGGTCATCGGTGAAATCGTCTGCCTTGGGGGCGAGCATGAGCCCCGTCTCCCCAGTGGCAAGCATCTGCAAGAGCGGAAGGACTGAGGCGATGATCCGCATGTAATGGTCGCGGTCATGAACAAAGGTGCCGACCAGGCCATCGATGGATTCGTGGCCGCGGCCGATGTTGAAGTACCGCTCGGTGTACAAACGAACCATTGCCTCGATCAGCGTCCCGCCGGGGCGCTGCCCGACCTGCTGCATGTAGGAACCCGCCTCGTCCTCCCAGGCGGTGAATCCCATTTCCGCGAAGAAACGACGCAGAGCGCGGTCTAGCAGATTGTTGATGCCGCTCTGCGCGTAATTCAGGATGGAACGCAGGTTCGGCTTGTCACCGACGTAAAGCTCGCCCTTGACGGCACGGTCAATGAAGAGGAATGCGAAGTCCCGGAACGGACCCTCTTCTAGCAGTTGGGCAATCCGGCTGGCGATTTCCGACGGCTGCGACCAGTTTTCTAGCGGGTTTAGCCGGATCGACTCGGATGGCGCCGCCTGCTTCCAGTACAGGAATTTTCGGCCGGCGCGGGCGCATTCGCGCTCGACGCGCTCTTTCCATTCGCGGTCATTTTTGGGGTCCACAATAATCAGAATGTCGTCCGGATCGTGAACGACCTGGGTACAAATGACCTCATAGGTGCGGGTCTTGCCGCTGCCGGTCGTTCCTGCCACAGCCGTGTGGCCCGGCATTGCCTTGTAGTGGAGGGGGACGTGCACCTTCTTCGGCTCCATCCCGTGGATCCAGGACTTACCCTGCGGAGACCGGTCCCGCAATGCATTCGCCGGGGCGAATTGCCTCTCGACGACGGCGGCCACCTCTTTGGGAAGCCACTTCGGCAAGCCGGGAATGTCGTTGGTGGGCATCCGCAGGATGTCGTGAGCGATCTGGCAATGACGCTGTGTCCATTCGAACCCGGTGCCAAGGTACATGGCGTCTTCATCGCGCCGCATCTGTGCCGTGGTGTGCAGAAGGTTCTCGATGCGGATCTTGGTCAGCCACTTCGTGGAGATGGCCATGCGGAACTTCATGGCCTTCCAGACTTGCGCCGCGCGCAGGGAAAATGCAGCCAGGCAGAGCAGGGCGAAGTACCCCCAGTGCGGCATCCCGGACAATGGCAGCAGGACCAATGCACCGAGCCACCCGGTCGCGGCTCGCATCTCGAAGATCGGCCGAAAGTGGTTCACATAATGGCGCATGCTCAAGCCTCCTGAACCGGCGGGCGCGACGCGAGAACGCCACTTATCTTCTCGGTCAGCACGAGATCGGTGCCCTGGACTCGCGCCAGAAAGGACAGCTTCTTTAGGCTCTCGATCAACGTGTCGCTAGACAGCCCATAGTTGCCCAGCGCCCGCTTTGGCAAGACAAGGCGGTTGCCCGCCCACGTCACCGGGACCTTCCCCGCTGTAACGTCTTGCGCCAACGCGAGGAAGAACTCGCGCATCAGGTTGGAGGCATTCCCGAGGACGTCTGCGAGTCCTTCGGGCGCGGTGGATTCATCCGATCCGCGACGGAGGCTGCGCCCACTATCCAGCTGCATTGGCTGAGTACTACGTGGTACCTCTTTGGGGCTGGGGCGATCTTGCAGAGGTGTCGCGTCGCTGGCATCAGATGCCGGAGTGCCCTTGGCGCCAGCGGCTGCAAAGAGGCTGATGACGGAGGCTGCGGCGCTCTCGGTCGGAGGGACCACGGCATGGGGCGGGGTATCAGCCGGAACAGCCTTCACCGACTCCTGGGGCAGGGATCCCACAGCGAGCAAGTCCGCCGGCGGAGCCGGCGTCCCCACCGGGGCAAAGTCCGCGCGACGCGCCTTCAGCTCAAAGCTCGTGGTGGCGTCGACGGCAAGTCGCACCACCTTGTGCAACAGCGATTCGAGCGTGACCGGTCGAGGTTCGGGGTTGATGGCGGCGAACAGCTCCGACAGCACTTCGCTGTCCAGGCTCGCCAGGATGTCCTGGCCGAGAATCTCGCGCGCGAGAAGGGCGGTTCGCATGCGTTCGACGGGTAGCGCCGCCGCACGGCGTGTCACTCGGTAGCTGCCATCGCCCAGCCACGGACCAAAGGCGCCGTGCAGTGCCGGCAGCCATTCGGCGTCGTCAACCTCGCGGCGAAACTGGAAATGCCTGCACGGCTCGTCCAGTCTCGAGCAGCACGCCGCAAGAAAAAGGGCGTACAGGTACTGCGGCTCAAGGCGCCGCCGTTGCTCGGAGGGCTTATCCGCGCCGAACTTCTGGCCGCCCGACAGGCGCATGGCGAAGTAGGCCACCTCGACCGTGGCACGGAACGCACCACCCGGCTCCGCGTGCTCTTCAGGGCGTAGCGGCATCGAGGAGAACCAGACGGCGCATCGTTCCAGGATGGCGGTCCACTTCTTCGCGAATACCGCCGGCTCGGCCTCGTTGGCGTACTGGCGGATCAGGTCGGTGCGCGACTGGTGCGCCGCCAGAAGCTCGCCGGTGGTCATTGCGGTATGCATGTTCACTTCACCATCTTCCCGCCGAGCTTCCAGGCACCGCGGCCCGCGGCACGCAGCGCACCGCCGCCCGAGACGCCACCGCCTGTGCCGAACAGCTTCCCGGCGATAGCGGGGATTTCTAGAGAAATCAGTATCAGCATGATGGAAATTGCCAATGCGTACACGCCCGCCGCCATGGTGTCGGTGCCTGCATCATTGACACTGCCGAGCGTGGAGTCCAACGTGGTTGTCACGAGACGGGAAATGATCGCCGCGACAACGATGTACAGCGAGCCGCTGAACATGTAGTCGAGCCATGCCGTGAAGTAGCGACGCGTAAAAGACGAGAAGGCCAGCGCTACAGCGATTGGGCCGACCACCACGCCTACTGCGACTTGCAACTCTCCAAGCATCGTGAAGAAGTAAAAGATGATCGCTGCAAACGCGCAGGCCAGAAAGGCAAGGAACAGAAGGATCGCAGCAACCATGGACTTCAAAATGTTCTCGAGGCTGAACCCGCTCGTGGCGATCCTGACATACGAATCCCACAACTTTCCGGCCGTTGTGATGATGCTTGCGCCCGGGGTGACCTCTGCGCCATTGATCCGCGTGGCTAAGGCATTGAACCACTCGAAGATCCCCGGCCCGAACTGGTCATAGCCGACATAGATCGCGGCAAAGATCCCAATGAGGGCCAATTCTTCCAACAGATCGGTCCAGGCTGCGGTGGCGTCCCCAGTGCCCGCGAAGCGGAACCCGGCCAGGACAAGCGTGATCACGCCCAAGGCGAAGGCCAGTTTGTCTGCTTCGGATCGGACCGTATCGCTAAGCCTGAGTGCGCCCGCCGAAAGCCCGCTTCGCAGACCCTGGATCTTCCCTGCAGCCTTTCCGAGCCCTTCCGTAACCGTTCCCGGCGGGGACGTATAGGCCGACGTGCCGTTACCGGGTTGCGTGCTGCTCACAGAACCGCTACCGTTCGACCCGCCGCCGGCTGGCGTTCCTATCCCGGGAAGATCCACGGTTTCGCTTTGCGCGAATACGGCACCAGCACACAGGCTGAGAAGGGCGGCCACGAAGGCGGCGAGCAGCAGACGCGCGAAGCGTGACGGCATGACAGGGGCTCGAAAGGTAGGCATCAGTTCTTGAACACCGTCTGGCGCAGTTTGTTGAGTTGCGCTTCCTGATCGCGCTGGATCTGCTGCGTCACGTTCGTCGCCTCGGTGTCGGCGGCTAGTGCCCGCTGGTCCTTCGTGGCATCCGTCTGTGCCTTGGCACTCATGAGCTGCAGCACGTCGCTGTTCTGGCTGGCCAGCACGTCGAGCATGTGATTCGTCGCTTCTGCGGTCGCTTGGGCGGTAGGGGAGAGTGTCATGTCTTCCTGGATCTTTGCCCGTCGCTTCGCCAGAGACTGATTGTTACCCGCGATTTTGCTAGCTATGGAGAAGAGCTGCTTAGCTGCCTTGTCGCCGTTGCCGATTAGCGTACGTTGGTCCTGGAACCATTGTTCAGGCGTCTTTCCCGACTGAACCACAAGGCTTTGGACGCGCGCGAGAAAGTCGGCATTCTCAGAAACGCCACCGTAGAGGGACTGCAGTGCCTGGCCGTACTGCTCATGCTTGGTGATGTCGTCCTTGATGGCATTGGCCTGTGCCGTCAAGGCTGCGGGGTCGAGTCCAGTGGCCTGTAGCAACTGATTCAGCATCATCTTGTACTGGTAGGCGATGTTGGTGTTCTCGTACACCTCGGTCTTCAGGGCCTGAGCGGCCGTCAGCGTGTTTTTGAGGAAGTTGGCCGCGTCGAAGACTGGCCAGCCGCTTGCGAATGCCGGCATAGAAGCGGACCCCATAGCGAGCGCCAGGATGCCAGCGGCAGTCATGCGTTTGATCATGGTGAGAATCTCCTTTACTTGCCAGTGCGGGCGAGGATCTCGCGCACATAGCGATGTTGCCAGCCTGGTTCGCCTGATGCCATGTGCCTGTCTAGAACGGCTTGGGCATATCCGTCCGAGCGCAGCATGGCGATCATCTCGTCGGAAAAATTGGTTTGCAGCATGCGGGTCTGCGATCGCGTCACCAACAGGTAGTCGCGGTTCGGGACGGCATCATTGATCATCTTCACTTGATCGCGGGTCAGGCCGAAGGTGTCGCAATAGAGATCGGTATCCGTAAGGGCCTGGTTGTTCGGCAGGTAGATCAGCGAGCCGATGTTGTCCTTGAGGATCTCGAAGTCGGCAACACGGACGATCTGCCGCAGCGATTGGGTCGCCATGCGGATCGCGCCGTTAAGCTTGCGGATCGTCGTGACCCAGTTCTCCAGGCGGCTATAGACGTTCTTGTTCTTAAAGAAGAAGCCGGCTTCCTCCACCTCGATGACGACGTGCGCGATGCCGTCCATCGTCTGCTTGATGCGGTAGAAGGCATAGTCCACGAACAGCACCGCGGCCGCAGGAAACTTCTCCATCAGGGATCCCATCTCGATGGCGAGGTCGTCGCTCACGTCGAAGGCGTCTTCCACGTTGTCGAAGAAGTGCCCATACTGGCCGCCGGTGGTCCACATCTGCAGGCGCTCGCGCAGGTCTGAATGCAGCAAGGTGCAAAGGTGAGTCAGCGTCCATTTCTCGCGCGGATAGCGAGACAGGATCTGCACAGCCTCGAAAATATCGGTGCGCTGCTGGGGGGAGAGCCGAAACTCGTCGTCTTCCATCGCCAGACCGAGCCATTCGACCAGGTACGAGAAATTGGCGGGATCTGCCACCAGCACAAGCGGATTGACCTTCGTCGCGGCCTGGGTCTCGCCAGTGATATCAATGAACTTGCCCCCACCCAGCAACGTGGTGATGCGGGTGGAGCGGTCCTTGTCAAAGCGGATGCGACGCGCCTTTTGCCGACCAGCCTGCGACATCAGGAAGTTCAGCATCACCGATTTACCCGCGCCGATGGGGCCGAGCATGAGCAGGTGGCCGTTACCGCCTGGTTGATGCAGGTCCAGGTTCTGCGCGGTGCGGTAGCGCGTGGGCAGGCAAGTTAGCGGCGGGATCTCGATGCCGGCCTTGTCGGTGAGCCAACCGTTCAAGCTCGGACCATTGTGGACGGCTCGGACCGGTGCGATGTCGGAGAGGGCGGGCGTCTCGACGAACTGCAGCCGGCGCTGCTTGTCCCAGCGACCGGGCAGGGTGCTGTTCCAGGCAGGCATCAGATTTGCCTTCTCCCGGATCGACCCGAATCCCGCGTTCGTCAGCGCGCCCACCACTTCGCTGACGGAGTCTTCAAGCTCATTCTCCGTGTCGCCGTAGACGATGATGGAGATGTTGGCGAATCCATGTTGCTGGCCTTCCGCGGTCAGACGCTTCAGTGCCGCCCCGGCCTCCTTGGCGAGCTGCTCACGTCCCTCGTCGTTTTCCGGCTCTTCCTTCGATGCATACTGCTTGATGATCGACCAGACGTTGAAGGTAGCCATCTTGTAGAAACGACGGACGGCCTCGATGTGCTTCGTCGCCTTGGCGGTGTCGAGGAACCGGAACATCAGGCAGATATCGAGTTCGGCATCGATCTGGGTCAGCACATCAAGGGCCGCCTCCTGAAAGCCGAGCCACTCCTTGACAGCGACGATGGCGCCATAGCGCTTGCCATGCGCGGACTCGAAGATCAGCCGCTCCGCACCGGCCGTGACTTCCGACTCGGTCAGGTGCGTGTCGAGCAACGTCATCGGATAGCGGATGCGACGCTGAGGCACAGTCGGGTTGGCGGTTTGATGGAGTTCGGCCAGCGCGTCCTGCAGAACCAGACGTTTCAGCCCCAGTCGGACGGCCCCGCCCTTGAAGGCATCCAGCATCGATTCGAAGCGCTTCGCGTCCGCGCTCATCCTCTCGACGTCGAAAGCGAATGCGTTGCGAGCCAGCAGAATGTCCTTCGTCGTCTCTACCGCCGCTGGCACAAACGCCCGACCTCCAACGGTCATGTGGTAGCTCATCTTGTCGAACACTTTATCCATCCCGTTTTCCGGCGTGTAGGCCAGATGCAGGCTATGGGTGTTCGTGAAGTACTTCCCGGTCGTCATGTGCTGCCGGTTCAGCTCGTCAATGCGCGCATCGGACGGAGACGCGAACTCGCCGCCAACATATCGCTTAGTGCGACGGTGGCGCAACCGCCACCACGCGGTCACCCGGCTGTCGAAAGAGCGACAGGCCTGGTCAAGCTGATCTCTTGCCGAACTGATATCGCTGGCGTTTGGCGCATCCGCGTCAATACCCGTGAACTCGTAGCTTGCCAGCAGTGATCCGTCCTTGTTCAGGACAAGCTCGGGCGTAAAAGGGGTGAGCCAGGGAGCGATTTCCTGGAGAGGGCGGCGCTTCAGCATGGGAGGTCGCTATCAAAGCCGTAGGGACGGCGGAACCGGGCGTGCATGCGACCATGCCACGGCATCGAATCGTAAACGTCGCCGTAGTGATTGAAGACGTTCAGGACCTGGTTCCACCACGGATCCCGCGTGGTGATCCAGCGCAGCAGGCCGTGAACCATGATGCCGAAGACCAATGCCGCCACGGGCAACTGCCATCCGGCCCTATAGGTGACGTAGATCAGCAATGCTGTGATCGTGCCATTGGCAATGGCAAGGCCTCGGACCGCGCCACCGATCATGCGCGGAAGAGAAAGCGAGCGGCTGACGTGGTGGCTGCGCATGTCAGAATCCGGAGCACGCGGCGCCGATGCCGTAGTTTTTGAGGATGGGGACAGCCGCCGCCGCGATGCCGATACCAACGCCTGCGAACGAGACGAACTTCATGATGGTCGACTCGGCGTTGGCGATGCCAATCGCGGCCAGCACGATGATGATCAGGCCGGCCACGAACAGGAACGTGGTGTTGAAGAAGCTTGCAATCCCGCAAATGGTGTTGGTGAGACCGGACAGAAAGCTGGCGTCAGCGGCAGCAGCGGGAGTAGCGACGGCCATGAGCAGCAACAACGCGACACCGGGCGGTGTGGCCAACTGCTTCTGCGCTGCCTTAAGGGAGTTGCGAAAGGACATAGGTCAATAGCTCCTGGTTAAAAGACCCGTTTGAGTACGTAGTTGTTGTCGTCGAACCCCTGAATTTCCAGGACCTCGGAAAGGTGACGCAGCTCGCCGGTGCGCCGCATGTGGACCACATAGTGGAAGCACTCGGCGATGAGCTTGCGCATATCGTTGAGTTCCCAGCGGGAGCCTGGCGGGATGCCAAGCATGGCCATGCCTTCCAGGCGCGAGAGCGCCGAGCGGGCGGTGCTCGCGTGCAGGGAGCCCATGCCACCATCGTGGCCGGTGTTCAGCGCCTGAATAAAGTCGAACGCCTCACCGCCGCGGACCTCACCAACGAGGATGCGGTCTGGCCGGAATCGGAGGCTTAGCGCGACCAGCATTTGGGTCGTGACCTGCTTGTCGCTATTGCTGAGCAGCCGTACCGAGTTAGGCACGCTCAGCTTGAGCTCTTGCGTGTCCTCGATGGTGATCACGCGTTCGGTGTCGGGTATTTCGCCGACCAGGGCGTTAAGCAGGGTGGTCTTGCCCGAGGAAGTACCGCCGGCGACGAGGATGCTCTTGCGCTGGCGAACCAGTCCCGCCAGCGCGTGCATGACTTCGTCGTCCACCGCGCCGGGCGGGAAAATCGGGGCTTCGGCTTCGCGGCTTTTTGCGACGGCCGCTGAGAAGGCGCCCATCCTGACGTAGTCGGCAAGGGTCAGATTGGTGTCGCGATGGCGTCGGATGCTCAGCGCGTGGCCGTCGATCGCGGTCGGTCGCATCACGGCTGCGATGCGCAAGCCTTGATGACCGGCGTTGATAATGCCTTGGTGCGTTCCTCTAACAGCCGACTTCTGCACGGACGAGGCGAGCGATCTGACGGCGCCTTCGACCATGGCAGGATCGAGCTTGATGTCGAGCTTGAGCAGCTGGCCCCTGCGCTCGATCCAGATGCTGTCGTGGCGGTTGATCATGACCTCCGCCACCTCGGAGGACTCCATGTACGGACGGACCGGCGACAGCGACTCGAAGAACATGCCGACGGCACTGTCTTCCAGTTGGCTCAGCTGTAGTGCGGGGTGGTCGAAGGCATGTGTAGACATGCCCGCTATTGTTGATTCGCTACCGGATGACGTGAGCGTCGAAAGCTCTACGATTTTCGCGAGTTTTCTCAGAATATCGAAAACGAGGGCTGTGCCGGCCCCGCGCAACGGACTTGCTTAGCCCGGACCCCCGTTGCGTTTCGGGATGACCGTTAATCATGATTCACAGTATTCCCCAGAAAGCTCACACAAACATGTCGTCTTTCTGGTCTTGCATGATTGCCTCTGACAGTCATATCCGGACCGGCTAACACGACGGATCGTGCGACGGGGGTACGAGAATGGAATTATCCAGAAAGCTGTTGAATATCACATAGCTTTTGGCGGCCGGTGGGGTAGCAATTGCTGGTTCAATTAGCGGCATCCAATAGGACGCCTCATGCGACTGCTTTCCCGAAAGACCGATTCCAAAACCGCACTGTCCCCGGCCCCCGGTATGTATGCCGGAGAGAGCGGCGACCAGGTGATCTTCGACCGTACGACGCGACTCTCAGTCGAGCGCAATCACTGGAAGCTTGCCACGTTGGGACTGGTCGTGGTCGCGCTGGCCGCGATCCTCACACGCCAGCCGCCTGAACCGCAGGTGCGCGCGTTCGGTGTCTCGGCGGACGCCGGTGGCAAGCCCGTCGTGCGTGAGTTGGAGGCGTACCAGCCCAGCAACGTTGCGATCCAGGCCGCGTTCAAGGACCTGGTGGTGCGCTGGTTCACTATCGAGCCGATTCTGACGGAGAAGATCGAGGACTCGCGGATGTCGAAGAGTCTGCGGTCCGTCAAGGAGCAGATGATCGGTGCGGCGCGAGGCCAGTTCGACGACTGGGTCGTCGACGATGAACCCGTCAAGGCGGTGAGTGCATCGCCTGGTCTGACGCGTGAGCCGAAGGTGACGAATGTCTCGGTGCTGCCGGATAGCACGGTGGTGGTCGACTTTGTCACGACCACGGTGGAAGAGGGACGCAAGCCTAAGCCCACTCGCTATGCACTGACCGTGCGCTACCAGATCAAGCCGCCCACGGGCGAGGCCATTCTGGGCCCCAACCCTTTTGGCGTACACCCGGTCTTCTTTACCCTTCAGAAGTCCGGCGTCTGAACATCATGGATTCCCTCATGCGTAACCGACTCTCGTCGCTGGCCATCGCCGGCAGCATCGCTCTCGTTCTCTCGTCACCGTTGGGCTTTGCCGCCGACAAGGTGGCGCGCAAAGGCCTCGGTGGCGTGCCGCCGCTCGGCGTCGGTGATATCAGCGATGCGATGAACCCGTTCAATCCGCTCAATGGCGGCGCCGATCCGGTCGCCCTGCCGGCGGACTCGCGTCTCGTGGTCTTCACGTACAGCCAGGACCAGATCTTCCGCGTACTGTCGGCGCCGCTCAAGACGACGACGATCGAATTCCCCGCCGGGGAGACGATCGCCTCGGAACCGGCCTGGGGTGAGAACGTGCGGTGGAGCTATGACACCGACGGCATTAACCACATCTATCTGCGCCCGCATGCGCCAGGCCTTGTCAACACGCTCTCGGTGAACACGAACAAGCGTAGCTACGAGTTCACCCTGGTGTCGTCGCCTCTTGGCGGCATGTTCTATCAGAAGGTCCGCTTCAACGTGCCAGAGCCGATGATGGCGAAGGTGAGGGCTCGGGGCGGAGATGCGCCCGGAATAGGCGGCGCTGAGCCGGACCAGGCCACGCAGCCTTCGCTCGGTGTCTCCCCGGACAAGCTGAATTTCGACTACTCGGTGGGTGGCAACGCGGAATTCCGTCCCGATCAAGTCTTTGACGATGGTAAGGCGATCTGGATGCGCATTCCCAAGGGCGCTGACTGGCCCGTCGCGCTGGTGAAGGACGGAAGCGACTTCGTTGTCGCGAACTTCATCCGCCGTGGCGAGTTCCTGGTGCTGCAGCGTCTCGCGGAGAACGTGGTGCTGCGCTCCGGCAATGCTGAGGTCACTGTGCAACGCGGTCGCCGCCGGCTGCTCGGCTTGTTCTGAAGGGGGCCAAGGTGAAGAAGACGCAAGTCGAGGACGTGACTGACGCGCAGGCTCGCGCGACCAAGGGGAAGCTTCCTCGCAATATCGTCTATTCGTTGGCGACCGTGGCGGCGGTTGTCGTCGGCACGCTGGGATACTACTACCAGAGCCGCAGCGATGCGGAGATTAAGCAGAAGGCAGAAGAACAAAAGGCCGCGCGGTTGCGCGACCGCACCTCCGCGTCGGAGCAGGGCAACAGCCTGGACCAGGAGATCCGCAAGCAGCAAGAAGATGCTCGCGCCGAGGCTGCGCGCCAGAAGATGCTTGCAGGCAAACAGAACGAACCGGCAGGCAAGGCACCCATCCTGACCGCACAGGATTTTGGTGGCGGTGGCCAGAGTCAGGGTGGCGAGAATTTGTCAAAGAAGAGCAACGAAGATGCGCTCTTCACAGCGCCCATCTTCAAAAGTGCTGGTCAGCTGAAGAATGCGCGGGCTTCGGGTCAGGCGAACCTATCGGGCCTGCCTGATCCCGCGCAGATGCGCGCAATGCAGCAGGCAGCGGCGGCGGGCGCCGGCGGCGCGGGTGTGCCCCCGGGCCAGGAACCTGCGACGGTATTTAGCGACCGGCAGTTCCTGAACGAGACGTCGGCGACGAAAACCCTGCGCACCAGTTTCTCCGGCGTACTGCCGAAGTGCACGCTGAGCCGCGGATTCGTCATCCCGGCCACCTTCGTTGGCGGCAATAACTCGGACAAGCCAGGTGAGTTCCGCGCGACGGTGGATCAGGACGTGTACGACACGGTAGATGGGACCTGCAAGGTGATCGCGGCCGGCACGACGCTGGTCGGCGCCTATAGCCCAGACATCGCCATCGGGCAGGAGCGCTTGCTCGCGGCATTCATTCGGATGCAGATGCCGAATGGCAAGGTTGTGCCTCTCTTGGGTATGCAGGGTGCGGACCCCAACGGCTACGCCGGCATTAGCGGCGACGTCAACAATCACTTCTTCAAGATCTTCTCGGGTGCCGTGATCATCGGCTTCCTGGAGCAGCGATTCAACAACACGGCGACGGCCACCACAGCGACGCCGGGGGGACTGACCACCTACGGCAACACCGCCGGGCAGGTTGCGGCGCAGACCGCGCAGACCATCCTCAATCGCAACCAGAACATCCGGCCGACGATCACCACCGAGCCGGGCCAGAGGATGCTCGTGCAGGTCAAACACGACATGGTCTTGGAGCCCTACCGTGATTGAGCGCGCATGCCTCTTAGCGACGGCGCTCGCGGTGACGCCTGCCATCCCGCACGCGGCAACGATCGAGGCGATTGTCAGTCCGACCGCGGTGGTCGTGCGCGCGGATGGTGCCGCACGGCTGCTGAGCCTCCCCGGTAAGCCAGTGCTGTACTGCGGGCTGGAGCGCTTCCTAGGCTGGTCCGCCCAGCTGATCGGTGCGCAGATCGAGGCTGGCGGCGCGCAGGGCCCGGAGATTGTCCGGGAGGGAAAGACGATACCCCTTGCGAGCGTGTTTGCCGGAGAGGGCTGGCTGCGGCCGACCGAATTGACCGAGGCCGCGCAAGAGGCGATGGTCGAGCGTCGTGGCGGCTGGGCTTGCGCACCGAAGGCTGCACCGTTTGCGGCCATGAGCCATCGCGTGGACCCGCTGATTCTGGCGGGCATCGCCATGAACGAGTCGGCCTATCGCGGCCGGCCCTGGCCCTGGACGCTCAACGTTGCCGGACGCGGCATGTTCTTCGCCACGCGGGAGGATGCGCACGCGACGGTCAACCGCCTGCTTGCCGCCCGGCGATGCGACTTCGACGTCGGGATTATGCAAATCAACTGGTGCTACCACGGCCAACGCTTTGCCTCCCCCTGGGAGGCGCTGGCGCCGGCGACCAACATCCGCGTGGCTGAGACGATCCTGATGGAGAACCTGCAACGGAGCGGGTCCGCGATGAAGGCAGTCGCCTGGTACCACAGCGCCGATCCGAGCCGCGGCGGTGCCTACTTTGCTCGCTTCATGACCCACTTCAAGCAACTCGATCCGGCGACCCTTACCCAATGACCAAGTCCATTATTTTCGCCGCCGCGCTGCTCCTTTGCGGAACCGTTGCCGCTGCGCCCACCGATCCATTCGATTTCGACTATCAGGTAGTAGCGGCCTCGGCCGCACGGCCGGCAATGATCTTCAACGACGGCAGCAGCACCTACATCCAACCGCGCCCCGGCCAACAGGTCGTCGCGGAAGGGGGCCAGTCTTCCGGTCCGTACGTAGTACTCGAAGGGGTGCCCGAGGTGGTGCGCTACACGGCGAACGGGAGCGCTGTCACGGCGCGTTGGAAGCGGGCCCATGGTTTTACCGGCGAGCCTGCGAATCCGACTGGCGACCTGCCGCGCGCCTTCACCGGGTTCAGCGGCCGGCTGGCGATGATCGGCGGCCACAACGGCCTCGCGTTGGTGCGCCAGAGCGATGCCACCTTGGCGCTGGCACCCATGATCAAGACCATTGCGCCGACCGGCTGGACCGGGACAGCGCAGAAGGATATCGCGCTCAGCGAGGAACTGCGCTTTGCGACGCGGGCCGGCGAGAACTGGGTGCAGGCGCTCGAGCGCCTGTTGGCGCAGCGCGGTCTGTACGCAGAAGTGGATTTCGACCGAAAGAACATCGCGTTGCGGGCCACCCCGCCCAAGTCTCTGGAGATTGCGGGTTCCGGTGCAACAGCGGTGGCAGCGCCGGCAACACCAGCGCCTGAGCTCACCGCGGTGGCCGCCGATGCCGGCGAGGCCGATGGCTCCGCGCTCAACGCCGCCTTCAATGCGGAGGCCATTCGCGACAACAAGGCCGGTCGCGTCGAGATGCGATTCCCTGCAAAGCCGACGAACCTGCTGGTGCAGGGGGAGGGCGGGCGCGAGATCGATACCGATTGGAATGAAGCCGAAAAGGTTTTGTCGTTCCGCACCGCCGATCGGTTCACTGTACGCGGTGACGGCAAGGCTGTGGAAGTCGCGCGCGTGCCCGGCATTGCCTATCAGTTCCCCCGCGACAACGCGGCTGGCCTGGAGCGCGTCTTCGAGAAGGACGGGGCCACCTACCTGAGTTTCCGCCAATCGCTGATCGCGGTGTCGGTGCGGGATGAGGCCAACCAGTCGAATGGTGAGCACAAGGACCGGTACTACAAATACAACGGCATCAGCGCGCGTCTGATAGTGACGGCTGACGGCAAGACGGTCAACGTGACCCGTCAACCCGAAGTCCGTTTCTATGAGCGGGCGGCGTCATGAGGCGTCTGCTTAAGCGGGTGTCGCCGCTAGTGGCGCTCGTGCTCTCCCTCTGTGGGCCGAGTTTCGGCTGGGCGGACTGCCTGGACGATGCCGCGATGTTCCACCAGGTGAGCCCGGTGTTGCTGCGAGGCATTGCGCAGCACGAGTCCGGGATGCGGGCCAATGCCGTCAATCGCAACGCCAACGGCAGCGAGGATATCGGTCTGATGCAAATCAACACGGTGCATCTGCCGAGGCTCGCCCGATTTGGGATCACCCGGCAAGCGCTGTTCGAGCCTTGCACGAATGCCTATATCGGCGCCTGGATTTTGCGAGAGAACCTGGATCGATACGGGCCAACTTGGGATGCGGTGGGAGCCTACAACGCGGCGTCGCCGGATAAGCGTCTCAAGTACATCAACCGTATCTACAGCACGCTCCAGCGCGGAGCGCCGGCCAACCAAGCCATTAGATAACCGAAGGTAAAAAGTCATGCTTCCCATTGATCAGATGCGCCGGTTGAGCCGGACTGTTCTTGCCGCGAGCGCGTTGTGCGTGTGTGTCGGTGCCCATGCGGCCGTGCCGTCCGCGACGCCGTTCGGCATTGAGCCAACAGGCAACTTCGAACCCGCGGCGCCGCTCAAGGGCGATGGCTGGCAGCGTCTCGCTGCAAACACGAAGGCGAAGTCGCCCAAGGCGGCGGGGCCAGCGGTGCCCGCTGCGAGCGATATCGCCCCCGCGTCGGTTCCGCCTGTTTTGGCAACGTCGCAAGTCGTTGCGGCGCCAGCAGGGTCCGCAATTGTCGCGGCGAGCAACGCTGCGGCGCCTGCCGCGCTTGCGGCCTGGACAGTGTCGGCGACGGACGGGAATTACCGGCAGCTGATCGAGGCGTGGGCTACCCGTGCGGGGTGGACGGCCGCACCGTGGGAACTCGACAAGGATCTTCCGATCGTGGGGAACGACTCGTTCCAAGGTGACTTTAAGTCAGCGGTGCGTCACGTCTTGGAGGCAACCGAACTCACCGACTACAAAGTTAAGCCGTGCTTTCACTCCAACAACATGGTGCGCGTCGTGAAGCTGACCACCAAGTGCGATCTGACCCAGTAAGGCCATGCAAATGAACCAAATCTTTCGCCCTACCGCCGTCGCCTTGCTCGTATGTTCGACACTGGCCGGTTGCGTCTCGCCGCGCCTGCTCGAGGACACCAGGCAGGCTGCCGAGGACACCCGGGCCCAAGGTGATGCAATGACGGGCGCGCTCTATGCCCGGATGCGCCGCGACCGCGCCGCCGTTGAGGCTGAGCAGGAAGTGTCCAAGCCCTTTCTCGTGGGCAGAGCCGTTCCGACAGCGCGAAACGTTACCCTCCCGCTTGCATTGCGCAACAACGTCGACACATGGGTGATCTTTCCCGAGCGCGTCATGCCGCTGGCAGTAGCTGGGCAGCGCATCACGATGGCGACCGGGATCCCGGTGAAGGTCGAATCGGATGTTTATCTTCCGGCAAGCATGCTGCTGCCCCGCAGCATGATGTCGCAGGCCGGGCAGCTGTCGCGCAACCAGCAGGCCGGTGGCGCGATGCCGCAGGCGATGCCCGTGCTTGGCCAGGCACCTGCCCTTGGCGCCCCGCTTCCGACCGGCCTGCTGGGCGGCACTCCCAGCATGGCCCAAGCCACACCGCTGGTGGAAAGCGCCTTGAACGTCGAGTTCAAGAACAGCGAAAAAATGCCACTCGCCAACATGCTCGATCTTATTGCGACGCGCCTGGGCATCAATTGGGAATACAGCGCCTCGAAGGGCGTGATTCGCTTCTACCGCCTCACTACCAAGACCTGGCAGTTGCCGATGAAGGCGGGCACTAGTTCCTTTACCACCGAGTTCAAGGAGAGCGCTCGGGGCTCGAACGGCAGTTCCGGCGGTGGCTCCGGGCAGACCGCGAAGATCGACGGCGCGGTGAAGTCCGAGAGCAAGGACATCGACGACCTGGACGGTATCAAGAAGAGCATCGTGCCGGCCATGTCGATGGTGGGCAGCGCCGAGATCAATCCGGCCACGGGCATTCTGACGCTGCGTGATACGAAAGAGGCTGTCGAAGCGGCTGACGAGATCGTGCGTCGCCAGATCGCTATCTACTCGCGGATGGTCTACCTGAAGTTCCAGACGGTTGATTTCACGATCACCGACAACGGCGAGGCGGGGATGGACTGGAATGCGGTGCTCACCAAGGCACTGGACCGGGTGCCGGGCTTCACCTTCAGCGCGCTTTCGCCAGCGTCGCTGGTTTCGTCCAGTGCCGGCAGCTTCGGCCTTGGGATCACTTCGGGCGGTTGGAATGGCACGCAGGCGATCGTGACTGCGCTGAAGCAATACGGCACTGTCACGACGTCCGTGGCGGTTCCGCTGGCGATGCGTAACCGCCACGCCGCGCAGTACAACAACCGTCGCGAGTATGCCTATGTGTCTGCCACCACACCGGCTGCATCGACAGTTGGCGGTACCGGCGGTACCCCGGGCATTACCACGTCCACGGGTACTGTCGGCTTCAAGCTCACGGTGTTTCCGGATGCGACTTCGCGCGACGACGTCAACCTGACGCTGGCATTCGACCAGTCCGCGCTGGACGGCCCCATCCAGACGTTCACCTCGGGTAGCGGCGTGAATCAGCAGTCCGTGCAAGTGCCAAAGACGATTGCCAAGGGCATTCCGGCCCAGGACTTGATTGTGCGCAACGGGCAGACGGTGATTGTGACCGCGTTCGATCAGACGGATACCCAGATGACGCACCGCACGCTCGCGGACTTGCTCCCGACGATCGCTGGCGGGTCTCTGACCGCGACGAAGTCCCGCACCCTGACGTTGGTCCTGGCCACCGTGATGATTGAAGATCAGGGCGAGGCCCCAGCGCAATGATTCTCGACATCCACGGCAAAAAGCTGGTTTTCGGCATGCAGTGGCGCACGCTGACCGGCAGCGGCGCGCCTGGGACGCTGGCGGCCAATATTGCGCGGGAGGTCAAGGCCGCGCGTATCTGGCACGAGGATCAGTCGCTTCACATCGGCTATCTGGACGCGGCGGACGGCCAGGCCAAGATCAAGGACAAGCTGTACTCAGGCGCCGCCACGTTGGCCCGCATCCCTGACGTCGTCCCAAATGCGTTCTTTGTGTTCCGCCTGGACGCGCCTGGCCAGCCACCGATCTATCTGGTCTGCGGCATCGTCAAAGGCCGCCCCCGTGTGGGCTTCGATCAGGTGGTGCACGACGAGAAGACGCTCGCTCAGCTTGCAGCCGATTTCCCGACGAAGTGCGACGGCGACTTCAAGCTGGTGGGCAACGCGCCGGAACTGATGGCTTTGTTGCCGACCGACCGCCGGATCACGCATTTGCCTTTTGCGCTGGAAGCGTTGGCCGCGCAAGCGGGGCCGGGCGCACTGCTTAAGAGGCCCGGTGCATCTTCCCAGCGCAAACGGTTGCTTGTGCTCGCGACCCTTGCGCTGGTGGGTGCGGTCGGCTGGAAGTATGGCAAGGCGGAGTACGACGCCTATCAGCGGCGTCTACACCCACCACCTCCGCAGAAGACGCCCGCAGAGCGTTATGCCGAGGACCTGGCCCAGCGAGCGGCAACGCCCGTCGCGCCGGTGGCCACCGCGATGGCGTCGTGGTATCGCTGGTTTGCCGATGCAGTGCCATTGCAGATCGGCGGCTGGACGCTCGCGACCATCGCCTGTCTTGATGTGTCCACGCCGGAGACGACATGCCTGCTGACGTATGCGATCCAGCAGGGTGCCAAGGGGCTGACCAATCAGACGTTCCTGGCTGCGCTGCCCGACCAGTTCGGTGTGCCGACCTTCCTGGCCGGCGACACCAGGGCCGTGGTGTCCGCCCAAGTGCCGGTAGGAACCCGTACGCCTCTCGGGACAGTGCTGGAGAAGCTGCCGACGGCGATGGACCTGCGCGTTCGGTTTGGCTCCCAATTGCAGACCCTCTGGCCGGTTGCGTCCAAGGCCGAGCTCAAGGACGTCGCGATCTACGGCACTGTCCCGACGGAAGGGGCTGCCTCCCTGACGCACCCGGTTGTCTCCGGCGCCTGGGAAATCACCGGACCGCTGCGCAACCTGAGCGAGTTCAAGGGATTCGGTCCGCAGGTCGTGGTGAAGAGCATCGAACTCGCCGTGAACCTGAACGCCGCTCCCGACCTCAAGCAATCGAAATTCATGTTGACGGTCAAGGGCGATGCCTTTGCCCGCAACTGAGAAGGAAGACTGAAATGCGTGCTCATCCAATGACAATCCGCCGCGCGAGCGTGGCGATGTTCACACTCCTTGCGTGCGGCGTGGTGCTTGCCGATGACGACGTGTCGATCACACGGAAGCTGATCGAGGCCGACGGCAAGGTTGCGCTGCAGAAACTGGAGCAGGATCTTGCCAAAACCGCTCCGGCTCCGACCTTGACCGCCGCGCCGGCTGGCGCCACGACGGTCAAGGCGCACGAGCGCTCACCGCAGACGATTGCCCTTTATGGCGTAGACGGCCGCGCTGCTGGCGGCGCTGTGAACCTGCGCAGCTACGTCAGGTGGGGCGATCAGGTCTATCCTGCCCGCGTTGGCGCGAAGTGGCGCGGCTTCACTGTGGCCGACATTTCGGCAGCCGGCACGACGTTTGCCCGAGGCAAGACCAAAGTGTTCGCCCCGTTGGTGGAAGAGGATGCGGCCGTCCTACTGGAGTCTGGGCGGGCGGGCGCACCCGAGGCAGCAACAGCCAGACAAGCCGCGCCACTGCCTGCTCAGGTCCCAGGGATGACGCCGGGCTTCCCACCGGGGCCACAGATGCCCATGCCCCAGCCTGCATTCCAGTCTCCGGTCCCGACGCCGCCATTGCCGGCGGCGGCGCCGGCGTCCGTGGCACAACGGTGAGGGCCGCTGCGATGGCATTGTTCAGCAGGCGCGACCGCGCGGACGCCAATGTCGCTGGAGTCGGGGGCGTGACGGTTCTCACCGGCGCGGCGCCGGCCTTTGCCGCGTCTGCGCCCTCGAGGCCGTCAATGACTGGCGCCGCCGCGATCGCTTCGCCGGCAGAAGCGATCGGCACGGTGGACGAGCTCCCCATCTTCATCAAGACGCTCTACGACGAATTGGACATGGCGCCATCGCTGCGGCATGGGATCTGCCCGGTGCTGGTGGAAGCGGCGGGTGGGTCGGGCGTGCGCGGAAAGTTTGCGCTGGTGGTCTCGCGGGAGATGGCCACATCGGACGAAGCGGAGGAGATCATGCGGCAGGCTCGGCTGCTCTATGACCAGGCAGCGCCGGCGACGCACCTCGCGGCTACGCAAGTCATGGTTGCCCTTTCCCGTGGCAGCGTCGATCCGCGCGGTGGGGTCGAGACCGACTACACCGTCGGCCGCCGGCGCCCGGCCAGCGCGCTTTGGAACAACTTCGAGGCTGCGGCGCGCTTTGCGTTGCGAGAGAAGGCTTCGGATATTCACTGGGAGGTGGAAGATCAGGGGACGCATTCCCAGATTCGATTTGCCATTGACGGCTATCTCGTTGCCCCGGCGGAGTTCCGGATGGAAACGGGCGTGATCCTCGATACCCTGTCCCATATCTGGCAGAAGGGAAAAGGGGGATCGCAGGGCGTGTTCAGCCGGGTCCTGCCGCAGCAGACCAGCATTCGCACGCGTATTGACGGGGAGGCACTGGTGTTCCGTTGGGCCTCGATGCAGAGCGCCACTGGCCATGTGACGGTCATGCGGATGCACCGCGAAGAAGCCCAATCGGTGGAAGTTGACTTCGTCAACGACCTCGGTTACTTCGAGCAGCAGGCCCAGCTGCTCGACCGAAATACGATGCACCTCGGCGGCGGCACTGTTCTCGTTGGCGTTGTTGGCTCGGGCAAGACCACCACAGCCCACGCGATCATGCAGCGGCAGCCGGGGTGGATGAACAAGATGGCCATCGAGGATCCGGTGGAGCTGCTTGCCAATGGCACGCACCACTTCTCCGTGTCGCGCACGCTCGACGGTGCGAACCGGGATGAAGATCCCTTTATCGCGGCCAAGCGCCAGATCAAGCGGATGAACCCGCATTTTGTAATGGTGGGTGAGCTCCGCGATCACGAATCGGCCGGCCTGTTTCGGGACGTGGCGGGCGCCGGGCTGCGCGCGTTGACGACTGTCCACGCGCCGAGTGCGCTGACGGCGGCGGACCGGCTCTCGGACGGAGAACTGCGCATTCCACGCAGTGTCCTCGCCACGCCTGGCTTCATCAATCTCTACGTCTATCAGGCATTGATGCCGAAGACCTGCAGTTGCGGCGTCCGGCATACGGCGATGAAGGAAGCCCTTGGCGCGAGGAAGCTGCACCAGATTGAGCGCCTCTTTCGCTTCGATATCGAAGGCATTCGGCTACGGAACCCGCAAGGGTGCGAGCTTTGCCGCCGTCCCAATCTGCCGGAGCTGAACGGCGCCCGCGGCCGGACCGTAGTGGCCGAGATGTTCGAGCCCGACGAGCAGGACCTGGCTTTTATCCGCGACGCCAGGAACATCGAGTTGGCGGCATACCAGCGCAGCAAGCGCCAGGTCGGCTTCGACGTGCCGGACAGCACGGGGAAAACCGTGTTCGAGGTTGCTATGTACAAGGTATTTGCCGGCGTGGTGGACCCGCGTGAGGCGGAGCGCCTGTGCTCGCTCGACGCCTACGAAGCCAGACTTGCCCGCCAGCGTGCGCGCGGCGAAAAGCACTGAGGGGAACGGCATGTTCAACAAACTAGCACAGTGGCTGGTTGGGCTGGCCCAACGCAAGGTCGGCGGCCCGATGCTGAAGGCGGGCGATCAGGTGTTCATGGACCGGTTGTTCTGGGCCAAGTATCGCTTCCGCAGCATGCGGGCAACGTACTACGGTGACCTGGCGAAACGGATTCTCCACATGCCGGGGGAGCCGGTTTCCAACCATTTCGCCAAGGATGCGGCGCGGCGCGTTGGCGAGCCGGTAGGCGTGCTCGCGGCGCACTGGCTTGCACGGTCCGAGGGGATCGACGGGCAGATGCAGCGCTCCCGGCTGACGGAGATCTTCCGGGGCACGATTCCGGACGAGGACATTCCCATCCTCGCCGTGGCGGAAGAGGGCGGCGACATTCGGGAAGGCCTGGAAACGCTGTCGCGCAACCTTACCGCGCTTGGCGAGGCGCGCGCTGGCATTGCCATGACGCTGGCCGGCGTGGTCATGACGGTGGTGATCCTCCATGCCTATCTCGGCGCCCTGGCGTTTCTGATCGGCCCAGCCATCGACAAGTCATTCAGCGCAATGCTGGATGTGAGTCAGTACGGTCCCATTGCATCGACCTTCCACCACGCCTCGACGTTCCTGCGGCACTGGGGATGGTTGCTCGTGATTGCCGAAGTCGCCGCCGGCGTGTGGGTGGCTCGGGCCCTGACCCGCTACGTGGGGCGTTACCGCGGGTGGCTGGACCGCAGGATGCTGGCGTTCGATTTCTTCCGTCGATTCCAAAGCGCCCAGTTTCTGGCCGGTCTCTCGGCCGTGACCAAAAAGTTTGGTGGGGATGCTCGCAACTTATTGGACGGTCTGGTGCTGATGCGCGCCAATGCCTACCCGTACCTGGCGTATCACATCGAGCGCATCGAGTTGAACTTGGAATATGCGCCTAACGAAGGTGGGAAGGTGTTCGATACGGGTCTGTTCGATCGCGACACCAGCTACCGGATTCAGGACATCGCCGAGTACGAAAGCGACCTGTCGAAGATGCTTCACACCGTGTCGGAGGACCTGCTCAAGACGACCCCCCAGCTCATGCAACAGCGCGCGTCGCGCTTCAATCGTCGCGCAACGATCATCCTGATCGTGATCATCACCGCGCTTGCCTTCATGCCGGCTTTCATGGCGCAGGAAATGAAGTCCCGCACCGCCATGGCGGCCATGGGCGGCAAGCGCCCGATTCCCACCCAGACGCAACAACCCTAACCCAAAGAGGACTACCAATATGAACGCATTGCAGAAAGACACGAGCCTGGAACAGGTAGAGATGGACAATCCGGGCGCGGAATTGGGCGGGCAGCCGGTGCGCGACGTGCGCGGTATGCCGGAGGGCAGCCGCAATCGCCGCACCCGCCGCCAGTGGGGCGGGGTACTGGATGAGTATGGCTTCTACCTGCTGCTGGCAGGCCTCGCGCTGGTGGCCATCCTGGTGCTGTTCTCGCGTAACCAGACGGATACCCAGGTCCAGCAGTTGACCACTGAGCTGAACGGCGTCATCGGGAAGGTCAAAACCAGCTACCGCGGCCAGTACAGCAAGGTCAGTATCACCGCACTGATGGGCAACGGTGTATTCAAGGATCTGACCACGATGACCGAGACCGGCTCCGACATCATTCTGCAGCCCGGTGGAGGCAAGCTGACTGTGACCGCCGCCCAGTTGCTCAGCGCGAACGACTCGCTGCAATGGTCCGTCCCGCAGCAGCCTGACGCCGCTTGCATCGCCATCGTCGCGTCATACCAAGGCAGCGCCGGCAAGATCGTCGTGAACGGGACGACCATCAAGGCAGTGGGCGGCGCTGTCGACCCGAGCAAGGTGTCGTGCTCGGGGGGCAGCAATACCATCGACCTGTACATTGCGTGACCGGCGAAAGCTATCGAGTTTTGGTGAGGTTATGCCGGTCAGCGACACCGGCTCTGCTGGCATAGTTGTTGGTATTGCCGCCGCCCTGCCTCATTCAGGGCGGCGTTCTACTTGGAGGTAGGCTAGATGTTTCTGACCGAAGCGGCGCTTCAACTATCCGTCGCGGCGATTGGCGCTGCTGTGATGATTCACAACACCAACAACCTCATTGACGACGCGTTGGCCGCCGGTACTGGCCAGTACATGTCCAACGTGGCGAGTGCCGTCAATACCTATGTCTTCGACAACATGACGGTGCTCGCTGCCAGTCCGAACGGGCCGACGACGATCAATGCGGGTAGTGTATCGGCGACGGTCGCTAGCCCGCTTCACCCCACGGTGCAGGATCTGATTAACCTGAAGTTGCTTCCGATCGGGTTCAGTGACACCAGTCCGCTCGGGCTGTCGTTTCGTGTGGACCTGGTGCCGACCAACTGCAGCGCGGGTCTGACAAATTGCACCATCCCCGGGGCGATGTACTCGACCACGGCATACCGTGATGCCAGCGGCAACGTTCGTACCGATCAGATGGCTACGGTTGTTGCGGCTGCTGGCGTCGATGCTGGCGTGTCATACGCGGAGAGCCCTGCGGTCATTACCGGGATGGCCGCGAGCTGGTCTGCGCCCAATCCCCTGTCTGGAGGCAGTGCGGGTGTGCTGATGATGCGGGTAGGCAACACGTCGCTCCTGGCGCAGAGCATGAACCAGTTCTACAAGCGGGATGGGTCGCTAAACCTGACCGGGCCGATGGATGCGAACAACCAGGCTATGAATGCCGTTGGGAACTTGCAGTCAAATGGGGCGGTATCGGCAAATGGCGCCGTGACGGGTGGAGCCCTACGTTCCAATGGCGATGCTTCGGTCGCTGGGAATGCGAGCGCAAATGGTGTGTACGGAAACTACGTGCAGTCCAATGGAAGTGCGGCAGTGGCGGGGAATCTCTCTGCCGCAGGCGTCTACACAAACAGTGTGCAGTCCTATGGCGATGTGGCTGCATCAGGCTCCGTTCGTTCCAGCGGCTATCTCTATGCCGCAGGTGCTGTCGTGCCTTCCATCGGAGGCGGCCAACAGGTTTGGGATGGCTGGGGCTGCGGCGATCCTCAGGGCGCGATCCGTAGCGATCCGAACGGGAGGATTCTGTCGTGCCAGTCTGGCGTTTGGCGGGCGGCGTCAGGGACGTCAGATGGAAACGTGGTCAGCGGCGCTAGCTATTGCACAAACTTTTGCTGGGTCGGCATTTGCGTTACGAGAGCGGGCGCGGGCGGAACGTGGGATAGCATGAGTGGAAGATGGACCTGCGCGCCGGGGACGGAGTTTATTGCAACTACCGCGGGAAGCATTCCGAGTAAGGATAATGGAGGCTAGCTGCATCGAATAGCAAGAAAGCCGGCGATTGCCGGCTTTCTGCTTTCTAGGCGATACCGACTATTGGCACTGGAGGACCACCACCCCGGTCACGTCTCCGCTGGACGGCGTGGGCATGGCGTAGCCGATTGCGAGGAGCGGCTTGGCAGAGATCGTGCCAAGGGTCTCGACGTGACGCATGAAACCTTGAGATTGCAGAACCCCTTCTAGCGCAGTAGCGGTCGCGTTTGCGGTTGCGTGGGCGTCTGATCCGATTGCCAGATCGATAGAGAGTGAGTCTAGCGAAGCAAACTTCAGACTGACGACGGCGGTTGCTGAATTGATCTTGCCTGGTGCGAAATTGCCGCTAACAGCAGTCGGTTTGGTACTCGCAATCAGAGAGCAAGTGGCCTTGGTGTCGGGGACTAGCGGATTTAGATCTGGAACCAGCTTGAGGGGCTTGCCCACTACATAGTGCGCGCCCTGGTTCACGCTAAAGTTCCCGATGCTGCTCGAACCGTCTGTCCAGCGACCGATAGAGAAATCGCCATTGCCGGCCACGTCGACAATCTTGCCGGTCGTCAGCGAGATCAGGCTGTTGGCATCGATCCCGATCTGCTTGTAGGCGCCTTCGGCCGTTGCCTTCTGCAGCGAGCCCGGGAATGCGTTGGAGGCGATGGACTGAAGCACCGACTTGGTGGAAGTCTCGGTCTGAGGCACGAAGATAACGGCCATCGGGTCCGCGGTGACAGCCGGCGCGGAGCCTTGCACCACGATGGTCGGGGGCGGCGGTGCCGGCGTGACTGCGGCCGGGGTCGACGAACCACCGCCGTCGCCACCGCCACCGCAGGCAGCCAGTGCGAGGAGCGAAGCGACCGAGATCGCGGAGAGAGACAGTTTGATCTTATTTTGCATTTTTCTTCCCTTCTAAACGTTGAACATTGCGGCCCGCCCTCGGATCGCATAAGTCCATCCTACGTGGTTCACAGCATTGTCAAGTTGGCGCGGCAATCAGCAAATGGCGCCGATACAAAACCCCTAATCCTGTACAAACGGCAATGCGACGGCCATCCTTCACCCCCACTTCGTGGGGGGCGCCATCACTTTCCAGGAGCGGTGGTTCAGGTGCTATAGAGATGCGTGCCGCAATGGTTGCAGAGATGCTGTTTCTCGTTGGACAAGACGCCTTCGCGGATCCAAAGCCGAATACTTCGGGAACCGCACTTATTGCACGCCACGCCATGGCCAGTGGAGCAAGCTGGATTTGCGTCGAGATACTTCTTGAGTGTCGGCGTCGCTCGGGCCACCACCACGCGGAGTATCACTATCGAGAGATACGGCACGAGGAATCCGATCGCGGCCCAGAGCAGGATGTTCCGCTTCCATTTGCGAGCCAGAAGCGCCGTGAGCACGGCGGAAACGTACAAAACCAAGTTCCAGTCCTGTGCCGCGCCAACATAAATGGTGGATGTCGTGCTCATCGAATGTCTTGACGATTATGGCAAAAGCGCCGATTCTAATGGAAAGTACAGATTTCGGTCTGACCCGCTACTTATCGCGCCGCTTGCGTTTCGCGACGGTCTGATGGCTGAGGGAGGCCGAGCAGCTCGGGCACGCGAAGTTGTGAGACAGCTCGATCCGAGGGCCAGTGTTTGCGATCAGATATGGCGTGCTGCAAATCCGGCAAGGCGCCAGTTCGACTTCCGCGCTGGACGCCATCGCTCGGCAGATGTGGCAGGCGCGATCCGCAGTCAGCTTGAGATCAGATCCGAAGAGGCTCTGCATGATGTCGAAGGCTGCAATGAATGCGGCTGGGACGTTGGAGCCAGTGGCCAAGGCCATCCGATACAGCGAGACCATCATCGTTGCTTGCTGACGATAGGTTGGGGCCTCGAAGTACCAATTCAGGGAGCTGGGTACCTTGCCGCTAGGTGATGAGACGCCGTGGATGTCCATGTAAAGGCGGCGGCTGGTCGTCAAGCTGATGGCGAGCAGTGAGCCGACAGTGGAAGCGCGGCAGTGCTGCCGAATCAGCATCTCGCTGTAGAACTTCGATTGGTATCGGTGCAGTCGCAGGTTGGACCATGAGTGCTTGTGCTCCAGGCGATCGGCCCGAATGGGCGTCGACGCCAAGAAGTAATGCGCCAGCGCCTCTGGGCTGATACGGTCCGATTGATACTCAGTCCAGAAGAGCTTGCTGTAGATCCGCCACCGGAAGATCGGAAACTCGACCTGGGCGATTCCGAGATCCAGCACGTGCTGGGGGACCTTGCGCAGGTGGTCGGCCAGTTCCTGGCTGATGCCGAGCAGGGGCGCGGCAAGGACGCTGGTATGAAGCAGCTCGACCAGCATCCACAGGTATTGCCGGTTGTTGTAGAACAACCGGATCTGATCCTGGCCGTTGAGCCTGGGGGTGTCCTTGCGCAGCTTGTCGATGGCCAGTGTGCTGGTGGTATGGTCGGTCAGGCTTTTCCAGTCGTTGACCTCCGTGAGCGTGGGTGTCACCACGAGGAAGGGTGTCCCCATCAGGTCCCGGTAGGCAGCCTCATTGGTGCGAATCGAGTCTAGGTTCTTCTTGCTGACACGCAGCGTCAGCTCAAAGTCCCGATGCGAACCGAGGGCTTCCGTCAAGAAGTCCGTCAAATAGTAGTTCGCGGATCGAATGCGATCCTGTGTCATGCGGGAGAGTTTCAGTCCGTTGAATGTGTTGCTACTCTGGCTAATAATCATTATATTTTCTCGACCCTATTATTTATTTAGAGATGTAGGCCTGCAAGTCGTTGCTCAAGCGGTTGGCGAAACCCGCGAGCACTTCAAATGTTGACTGATACATGTCCTTCTTGTTTTCAAGCTGAACGGTAAGCTGCAGTGCAGAGAACGAAGAAATGAGCCGCTCAAAATCTGTTAGGAGTTGGGTCAACTCGTTATGTACGTCGCGACTCGACGCGAGTCTGGTTTCTGCGTCGCGTACCTCCAATTCCAGTCGGGCGCGTTCTGCGAGGAGTTTATCCATTTCTCGCTTCGCCACCGACATGCGCTCATTCATCGCTGTGAGCGCGTCTTCCAGGCTCGCATAGCCAGGCGGAATAATCTCGACCGTATTGGGCTGAGTACCTTGCTTACCCTTGGCGTTGGAGACTGCGACCGCTTCCTTCAGGCGCTGATTTTCCTTCTCGGTCTCATCGATCGCCATCTGTAGCCGGCTGAAGGCGGAATTGGCGCGCGAAAGATCGTTCTTGCTGGAGGAAAGGGCGGCTTCGGCTTCCTGCCGTTCACCTTTTAACTGCGTGATCTGCTCGCGTAACCGGCGAATCTCGAAGTCTTTCTCCGAGTGCTCCGATGCGCTGTCGGCTAGCTCGTTGGCGGCCAGTTCGAGCTTGTTTTGAACTTCTTGAATCTCAATATCTTTCGCACGAAGCCGTTCGATAAATGGGCGAATTTCGGATCGCTTCATTTTCGGGTTGTTCGCTTTCTCTTCTGCGAGAAGATCGATCTCTTCGGTCGTGATGTCGGACCGAATAAGAATCGCCATCTCTCCCTGGTTGAATGTCGAAAGAGCGCCGTTGTTGTTCAGAAACTTCCGGTACGACGACATGTAGATGCGGGCGCTGGCCTTCTTGAGGTCGAAAGCTCTCTCGGCGATCACGTAAAACAGTGAAAGGGCCTTATTGCGAGCGCCGCGATTATCACCGAGGGCCATGATCAGGTCATCGGTCAAGGCATTGTCAATTAGCGAGAGCTGACCGCCGATAGTGACGTGCTCCGTTTTGATGCGCTGTATCGACCCGCGTACTACGCGCGTGGCCTGGACAATCGCCTCAATCGTTTCATCGCTAATCTCGCCTCGCAACGTGTCTCGAAGCTCGTGCGCCACTCGATCGATCTCATTGGAGATAGGGAACTCGAAGGCCGGGGGCAACTGAGGCTGGTGCCTGGCAATCTCCTGACGGTTAGGTTTGGTCATCCGCGTTGTTTCTTCCGATTGTCGTTATTTGCGCAAAGGTGCGCGTAGTCCTTAGCCTAGCCTGAACTTTTTTTTGTCAAGGGCGGCGTCTCGCGAGTGAAAGAGTACGAAAGCAGGGCGCGGTTGTGCGCGGTGAAAGCTCCGATCTTTTGCATCGCTTTTTCGGCTAGGCCCGAAAAGACGCCCAAGAACTAGCAGCTATCGGCATGAATGACTCTAATGTTTAGGGGTTTACCCCTACGGTTGGGGGCCGACTCAAGTAGGATTTATATCTGTCGTAAAAGAAGAGGTGCCCGTTATGCGTTAATCATGATTGACACTATTCCCCGAAAAGACCGCACAAATTTGAGAGCTTTCTGCGGAATAGTCGGACCCCACACGATGTAAAGTGAAGGGACATCAGCGTCCTAGACGCATCGACTTCGCAAGGGTTCCACGCCCTTGCCCTCTGGATGCCGGCATCACCGGTTTTCGATATCCCCGCCACGCCTCAGCGTGCTTGCGTGATGCCTAGGCATGACGCAAGCGCTTTGTCGTTTGAAGGATTCCTTGCTCTTCTGAGCATCGAACTTTTCCTGGCCGTCGCCAGGACATCCACTGCAATCTGTTTTCTGGAGATAAAACCGTGGAATCCTTCTTCGTTCGCGCCATCAAGTCGCCAATCTGTTTGTTCATCTACGTCCTGGTTCTTTACCTGGCATCGCATAGCGCGCTTGTCGCGTTCTTCGTGGTGATCGTTGTCGTGTCGATGGTCTATCACTCGGTAGCCGGCACGGCGAGCAAAGCGACCCCTGCCGCTCCTGACGTTGTCGTACCGCGCCATAAATCGTCGCAGGCAAGCCCGCCTGTTGACGAAGATCGCGGGATCACGCCGCAGTATGCGAAGTCTGCTGTGATCACACCCTTCCCGCGCTCGGGAACGAGCAGTCGTTCCTAAGCCATACCTGCCCTCGTCAAGAGGGCGGGCCCCTCACCTGTTCCGGGTACCCGCTACCCGCCGACAGGTGGTCCATCGGGTGCTCGCATGGAGAACCCAAAATGGAAGCCAATCTCATCGGCTGGCAACTCGATATCTTTGGTGGCGAGTCAGCTGTCGTTGCCCCCGCCAAGAACCCCGACCCCCTTCCTGACCCTCACACCTGGAATGAAGACGTGCGCGAGAAGATGGTCGACGCGCTGATCGGCCTCGCGTGTGACAGTCGCCGCGGCGACAACATGCCGGAGTCCCTGCTCGACTGCGCAGAGATGCTCCGTGCTCGCATGACCAACCGTGCCGTCGACCATGAGGATTACGCCATGACGCTTGGGTGGATCTTCGAGATGTGGGACGGCGCACTGCCATACCGCTATGTCTGCGCCGTCAACGCAATAGACCCCGAGACGATGCAGGACGTGATCCTCAACAATCCCCGACTGGCGCGGGACCTCGACGAGGTTCGGCTGCTGTCGCGAGGCACGCTGGTATGAGGTGACGAATATGCGATTCCTCAGAACGATGTTGGACGCCTTGATGGGCACTTCGCCACCCCCTGCTACCAAGGATGTTCGTGTCGGCATTGGTGCGTCGAACGAGGCACAGTTGGCAATCGGTGGCGTTCCCCACCTGTTCCGCAAGGAAGCCTCTGGCGTCGCGCATTTTGTTGCGACCTTCGAGCGCGTGGTCGGCACTACTGACTTCGGTCAGAAGCTGCTGCCATCGGTAGTTCCCTACTGGAAGCTGGTATCGGTGAGCCAGGGCCTCTCGCTTGGCGAAGCCGTTGAGCTTGCTGTGAGGGCAGGCAAGGTGCCGGAGGTTGCTTCACCGCATGCTTCCTCGGGTGCAGGCCAGGAGGGAAGCCCTGCGGCGAGGACGGAGTCGACGCCTACGCGGCCGGCGACACCGACAGCGAGTGCCGAGTCTGGCCCAGGCGATGCAAGGCACGCCGAGGCGGGGGGAACGCTCAAAAGTTGGGGCTTGGCCACCTATCCGGATCGCAAGAAACCTGGTCGATTCTACGAATCGTTCACGGTGTGGCTGGAGACCCCTTCAGGGGAGCGCAGTCTTCACGGTGAAGGGCTCAAAGACGCGCTGGCGGAAGCCGGCTGCAAGGTGGGTGACTCCGTTCGCATCAAGCGATTGCGAAAGGTCAAAGTGCAGGCGTTCCGCGCCAGCGGTGACCCGAAGCTCGACGCCATGGGCAATCAGCTCTTTTGGGACAAATGGCTCTGGTCTGTGTCCCGCATTCATTAACACTTCAAAGGAGGGCCAATGGCCTCTATCAACAAAGTCATTCTCATCGGCAACCTTGGAGCGGATCCTGAGACCCGCTATCTGCCCAGTGGTGACGCCGTGACCAACATTCGCCTGGCCACGACCGATCGCTACAAGGACAAGACCAGCGGTGAGATGAAGGAATCGACCGAGTGGCATCGCATCGCATTCTTCGGCAAGTTGGCCGAGATCGCAGGGGAGTACCTGAAGAAGGGCTCCCAGGTCTATATCGAGGGCCGCATCCGCACGCGCAAGTGGACCGACCAGGCGGGCGCGGAGAAGTACAGCACGGAGATCGTGGCTGAACAGATGCAGATGCTGGGGTCGCGCCAGAGCAATAGCGGCGGCGCAGACGACTCGTATGGTGGCGGTGAGAGCCGGAATAGCGGTTACGGTGCGCGCAATGGTGCGACCCCTGCAGGCGGTGCTAACGCCGGCGCAGGCGGTCGAGGGCAACAAGCCAGCGGTGCTCGCCGACAGCAATCTGCTCCTGCTCCGTCCAATGGTTTTGAGGACATGGACGACGACATACCGTTCTAAAAGTGCTTTATAAGGCACAATAAGTAAACTGATTTGACTTTTTAGCCCACGAATACCGGCATACGCCGGCATTCGTGGCGCGTCTCTACGGCACGCAGAAGCGTGCTCTCGTCTGTCTGTTCCCAGTGGTAGCTCGTCATGCTGAAGACACGACCTGGTCACCCGGGCCGTGTCTTGAGCAAGCGTTCCTCCGCCTGTCTCAGGCATCGACCCATCCTCCCATCTGGAGAAATCACAATGAAATTGCGAGACATCATCGCGAATTGGACTCCCGCGCAGTGGGAGGCCTTGTTGTTGCAGTACCAGCTGCCAGTCAGCTGCTTGACCGGCAATCCTGGTCCTTGCCCTATCTGTGGTGGCACCGATCGCTTCACGTACGACAACAAGTCGGGCCGTGGTGATTGGGTCTGCCGCAAGTGCAAGGATGGCAGCCCGATGGCGGGAGATGGGCTTCAGCTCATTTGCCGTTTCACTGGCATGTCTTTCATCCAGTTGGCCCTTGAGATCGAGGGGGAGCGCATGCCTGCACCGGTGGCGCAACGCGATTGCGCACGGCCCGCTGTTGCACCTCGTCGTCGGCTGGACCCCGCGAAGGCCGCAGCTCGTCTAGATCGGATCTGGGGAGGCGCGCGGCCCTTGCGCCCAGGCGATCGTGCCATGTCCTACTTGAGCCAACGTGTCCGAGGGTTGGATGCGGCACCGTCTACGGCAATTCGTCTTGCGCAGTTGGAGTACTGGCACGGCGGGAAGGTGCTCGATACCTATTGGGCGCTTGTGTGTCGGTTCACCTTACCGGATAGCCGCATGGCTACCTTGCATCGGACCTATCTGGATGCCGAGAAGCCAAGCAAAGCCACAATCGTTTGCCCTGCCGGCGAGATCCTGAATAGCAAGCGCAACGAGGTTAGCGCGCTCCCCCTAGCGGGCGGGGCGGTGCGGTTGATGGCGCCGGTCGATGGTGTGATCGGCGTCGCTGAGGGGCTGGAAACGGCCTACGGCGCCTACATGTTGCATGGGGTGCCGGTCTGGTCTTGCCTAAATCGTGTGTTGCTGAGCCAGTTCGTCGTTCCACCAGGGCTTGGTATCCACACGGTTCACATCTTTGCGGACTTCGATCAGATCGACCCAAAGACTAGGAAGTCTCCTGGCATGGCCGATGCGTTGAGGTTGCAAAGCCGGCTCCGCGCCGAGGGTTTCACCGTGGTGCTGCATAGGCCACTGATCCGAGGGACTGATTTTTGCGACCAATGGGCTACGGCCTATAGCCTGCGGGGGATCGCTGCACGCGCGCCGAGGCCGGTCATCTCGTAGTTTTTCAAGCCGCGCACGTAGGTGCGCTTTCTTCAACTCTGCCCTGTGGGTTCGCCCACAGGGCGAATCCGTCTGCGGGCAGCTCTCTGAGAGAGATCGATATGCAGAAGGGTTTCACTGTTTTTGTTGGCCACCTGGCCATTCGTGCTATGCGCACCACGGCAGACGGCGACGTACAGGCCGCCAGCCAGTCGGAGGCGCAGAGCTTCCATGTCTACCGCCGCGGACCCAACCGTGCGGAACAGTTCCAGCGCACGGAGGATAGCTTCGACGCTGCATTTGCCTTCTGTGTGCGGCCTACAGCGGTGCACTAGACACGACGACCATGACGACAAAGCCCGGCAGAGATGCCGGGCTTTTGTCGTTTCTAGGATTGGGAGAATTATCCGCGCGTGCGGGCGAGCCACGCCTTTCCCAGCATGAGGGCGCATTCGTAGAGTGCCCACGCCGCGCCGGCCGCAGCCCAGAGGCGTCCCATCTTGTTGTAGTCGAGCGATGCGAGGTAGTCGAACATTGGGCCTCCGAAAAGTTAGCGGTATTGGACTCAGTCTATCGTTCGCCGAACCGTGTCAAGGCGCAAGCCGGCTAGAAGAACCGACTCATCGCGTTGTTGAGATCGAGGAGCGCGGTCGCGGGTAGTCCGGCCTCGGCACCTGCTTGCTCCGTTCCGGCAGGTAGGCTGACGGTCGGCCCATTGTGATCTGCGGCAACGACCGCCGATATGCTGGGCGGCGCTGGTTCCGGTGCCGGTGCCGGCGTTGGTGCTGGCAAGGGCGCGAGGGGCGGCGTGGAGGGGATGGCGACGTGCTCGAAGCTCTCCCGCACGGGCTTGGGAGTGGTAGGCGCTCGCGTGGCCTGGGCATGGGTGGGGCGAACGCTCGACGCCGAAGCCTCAAGCAATCCGGAGGGTGGCAATCGCAGGCCCATGCGTTGGGCCGCCAGTCCAATCTCCGCCAGACGCCGGAGCGCGCGGGCGCGATGGCGAGCGCTCTCGATCGCGGTGAGATGGTCGATCAGTTCCGGATTGTCGAACTCCGTGAACGTCAACTTGATCGTTAGCTTGTCCATCGCGACCGTCCCATTCAAGCTGCAGCGCGTGCTTGACGCGATGCCCCGATTTCGTAGAAGCCGTTGACGTTGCCGAAGCACGGAGACTTGAGCACTTCGATACGGGTGCGTGGGAACGCAGCCCGGATCGCCGGAAAGTAAAGGGAGCCACCACCACCGGTGAGCACGATCGAGCGAATGTCCTCGGTCCGACCAACACGGGTCTGCATTTCCTTCACCGCGGTCTGGCACACAGCGCGTCCTTGTTCCAGCAGCGGCTGGAGCGCAATCTCCTTGTCGTAGAAGAGAAACGGCTTGCTCTCGCGCAGTGCCTTGTCGATACGCTCGATGCTCGTGACGGTTTCGCCTTCCTGCTCGGAGATCATGGCTGCGATCTGCTGGTAGATACGGGCTGCACCGCCAGGCACGCCTCCACTGCGGCGGTCGTCCATCGTGAAGCCACGGGCCACAACCCAATCGGTGGTGAAGTAACCCACATCGATCACCAGGTGAGAGTTCTCGCTGTCGTAGGCGCTACCGCTTTGGCGCATGAACGTGACAAGGGAGCCCAGCGGCTGGGGCAGTCCCACCACGTTATGTACGACGACCTGCCCCTGGCCGAAGTCGTGTCGGCCGCAGAAGCGCTCCTTGAGGTAGGCGGCATATTTCTGGACGGTGTGAACCGGCAAGCCCAGCATCAGCTGCGTGATCTCGGTTGCGCCAGTGTAGTGGAGCGCGCCGCCCAGCAGCGCAGCGTATTCGGGCGTGGTCACGAAGTCCTCGGACAGCGTGCGGCCGGTGTTGCCATAGGCCGTGCTGATTGAGACGTCAGGGCCGACCTCATAATGGCTGCCCTCGACCATGACGTTGACGATGTCGCGGGCCTTGAAGAAGCCGCCGCCGTTCGCAGTCAGCGTGTTCGCCGATGCCGGCGGCGCGAGGGAGGGGAACATACGGTGGACCGTCTCGGCGCCCATGCCGTAAGCGAATTTCGTGTTTCCATAGCCAACGTCGACCGCGACCGTACCGAGTTTCATTTTTGCGCTCCAATTGTGTGATGAGAGTCGTCGGCCGGAAGGGTCCGCGTGCGCATAGGGCGCTGGGCGTTTCGGGTGGCGTATCGGGTCCGTAAAGTGCCCCCAATGTGCCCTTGAGCGGTATGGACTGAGTCGGTGCCGTATGCGGGCCATGATGGTCCCGCAAACTGCCCCTAATCTGCCCCGATAGTGCCCTTGCTGCCGACCCTTTGAATCTACCTGCCCTGAAGCGTTGTCAAGGGCGCGAGATCTTCGAAATGGCGCGCGCTTTCCCGGTTGCGATGTCCAGCGCCATCCCTTATTCTCTGTCCCACACCCAGCGTCCCCGACGCATCGACCTCGCCGCCACTTGCGCGGCACCCCTCAGCACCTGCGCGAACACGTGCGGATCGCTTCTATGTTCAGGCCGGACAATGCACCGGCATTTTTTTCAATCAAATCAAGTGGCCAGTGTTGGACAGTGAGGACACCGGACACCGCGATAACAAGCCGATCAGCGGGCTACTTGTGAAAGTAGACCAGAGTAAGGACGAGTCCGAAGCCGGACACCGGACAGTGTTCGGGACTTTTCCTACATGACACGCACCCTTTCAGCCGGATGGCTGGGCACGGATCACGAAGCTCGACACACTGCGGTGGAGATGATCTGGCTTTGGGGTGGGGAGTAATACGTGCAGGCCATGACGGTCTGTCCTACGTGCTCCTGAAGATGACGACCCGGTAGGCGCAGCCGGCACCAGAAATGCGCAACAGGAATCGGCCCCCATCCGTTTAAGGGTGGCGTCGGGCAGGGCATGAACCCTGGTCGTCGCCAACCGGCATCGAACGATGCGACGGGGGAGGTCGGCCGCGGGCGCCAGGCAACTAGCCTGAGCGCACTGTGGACAGTCGGATGGCATTGCTTCCATGCATCTGGCTGATCGGTTGCTATCGCTAAAGGATGGGAAGTGGGACCAGGTTGAGGGGGGACTCAGCAAACGCGGTGGTGGTGCGCCGCGAGGAAGGTTGGATGTGGCGTTCGGGGCGCCGCACCAAGATGGCTCGCAACGGTGCGAGTTGGCGTTGCTCGTCTATCGCGGGCAAACAGAGCAAAGAGGGCATGGTTCGTACAATTCAGCTTCGGCCGCTACTGGCGGCTTATTCTCTTCCCGAGCGGTTCAAATCCGAGTTCGCAGTACTGGCGGGCGAGAACCTGCATCGCGCCCACAGTGAGACCCGGGTCAGCGGGCGCGGGCTGTCGCAGACCACCCAGCGCCAACGGGCGCAGATTCTGCTGAGCATGGCCGTTGAGCTGCACGATGGCGGCTTCGGGTTGACCTCTCCCTACAGCCTGCGGCAGAAGCACATCCGATGGCTGGTGCGCCGGTGGGTGCTGGAGCGCGGGATGGCGGTCGGCTCGGTCGAGCTACGGCTATCCCACCTGCGCGCGCTGTGTGCGTGGATGGGAAAGGCCGGATTGGTCGGGAAGCTGGATGACTATGTGGAACGGCCGGAGGGCTATCAGCGCAGCTATGTGGCGCAGTCAGACCGGTCTTGGACGGGCAACGCGGTACGGGCGACGGAGCTGATCGAGAAGATCACCCAGACGGATCGCTATGTCGGCCTTCAGCTCCGTATCGAGGCGGGGTTCGGGCTGCGCGCGCAGGAAAGCTGGCGGCTGCGCCCGCGGATGGACTTGCTGCCTAGCGGGCAGCTGTTCGTGCGGGAGGGGACGAAGGGCGGCCGGGCCCGGCATGTCCCGATCGAGTTCGATTGGCAGTATGACCTTCTAGTCGAGGCGGCGCAGGTTGCAGCCCAGGTGAACCCGGGCCGCGAATCGATGATCCCGGCGCAGTACAACCAGAAGCAGTGGCGCCGACGGTTCTACGCGGTGCTGGAGAAGCACGGGGTGACGAAGAAAGGCGAGGGCGTGACGGCGCATGGTCTGCGGCACCAATATCTTCAAGAGATGTACGAGCGCATCGCTGGGCAGCAGGCTGCGGTCAAGGGAGGCGGGAAGGTCCTAGACCCGGCCGCGCACCGGGACGCGATGGAGCGGGTGGTGAGCGCGGCTGGACATAGCCGGGCCAGTAAGGCGAACGCCTACCTATCGAGCTTCCACACGATGTCGAGGCTGGGAAAGCCCGCAGTCACCTTAGAGCAGGTGCGGGAGGCGGTGCTGGCGGCGGCCGGAAACAAAGCGAGCGCCGCGAAGGCGCTCGGGATCTCGCGTGCAAAGCTGTATCGGGTCTTGGGGACCGAAGGCGCGCAGGCGCTACTTGCCGAAGCACCAGGAGAGGTAGACGAACAGTAAGACCAAGGCCGCTGCGTCGATGATGCGCCCACGGTAGCGGTGGAGCAGGCGGGAGATGGATAGGATCGAGTGCATGGGTAGTCGGATTAGAAATGGAGGGCGGCCACAGCCATGACGAATCGCGTGGCGGGCGAGTCTTGAAAGCGCGTAGCCTCGGCCTCGCCGGCGGACTCAGCCTTTGTGAGCGCGCCAAGGGGTGCGAGGCGACCAGTCTTCTCGCCCGGGTGCGGGGTCGGTGGCGGCAGGTCGATGGCGGTCTGCCGCGCAGAACGGGAGAGCGCCGGGAACGGATCGACGCCGGCGAATCGGGCGAGTTCTTCGATGCTGACGACTGAGTAAAGCAGCTTGCCATCATTGCGCGCAATATAGGCTGCAGCGCCGGCATTCGGGATAGCGATCGCCTTCCAAAGATAGCGGGGCACTGCCACGCGGTCTCGCAGGCGCAGCGGCGCCGGGCCGTAGACAGCGCCGGTCACGACGTAGACCACGCCATGCTGGCGGGCCAGGCGCCTGGTGGCGGTCTCGATGTGGCTCCACAGGCGACGGTTACTTGCCGGGTCTTGCGGCACCACATTGGCAAGGCTGAAGCTCTCGGCCTGCCCGGCCTTGTCGGCGAAGTCTCCCGAGGGCGCGAGGTGGCCCCGATCGTAGCCGGAGCGTGCGAAGTCGGCCAATGCGGCGCGGCCGGACGGGGGGAGACGTGGTTCTTCGTAGAAGTCGCTGTCGCGGGCCAGCTGGCGTGCCGACATCACAGCATCCCCCGTGAGTCGTTCAGCAGACCAATGCGGCGCGCGAAGCGTCGTGTTCGACAGCACGGCATAGCTATTGAGGCAGAGCTGCTGTGTGCGTCCCTGTGCAGTGACCAGGTTGGGCGGAGTGGAATTGAGGAAGAGCTTTCCGCATGCGGCGGAGCCGTCGGCGTATGCGAAGCCCGCAGCGGTGGAGATCAGGCCGGCGAACAGGAAGTGGCGAAGCATGGTGTCTCTTGGGAGTGGTCGTGCTTCTATCTTGCCGTGCGCCCGCCGTTGTCAAGGTGCGGCCGCCGGCAGCTGATCGACTGCGTTTGCAACCAGGTCCTCAATCAGCCCGAACCCCTCCCGGTCTTCATCCATGAGTTCCGCAACCGTCGCTTCGAATGGATCGATCCGGATCCAGGGCTTGCCATCGATGCGGATCAGCCTGGCACGGCGAACGAGCTTTCGGTACCGTCCTGCATCTTCCAGCACGGGCGCGACAGGCAAGAGTGTCTGCAGCCGGGTATCCGGCTGTGCCAGGCGTGCGGCCATGGCAGCGAAGATTGGCCCCTGTGTGTCCCAGTCCCCATTGTTTGCGGCAAGCAGGTTCAGGAAATAGGGGAGGTCGGAAGTGGTCAGCTCCTGTCGCGCCAGCGCCGCAATCTTGTGCTTGTCGGTGGGGCGATGGTCCGCCCGTGTGTTCCAAATGGCCTGCAGGCGGGCAAAGGCGGCGTCCCGGCCCTCATCCATCGCGCAGGGGGGCGTCGAGATTCCGCACTCGGCGCAGGTGACGACGGCTTCCAGGCGGCCGGCAAGAAAAAGCGCCTCACCTTCACAGTGGGCGCAGGGGATGAGTCCATCCATGGCGAACATCCGGGTGGAAACCCGGGATTATGCCGCTTCAAGGAATGGCCGCAGACATTAGGTAGCTGTAAGACGTCGCCAGAACCTCCTGGGCGGCATTGCGCTGAAAGCCGGAGACGAGCTGGGCGTCCTGGGCCGCACCTTGTCCAACATGCCAGAGCGTGAGCGAATCAGTGTCCGCGTGCCTTGCGGAAGCACCTCTTTGCGACCTCGAACAATCCGGATTTGAGGATAAGCGCCTTCAGGCTTTGCTCGCCATACCGCGCCTTGCGGTTCTCCAGAGCGTCGGGCTCAAGTCGCAGCGCGATTGCGGCTGCGTAAGCCAAGGTCGGTCCAGCCGTCGACACGCGTTGGCGCCGCGGCGAATTTTTCCAGCGATTCAATCATCCGGCTGCCCTGAAGATGCATGAGTTCAAGAGCGGCCGTGGCCCATCGCTGGATGCCAAAAAGCTCGTAGGCGCGAGGGCTGGCTCTGTACCGGAGATCTTGGATACCTGGGGCCGGATGGCTTTGCCTTCGTCACAGGCCGGATCAAGGAGCTCATCATCAAGGGAGGGGAAAACCTGCGCCTCGCGAGATAGACGAGGCATTGCTAAAGCACTCGGCTGTGCTGGGGGCTGCGGTGGCGGGCGCTCCGGACGAGCAATATGGTCGGGAATTTATGGCGTGCATTGTGTCTAAACCCGGAGAGCGATGCATGCAGAACGAATTGAGATCGTTTTGCTGGAATGAGCTCGGCGCGTACAAGACACCCAGGTCTTTCCGCATTGTCGACGCGCGGCCCAAGGGACCGTCGGCAAGGCGCAGCGGCTGAAGCTCATCAGCACGGAGGGAATCCCTGTATAGCGCCTTTGCCGAACGACTTCCCGACGGGTGCCCGAGCGGCCTGTCGATGGTTCACGTCGTCATGCCGAGCGGAGGACGCTGTCCGAGGCAGGCCTAGTGGTATCCTTAAGCCGCAGTTTCGCAAGGTCAAGCTGCTGTTTCGAATGCGCTGTGTCAGTTCTACGCCGACCACGCCACCGTAGTTGCTGCGTTCCTTGAGCCTTTGTAGCCCGGCAGGATGTTTGTCCTGGGCTTAATTTTTTGCGGGGCTTTCCAAAGGTGGTCCCGGCGCTCGTCGAGCGCCGGCGAGCAGGACTCGACCCAGCGACGATTGTCGTGCGGGCCGGCGACAGCGCCGTCAAGCACTGCGGGCCAAAAACGACAGATCGTTCCCGGACGGGCTCCGTTGGCGATTGTTGAATATCCTGCTCTGCTACCTTACGAGATCCTGCGTATGCGTGGGAAGTCGATTTATGGACGCTATGACAACCAAACATCCGCAAGACACTTCCGCACTAGAAGATGACCGCCGTTTTGTCACAGCCCTGGCTCGTGGACTGGAAATTCTTGGCGCATTCGATGGCGGTGGTCTGCTTGGGAACCAGGATATTTCCTCGATAACCGGTTTGCCTGGCGCCACGGTATCCAGGTTGACCTTTACCCTGGCTTCGCTGGGATACCTTCGGCGTGACGAGCAGAGCCGGAAGTACTTCGTCGGTGCCGGGGTCCTGGGGCTCAGTGCCTCAATCCAGCGCAGTCTCGGTGTCCAGAAGATCGCCAGGGGGTTCATGGAGGCGCTGTCGCGCGAGCGCAAGGTCTCAGTGGCGATGGGCACACGCGACCGCCTCGGGGTGATGTTCCTGGAGGTGGCGCGCTGCGATCAAACCGTAAAGGTGGTGCACGTTGACGTCGGCACAGTGCTGCCGATGGCGTCGACGGCGATGGGCACGGCATACCTGGTGGCGGCCCCGCTTGCCGAGCGTGCGCACCTGCTCGAGCAGATGCAGGAGCGGCATGGCGCCGAATGGGAGCAGATCCGAAAGTCGGTGGAGCGGGCCCACTCGGATTACCGCAAGCACGGCTTTGTGATCTCCCTGCGTTCATGGTCGCGGCCGGTCAACGCCGTTGGTGTGCCACTGGTTATGCCAATGGGGGGCGGCATCTATGTGTTTACCTGCGTTGCAAATCCGCAAGCTGCGCCACGGGAGCGGTTGGTGAAGGAACTAGGCCCCCGGCTCGTGGAGATGGTGAACGCCATCCGCGCGGAGGTCGACCGCTCGCCACCACTGCAGGTGGTGCCGCATAGCGTGTATCGCCCCTGAGCCGAGCACGCACCTCTTCGAGTGATTTTGGCTGCCCAGGAGGCATGGGCGCTACCGTCTCCACTCGCCCGCCGCTGGTCCCGTGCCTGCGCATCCTGCGTTATGTCTGGTTTGAAAAGCATCTAAAATCAAATAGATAGCGTCGTCATTTCCGCAGTGCGGTTTTCCCACTAGTTTCTCCTATACGCCATCCGGGTCTCTCGGAAGAATACGGTCCAGACAAGAGAGCAGCCACACCGACATCCACCTGTCGCGATGGCTGGCCCATCAACCGGACTGAAGGGGAGACATCGAATGAAGCATGTATTGGCTTGCGCAGGATTGGGTATGTTCAGCCTCGCGGCACAGGCGCAATCCAGCGTCATACTCTATGGCGTGGTCGACGCCAACGTTGAATACGTGAACAATTTGCCAGGTGCTACCGGGAAAGACAGTGCCTCCCGGCTGAGCTTGCGCTCCGGTGGCATGTCGACTTCGCGCTGGGGGATTCGGGGCGCGGAGGAGTTGGGTGGCGGGATGAAGGCGGTCTTCGCCCTTGAGAACGGCTTCAACGTGGATACAGGCACGCAGTCCGATAGCAGCCGGCTGTTCGACCGGCAGGCGTTCGTTGGCTTGTCGAACCAGTATGGCACGCTGACCTTCGGTCGCCAATATACGACGATGTTCTCGATCATGGGGAACTACGTGCCGCAGGCCTATGCGCCGCAGTATGAGCCGATCTCGACGGTGGTCACTGCGCGCAATGACAACGCGGTGAAGTATGTCGGGAAGTTTGGCGCAATGGGGCTCGGCGCGCACTACAGCTTTGGCGAGCGGCCGGGTGCATTTTCCTCTGGATCCGGTTGGGGCCTGGGAGCCACCTATGCTCCGGGCGACTTCAGCATTTCGGCGGCCTATGACCAGTTGAATCCACAGGCCGGCACCGGCACCGGTTCCGGCCGAACGCAGTACGCGGGCATCGCCACTAACTACGTGGCCGGACCGGCCACCTTGTTCGCAGCCTATCGTTGGGGCCGCAAGGAAGACGAAGCCGGCAGGCCGATCACGCGCGATAACTTCTGGTGGACGGGCGTGCGCTACGAGCTCACGCAGGCCCTGGTGTTCACGGGTGCCTTCTACTACGACGACGTCAAGAAGTCGTGCGGCACAAGCTGCATGAATCCCGTGAATCCCTGGCAAGCTAGCGCGCTGCTTGACTACAGCTTGTCCAAGCGGACCAACCTTTACGCGGTGGCCGCCTATGCGAAGAACGCCGCCATGAACTTTGGCTTCGGTGGCTACACGCTGGCGCCCGGCAAGAACAGCCAGACCGCCGTTGCAATTGGCATCCGCACCAAGTTCTGAGCCCGGCAGGGCAAGCGCAGATCAACTCGAATGGAACATCAAACATGAAGAGCTATCGTTTTCCCGATTATCAGGTGGCCGGCGACGCAGACACCACAATCTTCTTGCTGCACGGCGCCTATGGCTCGAAGACGTACTTCGGACCGGAAATCGAGGCGCTGGTTCGCGAGGGCTATCGCGTGGTGGCTTGGGATGCGCCGGGTTATGGCCTGAGTCCGCTGCCGGAGAACCTGAGCATCGAAGGGCTGGCGGCCACCGCGGCCGCGCTGATCGAGCGGCTCGGCACGGCGCGCAACGTGGTGCTGGGCCATAGCATGGGAGGCATCGTTGCGCCTCGCGTGGCGACGCTCTTGCCCGAGCGCGTGCATGGCTTGGTGGTGTCGGCAACGGTAGCGTCATTCTCGCGCAAGAGTGAGGAGGACAGGAGGACCTTCCTGGAAGAGCGGATCGCGCCGCTCAAGCAGGGGAAATCTTTCGTGGACACGGCCATGCCGGTGATCCGCTCGATGTTCGCGGCGGGCTCGCAGGGGCCGCTGGTCGATCTTGTGACTTCAGTGGCGGCCAGCACTTCGGCCGATACCTTCTGCGCCGCGATCGCGGCCATCGTCAACTATGAAGGCATCGACACCCTGCGCCAGGTTGCTGTGCCGACGCTGCTTATCGCCGGCGAGCAGGACAAGGTCGGCAGGCCTGACGGCATGCGGGAGATCCAGGAGCTGATCCCACAGGCGGAGTTCGTCTGCATTCCAGACGCTGCGCACTACGCGTTTGCCGAGCAGCCGGAAGCCTTTAACCGCCACCTGCTCGGCTTCATTCGGTGCCATGTTGACAATGCTGGCCGCGAATAAGCCTGACGGACTATCGCAAGACTGGGGCTCGCCAGCGAGCCGAAATCCCTTACTCGGAAACAGCATGATGCAGAGAAACATCCCTTCAGTGACAAGGCGTGCCCTTATCGGCGCCTGCCTGGCGCTCGGTTTCATTGCCGGGGCGCAGGCAGGCGACTGGCCCGAGCGGCCGATCACGCTGGTCGTGCCATACCCCGCTGGCGGTTTGACCGACACGGTATCCCGGACCTTGGGCGACGAGGTCGGCAAGATTCTCGGCCAGCCGGTCGTGATTGAGAACCGCGCCGGCGCGGGGGGAAAGATCGGCCTGGATGCGGTCAGGCGCGCGCCACGTGATGGTTACACGATTGGACTGGTCGTGCCTGCCACCATGATCACGCTGCCCCTGACGGACAAGAACTACGGGATCGATCCGTTGAAGGACTTCGAGCCAATCACGATTGCGGTCGACACCTACCTGGCGCTCGTGACAAGCCCTTCGCTGGGGGTGCACAACCTGAAGGAGTTCACTGTCTATGCCCAGCAACACCCGGGACAGCTGAACTACGCCACCCCAGGTGCGGGCACCAGCTTCCATTTCAACAATGTGATGCTTGCGCAGAAGCTCGGCATCCGGGCCGCGCATGTGCCATACAAGGGCGAGGTTCAGATGATGTCGGATATCGCCAACGGGCAGATCCATTACGCGCTGGTCACCAACTCGTCCAAGGCATTTGTGGACGGGGGCAAGGCGGTGCCCATCGCGGTGGCGGCTGGGAAACGGGTGCCGGCCTTCCCCAATGTGCCGACCTTTCGTGAGCTCGGCGTGGATTTCGTCACCGATGGCTGGGTGGGGTACGCCGCGGCCACAGGCACGCCGGTAGCGATTCTCGACAAGCTGAATGCTGCCTTCACCAAGGCGCTGGCACTGCCGCGCATCAAGACACTGTTCGCGCAGATGGGCTACAACCCGGTCGGCAATACGCGGGCCCAGTTCCGGGCACTAATCGAGGAACGCACCAGGCACTATGCGCAGCTTGTGAAGTCCGGCGCAGTGAAGCTGGACAACTGAGCGCACAACCTGCGAAATCATCGCGAGCCGTAGGGAAACCCCAAGAGAAGCCGTTGGCGCATCAAGGATGCACCAGGCAAGCAGAGTGAGGATCCATCATGCTGGAAATCGTCAATCACGTTCCGTCCACGATCTCGGCGGACAACGACCATCCCTTCCTCAACGGGCCATTTACGCCCAACCAGGACGAATACACTGCGGATACCGGCGCCATGCAGGTTATCGGCGAAATCCCCAGGGATCTGCACGGCATCTACGTGCGCAATACGCACAATCAGGTGCATGAGTCGATCGGCATCTACCATCCTTTCGACGGCGACGGCATGCTGCACGCCATCCATTTCGAAGACGGTCGCGCCACTTACCGCAACCGCTATGTGCAGACCACCGGTTTTCTTGCCGAAAAAGCCGCTGGTCGGTCGCTCTGGCCAGGCATGCTGTCGCCACAGTTGTATTCGCGCCGCGGCTGGGGCTCGATGGGTGCCATGAAGGACAACGCCGGCACCGACGTCATCTGCCATGCGGGAAAGCTGCTCGCCTCGATGTCGCAGGGTAGCGAGCCGTGGCGGCTGGATCCGCTGTCTCTCGAGACGCTGGGGCCGGACGTGAACTGGGCGCGCGAGGTGCCGGATGGTGTGGCGTCTCACTATAAGGTCGATGCCGAGACGGGCGAGATGATGTTCTTCAATTACCCTGAACGCTGGCCGCATATGCATTACGGTGTGATTGATCGCCACAACCGCCTGGTGCACTACGTGCCGATCGAACTGCCTGGGCCGCGCTGGCCGCATGACCTGGGCATTACCAGGAACTACACGATTCTGCATGACCTGCCGTTTTTCTTCGATCCCGAAGCGCTGAAGCGCGGCGAGCGCAAGCTGGCGTTCCACCGTGACATTCCGGCTCGCTTCGGCATCGTGCCGCGCCACGGCGACAATGCGCAGGTGCGCTGGTTCGAGGGCACGCCTTGTCACATCCTACATCTGGCGAACTGTTACGAGGACGGCGACGAGGTCGTGATGGATGGATGCATCATGCCGGACCCGCACAAGCCGAGCGTGGGGCAGAATGACGGCAGCAAGCAGGCCGCCTACCACAAGATCCGCGCTCATCTCGACAAACATAACAACCCGACGCTGATGTACCGGTGGCGATTCAACCTGAAAACCGGCCGGACGCGCGAGGAGCAGATCGACGACGAGATCACGGAGTTCCCAATCTGTAGCAACGACTATGTTGGCCGCCCGTACCGCTACAGCTATAACGTTCTATACGAAAAAGGCGAATGGTTGTTCCGTGGCCTGAAGCGCTATGACATGTTGACGGGCGCGACCCAGCGCTACGAGTATGGCAAGGGCCGTTATGGCAGTGAGCCGCAGATGGCGCGCCGCATCGGCGCCAAGGAGGAGGACGACGGCTACCTGATGACCTTCGTCACCGACATGACCGCCAATCGCTCGGAATGTCTGATCCTCGACGCCAGCGATATCGCCGCGGGTCCGATTGCGCAAATCATCCTGCCGCATCGCATCTCAATGGGTACGCATGCTTGCTGGGTGGAGCCTGACCGCATTGCGGGCGAGAACCGTGGCGCGGCATACTTGCCCTGAGACGGCGTCATGCAAAAGAACCTCGTTCTGGTGCCAGGGCTGAACAATACCCGGATGGTGTTCGCCCGGACACTGGCGGCCCTGCCGCCATCGGTGCGCGGCATCGGGGTGGACTGCCCGCCGTTGTCGTCTGTGGAGGCCATCGCCGAGGCACTGCTGCCAGTGCTGCCCAAGCGCTTCTGGCTGGGCGGCTTTTCGTTCGGGGGCTATGTGGCACTGGCGTTGCTGGAATCTGTGCCCGAGCGCATCGAAGGCATTGCCCTGATTTGCTCGGCACCTTATTCGGACTCGCCGGAACAGCGGGAGAAACGACGCATATCCATGGCCACGGCTCGCGAGGGCCGCTACTTCGACATGATCGAAGCACAGGCGGCCAGTGCTTTTCATCCGAGTAATCTGCAGGACGCTGACCTGATGTCGGAGCGCCGTGTCATGGTGCGTGCCTATGGCGTTGAACGTTACCTTGCGCATGTGCAGGCGGTCATCGACCGGCCAGATCGCTCCCGGTTGCTGGACGGCAGCAAACCAACGCTGGTAGTGTGCGGCTCGCACGATAGGGTGTTTCCCGAGGAAGTTCTGCGCCAGGTTGCGCTAGGCGTTCCCGGCGCCGAGCTGCGGGTCGTCGCGGCCGCAGGGCATTTGGTGCCGCTAGAGCAGCCGCGGAAACTGGTGCGTGCATTGACGGATTGGATGGGTGTCGGGACCAGCTAGCGCAGAAATTCCCTTCCTCCACGCTTTTGCGAGCGGTGGGGAGGCCGGCCAGCGTTGTCAAGGCGGGCGCAGCTCTCCAGAGAGCATTTTGGCGCGAGATTGGGTGGCGTCAGCCTTGGAAAGCTGTATGATTTCGCGTCGCTTTTACGGTAAGCCGCTTCGATGAGAGAGGTTTCGCTCGGCCCGCGTCCCGCCTCGGAGCGGGAGATGGTCTCGCCTGGGGGCGAGTGCTATCAGGCCCTGACCACGATTGATGCCTTCGCCTTCCGGCGTATGTTGGACCGCGTGTTCTGGCATCCCGAGCCGGAGGTACTGCGGTTCGAGGTGCGAGCGAACCCGTCCCCTTTGGGCAGCATCTATGACGTGGTTGCCCTGGTGTCGCACGCCGGGGAGGCCTGGTTCAACAGGGACATAATCCCTGGTCGTTGGGACTATGTTGCATTCTCGGAAATCGGTTGGGGAATGGCGAAGCTTTACCGCCAAGAGGCCATCGACGCCGGCCGAATCCGCGAGGAGGATGGCTCAGCCGTCGCCAGCGGGCCGATGCCGGATTTCACGCATCTGCAGGATCCGGCTGAGCGCGAACGCTACCGTTGGGCGTTCATTAACCACCTGCGCAGGCAAGGGCGATCGGGCTAGCATGGTCTTCCACCGTTGGCGGCTTTGCGGTATTCTCTCGGCAATTCTCGCGTCTTAGGCGCATCGACCCCGCCATCTCAACGATGGCTAGCACAACTGCCCGGCTCATGCTGGCAGTTTTCACCCCCTCGGGACTCACGTCCCGGATGGGCGTGTTCCCTTTCCGGAGCATTCCCATGCAATTCGTTTCCCAACAGGCATCACCGCCGTCGCGTATTGCTGCAGCCCACTCTGGCCCTTGCGATCGTGCTCGACACGCCGCCATCGAAATCACCCGCCGGTTCGTGTTGTCCAAGCTTGCCTTGGACCGCAAGCCTGTCGGTGCGGTGGTGTTGCGCAAGAGCTTCCAGGTGTCCGAAGCCGGACGCCTGACTTCGACAAGTGTCCAGACCATGGATGCTGCGCTCAACGCGGTGATGGCCTTCGCTGAAAGTTGCGGCTTGGATGACCTCGCGGCCGAACTTCTCCCGCTCGATCTGTACGGCTGCCTGGGCAGAAGGGCGGTGACGCTGCCTGGTCTCCAACTCGCGCTCTTTAAAGGCTGGTGCGAGTTCCGCTTCGAGTCTGAGCCTGGCAACAAGCTGCTCGCGTTTGTCGAGAAGCATCGCGGCCAGTTCTTGTTGGATCACTACTGATCCATACTTCTTTCCACCCTGTGGGGCCTCGCCCCCATGGGCGAAGCTCCTTCCACGCGGAGCCATCATGATCTTCTCCACTCGTTTTGCCGCCTGTGTCGTTGTCGCGCTGATGCTGGACCTGCTGTCGGTCCCGTATTTCCTGATGGCGACACGGGACGACGCTGTTCTGTTGCAGCAACTGCTGTCGTGCGCCGCCATAGGTGCGCTGCTTTTGGTTGGCTGTCTGCTCAGGGCGCTAGCTACGCTGGATGCCGGCAATAGCCAAATCGGCTAGGCGTAAGGCCGGTCGTTCGCACTCTCACCCACTGGGGAACGCCCCCTGTGGGGCTTCCCCGGACGTTACTACTTGAAAGCGACAATGAACCTTCTCCCCATCCGGATCGAAGTCGGACCCGTCCCTGCCGAAGAGGCGTGCGCTCAGGTCGGCGATCCCGACTATGTGGCACGCTCGCGTAGCGAGACCGCCGTTTATATGCGCCAACTGCAGCGGATCTTCGGCTTTCCGCCGCCAGAGCAGCTGACATTCCAACGGCAGGGCTTTTCTCATGACCTTGGACGGTACTACGAGGTTGTCGCATGCATGAACCGTCGCGGCGAAGGTCGCTTCGACGAATCGAAGCTCCCAACGACCTGGGACCATATTGCCCGCGCGGAACTCACCTGGACTCTGCTGAGCCGGCGATATCGTGAGGAATGCTGGACTGGTATGCGCGCGCCGGATGAGGTGCCGCCCCTGTATCTCGGTGCGGTACCTGACTTCCCCGACCATCCCGTCGCGTACTGGATGGCGCTCGGCTGGACGCCAACGGTGGCAGCGCCGGCGATAGGTCGCCACTAAACCAGAATCCTTTCTTTGACCCGTCCGGGAGTGCCACCCGAACGGGAGCGCTTCCGGCTTCCGGGCGATTCCGCCCGAGCAACCGGAGCACGATCATGTCACAATTTTCCTTTTCCTCGTTCGATGCCGCTTTGCTAGTGCGTGACGCTCACGGGCGCTATGCGCTGGCGACTGCGGAGGAGATTCTGGACGCTGCGCGCCAAGTCATTGACCAGAAGATGCAGCGTGGTGCTTCCTTCTCGTCGCCTGCGGCGGTCAGGGAGTACCTGCGGGCCAAGCTGGCTGGCTTGGAGTGCGAGGTGTTCTCTGTACTGTACCTTGACGCACAGCATCGTCTCATCAATTACGTCGAGATGTTCCGCGGAACGATCGATAGCGCATCGGTGCATCCGCGCGAGGTCGTTAAGGAGGCACTTCGGCTCAACGCAGCGGCGGTGATCCTATCTCACAACCATCCGAGCGGAAGCTCCGAACCGAGCGAAGCCGACCAGGCGCTGACCCTGCGGCTCAAAAGCGCTCTGGCGCTGGTGGATGTCCGCGCGCTGGATCATGTCATCGTGGCCGGCAATGCCACCACGTCCTTTGCCGAACACGGTTTGATTTGAGGATTGGGGCTTCGGCCCCTTTCTGAAGCAGCAGACCGCGGGCGTCACTGGTGCTAACTAAGGCCTGCCGCGACAAGCTGATCGAAGCAAAAGAACAGGCTCAGCGTCTTTGACTTCCTCTCCGGGCTAACCGTCGGAGATTCCTCCAGCGAGCGCCTGAAGTCCCAGGCGGGCAATGTTCCGGGCCGCGTTCGTGTCGCGGTCGTGGACCGACCCGCACGAACAGCACGTCCACTACCTTATTCCAAGGCCGGCCCTACCTTTCGGACTGCTCGCGGATATGACTCCGCAGCACGAGCACGTTTGGGTTGAAAACGCTTCGTTGACCTCTGCGAACACCACACATTGCCTGATGGCCTTGTACTTGAGTTGTGTCCGGAACGCGGTCCATGCGGCGTCGTGTACGGACTTCGCCATACTCGTTTTTGCCAGCGCTTTCGCGTTCACGTTGCCTACGAAGATTCCTGCATGTCTTTTGACCAGCGCCGATGTTTCCTTATGGATGACGTCCTTGCGCTGGCTTGCGATCTTGGCGTGGATTGCCTTCACGCGGCGCTTCTTGTTCGCTCGTTGAGCGATGCCGAGCGCTTGCTCAGACTCGCGATAGAAGCGCTTAAGCGAATGAAAGGGACTTCCCCGTCCCGAGGCTGCGGCGGAAGCCGCGAATCGGCATCAACGTGTCATGATGAAGTTCTCGACCTTCATCAACACCAACAAGAGGGGAAATCCATGCTAATTGTCACCGTCGGAATCGATCTTGCCAAGAACGTGTTTGCCGTCCACGGCGTGGATGAGGCCGGCAAGGCGGTGTTGATCAAACTGCGTTTGCTCGCGACCAGTTCAGCCCGCTGATCGCCCAATTGACGCCGTGCCTGATCGGCATGGAAGCCTGCTCGGGCGCTTGATTGTCGAGAGCGGAGGAAGGTGCATATCGATGGATCTTTGCCGTTGGCTACACACCTGATACTGGCCAGAATTCACCTGGAGGCTGCCGTTAAGGCCACGCAGGGTCACAGGGCGGAAGTGGGTCGGGAAGAGCCGATGCGGCAACCTGATAGCGGAGGTCCCTTCTCGAACGTTTTCGGGCCGCCACATGCCCTATTGCCGGTCGCCCGGCGACAGGACTGATCGATGAAACGCTACATGCTTGCGCAGATCGCCGTCGTGCTGTTCGCGACGGCGGAATCCGCGCTCGGCGCGTGCGTGCCGGACCAGCCTTCGGTATCCGGTGCCGGCCGGCAGCGCGTCCCGTCACGGTTCCCAGGCGCCGAATGGACGCGGGCCGCTCCCCGCGGCAGAAGGGTTCTCGCAGGAGGAGGCCGAGCGGGCCAGTGCTTACGCAAGGCAGGAAGATCGACTGCCGGCATGATTGTCCATGGAGGGCGCGTCGTAGCGGAGTGGGGGGATGTTTTGAGGGACTCCAACCTCCACTCGGCACGCAAGCGCTTCATGAGCGCACTGTTCTCCCGACACGTAATGCCCGTCCGTCGGACGGTAGTCTTGCATGCCGGCGAGATCCGCGATCTCCGTCTTCAGTGCCGCGAAGAGGCTTTTGCCGGTTGCCCTCTCGTAGAGATCGCGCCCGCCGTATTGAAGTCCCAATTGTGGTGATGGCCGTAGCCGACCCGACAACCACCGTACCTCAGCCCGGGGGGCGAACGGCAGTGACGGGTTGCGAAGGTACAACCGGGTAGCGGCGGGCCGAGGTCGCTTCCCGGCCCAGGAAGGGACATTGACAGCGATCAAATCAACGGCCGCTTGCAGGCTGAGGATTCAACCGGTCGTCGGAGAACTCGTTGTCATGCATGGCCGCGCGACTTGCCTCCATAAATACCCATTCCATGGCACCCGAATTAGGTGGTCGTCTTGCCCGACTTTGACGAGGTCGCGTCGTGCGCGATCTGTGAGAGTCGCTTTTCGCCAAACAGTTGAAGCAACGTATTTTCTGCTGAACACAAGGCCTCACTGATGTGCCGATTTACCGCCGCCTCTACCGGGCAATTGCGATTGTCGTCGGCCGGGCCGACCGCGAACAATGCGGTGTGCGCGATGGCCACGTAAACGTCTCTCACCGTAAGAGCATTGAGGTCACATGCGAGTGCCCAACCTCCGCCTGGGCCGCCTGTAGACCTCGCATATCCAGCTTCGCGTAGCGCAGCCATTGTGCGGCGAACAACGACGGGGTTCGTATGCAGCATCTGCGCGATCGTCTCTGAAGTGGTCGCGCCGCCGCGAAGATGCATGTGGATGAGTACGTGCAGAAGTCGAGCCAGCCGGGTATCACGTTGCATAACTTTGAAAACTTGGAAATGAGTAACTTAAGATGTTACGATATGTCGAGATTCTTGTGTACAACTGTCTATTCAAGCAAACATGAGTGCATACCGTCAAACCTATATTGAAACCAACGGCATCCGCCTGCACGTCGCTGAACAGGGCGATGGTCCGTTAGTGTTGCTTTGTCACGGCTTTCCCGAGACCTCGTATGCCTGGCGGCACCAACTGGGGGCACTTGCGCGCGGCGGCTTCCGCGCTGTTGCCCCAGATTTGCGTGGCTACGGATCAAGCGAGTGTCCAGCGGTGATCGGACAGTACACAACCTTGGACGTTGTCGCTGACCTGGTTGCGCTTGTTGATATGCTCGGAGAACGCGACGCAGTCGTCGTGGGGAATGATTGGGGCGCAACCATCGCCTGGCAGGCCGCGATGCTTCGGCCCGACCGCTTTCGTGCGGTCGCTGCGCTCGGTGTGCCAATGATGGGCCGCGCGCCGATGGCGCCGAGTCGGCTTTTTCCGCAGACCGATCACACGTGGTTCTACACACATTACTTTTCCCAACCAGGGTTGGCCGAAACAGAACTTGAGCGTGACGTTGTGGCCACATTGCGCAAGATCTATTTTTCTGCATCGGGCGATGTAGGTGTCCGCGACGCGAATACACCTAATCCTTTTGGACTTCTGCTACGGAGTGGCGGGCTCCTTGACTCTTTGTATGATCCGTCCTCGTTGCCTGCGTGGCTCGCTCCCGCCGACCTGGACAAATTTGTTCAGGCATTCAGCGTTTCTGGCTTTCGCGGCGGATTGAACTACTATCGCAACCTCGACCGCAACTGGGAAGTGCAAGCCGCTTTCGAGGGCCTGTTGGTCGAGGTTCCCGCCCTATACCTTGTTGGCGAGCGAGACACGGGTCTGGCAATTCCAGGCATGCAAGAAATCATTGGCGCCATGCCCCAGATCGTGCCAAACCTGCGCGCCTCTCGAGTGGTTCCGCGAGCAGGGCACTGGCTACAGCAAGAGGCGCCGGATTTCGTTAACTCCGCGTTGATTGAGTTTCTTCGCGAGCTTTGATTCACTCCGGCGTGGTCTGATGGATCAACTACGGTTAGCAGACATTCCGTGCTCAGGAGGGTATGTCGGAGAAGGGGCGAGAAGAGACAACTGGGTAGCGGCGGGCGGAGGTCACCTCCCGGGGCCAGTAGCGGTCACGCAGGCGGCCGACACCCAGTGGCCGACGCTGCCTGCGGATTCAACCGGTCATTGCAACACCCTCCTGCTAGCGCAGCCTTACTTCCGGCATGCCCACCGATACACCTTCTCTTCCGTCGACGGCTCTGTTCGTCGTTGACTGCGAGCGGTCCTGCGCCGACAGCCACATCGTCCAGGTCAGGGCCGATGCTTTCGCGATCACAGTCGATGGCCAAATGCCTTCTTCGCCAATCTTGGGCTGTTCACGAAGTACGAGGCTCATCAATTGGCGCGCCAATCCCGATGTGGAAACAACTGACTGGAGAGCCCGTCGCGGGGAAACCGCACACCGGGTTCGGAGGGAGGGGACGGCGAAAGCCGTTTCCTACTCCTATCCTCTGGCCGGTGAGGGACGTCGGTCTGCCAGTAGTCGATTAGACGAGCAATGACATCAGATGGGGATCGCATGTGAAACGGCATTGACAACAACAACCACGAACCGTGCAGCTTCTGTTTGGGAAAGTCTATGCGACGAAGGCTGAACCCTTGGGGTTGATCCCAGTCGCACGAACATCCCGCCTGATGTGTGTGCTTATTCCGCTTCGGCGCCCGCCAGGAGCACCAGGTCCGCGATTGCCGTTCCCCCGGCGGAGATATGCGTGCGCATCGCCTCCGCCGCGCCATCCGGATTGCCAACGAGCACGGCTTCGACGACATAGCCGTGTTCCCGATATGAGCTCGGCACGCGCGCATCGTTGATCAGGCCCTTCTGTTGCCAGTAGATCGCCAGCCGCCTCCGTAGCTGCACGATCTGCTCGGTCAGGAACGGGTTTGCCGCGGCCTGGTAAAGCACCTCGTGGAACTTGCGGTTGGCCTCGATATAGCTCGCCGTGTCGCGTTGCTCTACATACGGCCCGGCCGCCTTGTGCGCCTGCGCAAGAACCTTCTTGCCCGCTGCTGATATCCGTTGCGTCGCCAGCCGCGCGACCACGCCCTCCATTTCCGCCAGCGTTTCGAACATAGCGACCAGCTCTGCCGCGTTGGGCTTGTACACGAACATGCCGGCGCGCGGCACGATGGTGACGAGTCCCTGCGCGGCGAGCATCAGCAGTGCTTCCCGCACCGGCGTGCGCGAGCTTTCGAATTCGTCAGCCAACGCTTTCTCGTCGATTTGCGCACCCGGGCGCATGGTGCCGGACTGGATGGCAGAAACGACACGTTCTCGGATCTGATCTTGTAGCGATTGCACGGGTATACCCTTATTTGTCACGGTATGAAAATATCTGTAGTCTTTAATAATATATCAAGTTGACACGGAGATATTGCGGCATGGATGATAACGCGCCTCGACTGACTTTGGATGGCCCCATTGCCACAATCGGCCTGCGCCGCCCCGAAGTCGCCAATCGTCTCAGTCCAGGCGACCTGCGAACGCTGCGCGACCACATCGACGCTGTCAATGAGATGGAGCGCGTGCTGGTGCTGCGCTTTGTCAGTTCGGGCAAGTACTTCTGCAGCGGTTATGACATCGGGTCGCTCGCTGGTAAGGCCGACGAAGGCGCGCTGAACTTCGGTGAAGTCATGGACGCAGTCGAGATGGCGCGCCCGGTCACAATCGCCGCCGTCAATGGCGGCGTCTATGGCGGTGCTACCGACCTTTGCTTAGCCTGCGACTTTCGTATCGGCGTACCCGGCTGCGACATGTTCATGCCGGCCGCTCGGCTCGGCCTGCACTTCTATCGCGGTGGCATGGAGCGCTACGTTTCCCGGCTGGGATTGAACGCGGCCAAGCACCTGTTCCTGACGACAGACAAGATCGACGCGCAGGAAATGCTGCGCATCGGCTTCCTGACGGAAATCGTCGATGCGTCGATGCTGCCGTCCCGCGTGGACGAGCTCTCACAGCAACTGACTGGCATGGCGCCGATCGCGCTGCTCGGCATGAAGATCCACCTGAACGCGATTGCCCGTGGCGCGCTGGATGCCGAAGCGCTGCAGCGGGACATTTATCGCTCGGAGACCTCCGCGGATCTTCGGGAAGGCGCGGCGGCGTGGAAAGAGAAGCGCCAGCCGCAGTTCACAGGAAAGTAGCGATACAGCTACCGAGGAGACGACCGTAATGAAGAAGACCGCATTCCGCCTGGCGGCGTTGGCCGCAATCGTACTGGCCCTACCGGCCCATGCAGCCCCAATCGACTACCCGACCAAGCCGATTCGTCTGGTGATCGGCTTCCCTGCGGGGGGCGGGGCCGACAACACCGCCCGTCTGTATGGCGATGCACTGAGCCACGAACTGGGACAGCCGGTGATCGTCGACAACAAACCGGGCGCAGGCACCACCATCGCCGCAGAGTTCGTGTCGAAGGCGCCTGCGGATGGCTATACGCTCTATATCGCCACGGCCAGCTTGATGGGCGGCGACAAGGTGCTGTACAAGAACATCAGGTACCAGCCCTCTGATTTCGTGCCGATTACCCGGCTGGTGGCCGCGCCGATGATCCTGGTCGTCAACAAGGACACAGGTATCAAGAGCGTGGCCGACCTGGTGGCGCAGGCCAAGGCGCACCCGGGGTCGCTCAACTACTCTTCCTCCGGTAATGGCGTGATCACGCATTTGGCGGGTGTGTATTTCACCAAGCTGGCTGGCGTGCAGATGACCCATGTGCCCTTCAAGGGCGGCGCTCCGTCTGCACAGGCGGTGGCTGCCGGCGACGTGCAACTGACCTTCGGCACGGCGCCTTCGGTCAAGCCAATGATCGACACCGGCAAGGCCATCGCCATTGCCGTGACGTCCGGCCAGCGCTCGCCGGCGCATCCGCAATTGCCGACCATCGCCGAAGGCGGCGTCAAGGGCTACGACCTGTCCGCGTGGTACGGGCTGTTCGCACCGGCGAAGACGCCGCCGGAGATCATCGACAAGCTGTACGCTGCCACCGAAAAGGTCATGGCCAATCCGGAACTGAAAAGGAAATTCCTGGCACAGGGTGATGAAGTCTCGGTGTCCGGCTCAGTCGCCGAATTCAAGGAATACGCCGCACGAGAAGGCAAGATGGGCGTCGACCTGGCGGTCTCGAGCGGCGCAAAGATCGACTAAATGAAGCGGAGCACGTCATGACAAAGGAATGTGGCCAATTGCCACTGGCGGGAATCACTGTGGTGGACCTGACGCGGGTGCTTTCGGGCCCATACTGCACGATGATGCTTGCCGACCTCGGAGCACGGGTTATCAAGGTCGAGAACCCGGACGGCGGTGATGACTCGCGCCAGGTTGGCCCGTTTGTCGATGGTGAATCGGCCTACTTCGCGTCGATCAACCGCAACAAGGAATCGATCGCGCTGGACCTCAAGAACCCTGCTGACCGCAAGGTACTGGACCGCATGCTCGCCACCGCCGACGTGCTGGTGGAGAACTTCCGTGCTGGTGTCATGGAAAAGCTGGGCTTCACGTGGGAGGACCTGCATTCCCGCTATCCGCGCCTCGTGTATGCGTCTATCTCCGGCTTCGGCCAGACCGGCCCGTATCGCAGCCGCCCGGCCTATGACATGGTGGTCCAGGCCATGGGCGGGCTGATGAGCGTGACGGGTGAGGTGGGCGGCAATCCGGCGCGCGTCGGGGTTTCGATTGGCGATATCGGGGCAGGACTGTACGCCACGATCGGCATCCAGTCCGCGCTATTCAAACGCGTGCATACCGGTGTGGGCGAGCGCGTCGACATTTCCATGCTGGATTGTCAGGTCGCGCTGCTGGAGAATCCGATCGCGCGCTACTCGGCGACTGGGGGCGTGCCAAAGCCGCTCGGCACCCGCCACCCTTCGATCACGCCGTTCGACATGTTCGCCACCAAAGACGGCTTTATTGTCATCGCGGTTGGCAATGATGCCTTGTTCACCAAGCTCTGCAACGCCCTCGGCCGCGGCGAATGGGCACAGGAGGCAAGGTTCGCTACGGTACCGTCGCGCAACGAACACCATGTCCTGCTCAAGGCCTGCCTGGAGTCGCGCCTGGCTGATGCCACCACATCAGAGTGGGAAACGGTCCTCGAAGCCGCCGGTGTCCCGCATGGACCGATGAACGGCGTTCCGCAACTGGTCAGCAACCCGCACGTCCAAGCGCGCGGGATGATCCTCGAAATCGGCATTGGCGACGGCAGGGCGCTGCAGGTCGCGGGCAACCCTGTCAAGATCGGTGCGGCGACGGTGCTGTCGGGGGTCCGCAATCCGCCGGCGCTGGATCAGGATCGGGAACGGCTGCTGGCGGAGTTCTCCGGCTGACAGCCGCGGCAGTCAGCGTCACACCTCAGTACGGCTGGTCCGCCGGCAGTAGCTCGAAGCACAGCATTTCGGATCATGGAGTCACCGTGAGCGGTCTGCGCTGCCTCAGTTGGCCGTGATGTTGTTTGCCTTCACCACGTCCCGCCCATCTTGTCGTGGGCGCGGGTCAAAGTTCTGAGTTGCACCGGCGCGGTCGGAATTGGTGGTGAAGGGACCCGGTCCGCCGCTACCCCGGTCGTCTCTTCCCGACCCATCTGAGACATCCGATAACTTCGAGGTGAGCGGCAGCTTTTTGCCGGTCTCGAACTGATGCCCGCTGCTCAGCGCAATAACGCGATCGCTTCCTGGGCCGGGCTCAGACTAGGAATGTCTCTGTCAATCGGGACCAAAACGCTGCTCCCAACGCCAGGTTGCTGTCATTGAAGTCGTAGCGCGGGTTGTGCAAGCCGCGCCCGCCATCCGATGGGCCGTTGCCGATACGGACGAGCGCGCCCGGGCATTCCTGCAGCATGTAGGCGAAGTCTTCGCTACCCATCATCTTGGGATAGTTGCGGTCTACGTCCTCCTCGCCAACAAGCTCCATAGCAACTTCGGCCGCCAAAGCAACCGCGTCGGCGGCGTTGTCGACGACCGGGTAGCCCTCCACATAGCGGATTTCTGCTTTCGCGCCATACGATTCGGCAGTCATTTTGACCAGCGTGGTGATGCGATCCCTCAGTAGTGCGCGCACCTCCGGACTGAACGAGCGCACGCTGATGCCGATTTCGGCTTCGCCTGGAATGACGTTCAGTGCGTCCCCCGCACGTAGCCGGCCAACAGTGAGTACTGCCGATTCGTTGGGGGGGACGTTGCGCGAGACTACGGTCTGTATCGCCATGACGATGGCAGCCGCCGCCACAAGCGGATCAACCGCCAGATGAGGGCGCGCGGCGTGGCCGCCCAGGCCCACGACCTTGATAAATACCCGGTCGCCAGCGGCGAGAAACGGTCCCGGACGCATCAAGAACCGGCCTTGGGGTACGCCGGGATGGTTGTGCATGGCAAACACCATGTCGCAAGGAAGGCGCTCAAACAAACCGTCCGCCACCATGGACTTGGCGCCGCTGTCGAACCCGCGCTCTTCCGCTGGTTGAAAAATCAGGTTCAGCGTACCGGAGAAGTTTCGCGTGGCCGCAAGGTGCTTTGCCGCACCAAGGAGCATGGCAGTGTGGCCGTCGTGCCCGCAGGCGTGCATGAGGCCGGGCCGGCTGCTGGCGTATGGAAGCCCGGTGTCTTCCTGGATAGGCAGGGCATCCATGTCGGCACGCAGGCCAAGACGCCTGTCACCCTTTCCCACGCGTAGCTGGCCAACCAGCCCCGTTTTTCCGATGCCACGGGTCACCTGGTATCCCCATTCCTGCAACTTCCCGGCAACCAGATCCGCAGTGTCGTACTCTTCAAATGCCAGTTCTGGATGCCGGTGGATGTGCTGCCGCAGGGCAGCAAGTTCGTCGTGTAGCGGGAGCAGGTCGGGAAGCTTGGTACCAGCCTTGGAATCGATGGCCATCGTCAGTCCAAAGTAATGTGGTTGTCTTTGGCGATGCGCTGGTAGAACTTGATACGCTGCTCCGTTTCCCTGGTATAGGCCTCTGGCGTAATGTCTTCCGGCACGATCATGCCCTTCGCGTTCCAGATGGGGCGGGTCGAAGGTTCCGCGAGAATCTTGCGTACCGCCAGATAGAGTTGCTGCACGATCGCATGCGGTGTCCCGGCCGGGGCGGCAAGGCCGGTCCATGAGGTCTCATTCAGGTCCGGCAGCTTGAGTTCGGCAAAAGTCGGCACATCCGGAAGTTGCGGCACGCGCGCGGGCGCAGCCACGGCCAGCGCTCGCAACTTGCCTTGCAGGATGTGGTCCAGGTTGGAGGACAGATTATTCCAGGTCAGTTGCACCCGTCCGCCGAGCAGGTCGGTCAGCGCCACGCCGGCGCCACGATAGGGAACATGCGTCATCGGGATGCCCGCCTGGCTCTTGAGGAGTTCCATGCTGACGTGTGACACCGAACCCGTCCCGGCACTTGCATAGTTCAGCGCGGTTGGATTGGCCCGCGCGTACTTGACCAGCTCGGCGAAATTGCGAATCGGCAGCGATGCATTGCACAGCAGCACGTTTGACAGTCGGCTGATGAGCGTGATATTCGAGAAGCCCTTCACCGCGTCATAAGGCAGCTTGGGGTTCATCGCGGGATTCACGACATGCGTACTCTGCGAGGTAACAATGAGGGTGTAGCCATCTGGCTGTGCTTTCGATACGTATGTCGAACCAATCGCGCCTGCGGCGCCGGGCCGGTTGTCGATCACGAAAGGATGGCCAAGCGCTCTGCCCAGCCTCTCGGCGATCAGGCGACCGGACACGTCAACCGATCCGCCCGGGGAGAATGGCACCACCAGAGAGATTGGACGGGTAGGATATTTGTCAGCGGCGAAGGCGGGCAGCTCGATGCCGCCCAGGCTGCTGAGAGCGGTTGCTTTGAGAAAGGTGCGACGATTGATGGTCATTGCCGGCGTGCGAGTTAGAGTGTGTCGCAAGGTTAAGGATGGTGTTCAAAACTCGCCGCAGACCGGGCACTCATGACGGGTTTTTCCAGCGACAATAAGTGCATGAAACAAACTGACCTTGGCCTGGACCTGAGCAACCGCCGCACGCGCAAGCGCGTGTTTCTCGATGAGATGGAGCGCGCGGTACCTTGGGATGAGTTTCTGACGCTGATTGCGCCGCACGCCCCGACCAAGGCAACGGGCCGCCGGCCGTTTCCCCTCGCAGCGATGCTGCGTATTCACCTGATGCAGCAATGGTTTGGTCTGAGCGATGTGGCGATGGAAGAAGCGTTGTATGACACGCCGCTGTACCGCGAATTCGCTGGCCTGGGCGGCATGAGCCGCCTGCCTGACCGCGTTAGCATCCTGCGCTTTCGGCATCTGCTCGAACGACACCAGCTTGCCGAGCAGTTTCTCAACACGGTCAACGAGCAACTCAATGCCAAAGGCTTCCTGCTCAGGGAAGGCACGGTGGTCGATGCCACGTTGATTGCCGCGCCGAGTTCCACGAAGAACAAGGAAGGCGAGCGTGACCCTGAGATGCACCAAGTCAAGAAGGGGAACCAATGGCATTTCGGCATGAAGGCGCATATTGGTGTGGATGCGGAATCGGGGCTGGTGCACACCGTCGTGGGCACAGCAGCCAATGTCAACGATGTCACGCAAGCTCATGCCTTGCTGCATGGCGAGGAGAGCGATGTGTTCGGTGATGCTGGTTACCAAGGTATTCAAAAGCGTAGCGATACCCAAGACATCGCGGTCAACTGGCACGTCGCAATGCGCCCAGGCAAGCGGCGCGCTTTGGATAAGAGCACACCGAGGGGCAAGCTGCGAGACGACATTGAGCGCGTCAAAGCCCGCATCCGCGCCAAGGTGGAGCACCCGTTTCGCATCATCAAGCGCCAGTTCGGCCACATGAAGGTGCGCTACCGTGGCTTGATGAAGAACACGCAGCAACTGCAGACGCTGTTTGCCTTGAGCAATCTGTGGATGATGCGCCATCGACTGCAGCCGGGCGCCAAAGGATGAGTGCGCCTTCGCCGACGCGAAACGCGGGCGACAACGCCGGTGATGATGCCGAAGCCGGTGCCGAATTCTGGCCGAAGCGCTCATCAAATTCATCTTGTCACGCTCACACTGTCAGCACGAACCTGCTGACGTCGTTTTGAACACCATCC
>NZ_LZZU01000022.1:0-12214 GCF_014170355.1 Cupriavidus sp. UME77
CCGCCCCACCCTCGACCCCATCCGCCTGCGCGAGGAAATCGCCCAGGCTGCCGCCCGCATGATCGCGGAAGATGGCACCGACTACGCCACGGCCAAGCGCAAGGCCGCGCGGCAACTGCTGGGCGACGTGCGCGTGGCGGGCGAGTGGCTCCCCGACAACGAGGCCGTGGAGGCGGAAGTCCGTCTCTATCAGGCATTGTTCCACTCGGAGAGCCAGCCCCGCGTCCTGGCGCTGCTGCGCCGGCTGGCCGTGCTTGCCATGCGCGACCTTGCTGCATTCCGCCCCTACCTGGCCGGGGCTGTGCTCAACGGCACCGCCACCGAGCATTCCGACGTCTATCTGCAGTGCTTCTGCGACAGCCCCAAGGATCTCACCCTGCACCTGCTCAACGCTGGCGTGGACTTCGACACCAGCGAGACCCGGCACTTCGCCGGCCGCGGCGAGGTCGAGACCCTGAGTTTCCTCTGGAAGGGACAGTGGCCGGCCATGCGCGACGCGCGCCTGCTGGCTGGAGAGATCCGTGCGGAACTTGGCCAGCCCGTCGGCATTCATATAGCGCTGTATGATGCGGATGACGAACGCGGCGCAGTCCGGGCCGCGGCCGGTGGCCGGGTTGCCCGTGCCGATGTGGATGCGGTGCTGGCACTGCTGGCCGCCGCCGAAGCGGCGGCACCCCAGGTGCCCGACGCGCCCGCAGCGGCCTGAGCGCCAGCCTTGACCCGGAGCGCGAGCGAGGCTGGTCACAGGCCATGCGCACCGGGCCTATCGGGCCATCCGGGTTCTTACCTCTTCCATCAGCCGCTATCTTTCTTGCTGCCATGACCTCTTCCACCAGCACTCCTGTCCGCCGCAGCCGCCTCTGGGCTTGGCTTGCCGTCGCCGTCGTGGCTGCCGCCGCGGGCGCGCTGGCCGGGCACTATGTGTTTTCGCCCAAGCCTGCATCCGACGAGGCCGTCGAGACGTTCCTGCGCACGCAACTGCCAGATCTGGATGGCACCCAGATCAACTTCGCGCAACTTCGTGGAAAAACGGTGGTTGTGAACTTCTGGGCACCCTGGTGTGGCCCCTGCGTGGAAGAAATGCCCGACCTGAACGCGTTGCATAAGGAATACACGGGACGAAAAGTGGAATTTGTCGGCATCGGCATCGATTCCGCCAACAATATCCAGCAGTTCATCAAGAAGATCCCCGTCTCCTACCCACTGGCCGTGGCCGGTTTTGCCGGTACGGAGCTCTCGCGCAACTTTGGCAACGCGGCCGGCGGCCTGCCCTATACAGTGATCATTGCGCCAGATGGCACGGTCAGCTACCGCAAAATGGGCAGGGTTTCCCCTGACGAGCTGCGCGCCGCGCTGCCTCGCAGCTAGCCATAAGATTCTTGATTTGAGGCGAATTTCTCCTAATCTTGATCGATCATCAGGCAATTTGATCGAAACACGACTCTGCAGCCTCAAAGTGCGGAATCGGGCCTGAAAACTCGCCTGCTTCGAAGCTGCCGATGTCTACGCTGCTAGACAAATCACTCTAAGCTACGGTAATCTCCGCGCAATTTCGTTGAAATGGTCGAGCCGCCGTGATCGATACACCTCCCGAACGCCGCTCCCCCCGCTACCGCAAGGTGCTGGTCCTGCACGGACCGAACCTGAATTTGCTGGGCACGCGGGAGCCGGAAACTTATGGGTACACGAAACTAGCCGATATCGACCTGGCCCTCGCGCAGCGAGCCCGCCAGACCGGCATCGCCCTGGCTACGTTTCAGTCCAACCATGAGGGTGCGCTGGTGGATCGTATCCATGCCGCGCGCGACGAGGGCGTGGATTTCATCATCATCAACCCGGCCGCCTATACGCATACCAGCGTAGCGCTGCGCGATGCGCTGGCCGGGGTGGCGATTCCGTTTGTGGAAGTCCACTTGTCGAACGTGCATCGGCGCGAGAACTTCCGTCATCACTCCTACTTCTCCGATGTGGCGATCGGAGTGATCTGCGGACTTGGCTGGCAGGGGTATCTGCTGGCGCTGGACTATGCCCTCGGGCAGGAGCTGGAACAGGCGCGGCCCAAGACCTGATCCGCACGTTGATTTCTTAAACCGTTACCGCGCCCCCGGCGCCTGCCCCGCCGCCATGTTCGCGGCGGACCACGGCAGCCCGCCGGAGGCGTCAGTTTTTCCCGGACGCAGCCACCAGAGCGGTGGCCGCCGGACAACCCGATTCAGGAGGATAGAAGATGGACCTGCGCAAGCTGAAGACGCTGATCGACCTGGTGGCCGAGTCCGGCATCTCCGAGCTGGAAGTCACCGAAGGCGAAGGCAAGGTGCGGATCGTCAAGGCGCCGCCGCAGGTCATCGCCGCGCCGATGGCCATGCAGCCAATGCAGGCACTGCCCCCGGCCGCCGCGCCGGCCGCGATGCCCGTCGCCGGTACCGAGCCGGCCGCGCCGCAACTGCCGGTCGGCCATGTCGTGACGTCGCCGATGGTCGGCACCTTCTATCGCGCACCGTCGCCGGGCGCCGCGTCGTTCGTCAATGTGGGCGATACCGTCAAGGAAGGCCAGACGGTCTGCATCATCGAAGCGATGAAGCTGCTCAACGAGATCGAGTCGGACAAGGCTGGCGTGATCAAGGAAATCCTGGTCGAGAATGGCCAGGCGGTGGAATACGGCCAGCCGCTGTTCATCATCGGCTGAAACTGACCGGCATGCCGCGCCGCCCGCAGCCTGCGCCGGAGTTCTCCGGCCAGCCACGGCGGCGACGGCCACCGGGCGTTCCTCGTTCCGGTGCCAGCACCCCCGCCTGCACTCCGGCTGCCCTCGCCGGGGACGCCACGATCCGCCGCGGTGGGACCGCCTTTCTCCTCGCAGAGAGTGACTATGTTTGAAAAAATTCTGATCGCGAATCGCGGTGAAATCGCCCTTCGCATCCAGCGCGCCTGCCGCGAGCTCGGCATCAAGACTGTGGTGGTGTATTCGGAAGCCGACAAGGAAGCCAAGTACGTCAAGCTGGCCGACGAAGCCGTCTGTATCGGCCCGGCGCCCTCGCCGCTGTCTTACCTCAACATGCCGGCCATCATCTCGGCCGCCGAGGTGACCGACGCGCAAGCCATCCACCCGGGCTACGGCTTCTTGTCGGAAAACGCCGACTTCGCCGAACGCGTGGAAAAGTCCGGTTTCGTCTTCATCGGCCCGACTTCCGAGAGCATTCGCCTGATGGGCGACAAGGTCTCGGCCAAGCAGGCCATGATCAAGTCCGGCGTGCCATGCGTGCCGGGTTCCGAAGGCGCCCTGCCCGACGACCCCAAGGAAATCCTGGCCACGGCGCGTGCCGTGGGCTATCCGGTCATCATCAAGGCAGCGGGCGGCGGCGGTGGCCGCGGCATGCGCGTGGTGCACACCGAGGCCGCCCTGGTCAATGCGGTCAACATGACGCGCGAGGAAGCCGGCCGCGCCTTCGGCAACCCGGAGGTCTACATGGAGAAATTCCTGGAGAACCCCCGGCACGTCGAGATCCAGATCCTGGCCGACCAGCATCGCCAGGCGATCTGGCTGGGCGAGCGCGACTGCTCGATGCAGCGCCGCCACCAGAAGGTCATCGAAGAAGCACCTGCGCCGCACATCCCTCGCCGCCTGATCGAGCGCATCGGCGATCGCTGCGCCGAGGCCTGCAAGAAGATCGGCTACCGTGGCGCCGGCACCTTCGAATTCCTGTACGAGAACAACGAGTTCTACTTCATCGAGATGAACACGCGCGTGCAGGTCGAGCACCCGGTCACCGAGATGATCACCGGCATCGACATCGTGCAGGAACAGATCCGCATCGCCTTTGGCGAGAAGCTGCGCTGGCGCCAGAAGGACGTGCAGTTGCGCGGCCACTCGATCGAATGCCGCATTAACGCCGAGGACCCGTTCAAGTTCACGCCGTCGCCCGGGCGCATCACCGCGTGGCACATGCCCGGCGGTCCCGGCGTGCGGGTCGACTCGCACGCGTATGATGGCTACTTCGTGCCGCCCAACTACGATTCGATGATCGGCAAGATCATCACCTACGGCGCCACCCGCGAGCAGGCCATCGCCCGCATGCGGATCGCGCTGTCGGAAATGGTGGTGGACGGCATCCAGACCAACGTACCGCTGCACCGTGAGCTGATGCTCGATGCCAACTTCGTCGAAGGCGGCACCAGCATTCACTATCTCGAGCACCGCCTGGCCCAGAAGAACGTGGCCAAGGGCGGCAAGATCTGAAGCCCCGGCGCGGCCAGTCATAACTGATCGACAAGGATCGCCTGTGGCATTTCAGGAATGTGTGATCGAAATCGCACAAGACCAGGCCGAAGCCTGGTCTGACGCGCTGTTCGACCTCGGCGCGCTGTCGGTCTCGGTGGAAGACGCCGATGCCGATACGCCCGACGAGCAGCCGCTGTTCGGCGAGCCCGGCATGGAGCCGACCCGCCTGGCATGGAACCGCTCGCGCGTGGTGGCGCTGTTTGACGACAGCGCCGACCCCGTGCTGGTGGTGGCCGCCGCCGCCAATGCGCTGGGCGTCGACCCGGTGCCGGCTTACCAGCTGCGCCCCGTCGAAGACCAGGACTGGGTGCGCCTGACGCAATCCCAGTTCGCGCCGATCCGCATCGGCGAGCGCATCTGGGTGGTGCCGTCCTGGCACGATGCGCCGGACCCTGACGCGGTGGTGCTGGAGCTGGACCCGGGGCTGGCCTTCGGTACCGGCAGCCATCCCACCACACGGCTGTGCATGCAGTGGCTGGAACAGAACATCAAGGCCGGTGAAACGGTGCTCGACTACGGCTGTGGCTCGGGCATCCTCGCCATCGTGGCGCGCAAGCTGGGCGCCGGCGACACGCTCGGCATCGATATCGACCCCAACGCGGTGGAAGCCTCGCGCTATAACGCCGAGCGCAATCGCGTGGAGGCTACCTTTGCGCTGCCGGAAACCGTCTCCGAGGCCAGCTACGACCTCGTCGTCGCCAATATCCTGTCCAACCCGCTGAAGCTGATGGCGGCCATGCTGAGCGCGCGGGTTCGCCCCGGCGGACGGCTGGTGCTGTCGGGTGTGCTGGAGCGGCAGGCCGACGAAGTCGCCGCGGCCTACGCGCCCTGGCTGCCCATGTCGGTCTGGCGCAGCGAGGAAGGCTGGGTCTGCCTGCATGGCACCCGCGGTGAAGGCCCCGGCACCCAGAGCTGAGCCCAGCCCATGGCCGCAGCCAAGCTCGTCACGCGTTGCCCGGCCTGTCGCACTGCCTTTCGGCTGGTGGCGGACCAGTTGCGGCTGCGCCAGGGGCTGGTCCGCTGCGGCCAGTGCGACACCGTCTTCGATGCACGTGAGCACCTGATCGAGTTGCCGGCGCCCGAGCCGGCAGCCGGCCCAGAGGCCGTCGCGCAGGCGGGGGAAGGCATTTCTGCCCCCGCCACGCCCCCGGCACGGGAAGCGCCTGCCGAGCACGCGCACGAAGAAACACACGAAGAACTGCACAAGGCTGCCCGCGCGCAGCGCGCCCCGCGCAAGCGGGCGCATGCCGTGGCGCCCCCGGGCACGGAAGCGCACCCAGTTGAAGCCACAGCCGTGCCGCAAGAAGCAGCGCCCTTCGACACGCCTGCCCAACACGACGCCGACGGCAGCCGCCCCGCCGCCGCGCCCTTCGACCCCGGTTACGACCCTGGCTATGACGTGCCGGCGCTCGACGCGCCCACCGTCATGCTGTACCAGACGCAGGCGGAAGCGGACGAGGCGGTGCAGGCCAGCAACCATCGGGCGGAGCCGGAAACCGGCACCGCCGACGCTCACGAACACAAGGACGAGGACAAGGACGAGGACGAGCCTTCCGCGGTGTTCGTACCCGGCATCGTCGAGAGCGAGGAAGCTGGCCTTACCGCCGCTGCCGCGGCGCAGGTGGAGGCAGAAGCGGAGGCACCGCAGGCAAGCGAAGCACCCGCCCCCGCGCCGCAAGCAGCACCCTGGCCACAACTCGACCCCAGCACGCTGGGCGACGGCGATGCCACGCACACCGCGGACATCACCGATACGGAAAACGCGGGCGACACGGCGAAAGCGGCGAACGAAGCATCCGCCACCAGCCCTGTCGTCACGAGTGCCGCCGCCAGCACCGAGGCCGACGCAGCGGCCATCCCGAGCGCAGGCGGCTACCTGCGCGCCGAAGCGCAGGACGATCTGCCCGAGATTCCCGAAGTGATCTCACGCGAACAGGCCGAGCGGCCGTGGATGCGCAGCGACACGCCCGCCACCCCGTCCTTCGCGCCCGACTTCCTGCGCCATGCGCGTGAGCGCGATCCTGGCCCGGCCAGGCGCAAGCGCATGCTGCAAAAGGTGGCGATCGGGTTCCTGGTGATCGCGGGACTGCTGCAAGGCACCTACCTGGCGCGCAGCCAGCTGTCCGGCCGCTTCCCTGTATTGCGGCCCGCCTTCGAGGCAGCCTGCGCGCCGCTGGGTTGCGAGGTGGCGCCGTGGCGCGACATCGATGCCTTGCGCATCGAGAGCTCGCTGCTGCAAAAGCAGGATGACGAATCCGACGCCTACCTGCTCGCCGTGACGCTGCGTAACCAAGGCCGCGCCACCGTGGCGCTGCCCGCCATCGAGCTGGTCATGACGGACCTCCAGGACCAGCTCCTCCTGCGCCGTGTGCTGCAACCCGCCGACTATCTCGAAACCGGGCAGCAGGCCTTTGCCACGCATGGCCTGCGGGCAGGCACGGAGCTGCCGGTTCGGGTACGATTCCGGTCGCAGCAGGCGGCGGCAAACTACCGCGTGCTGATTTTTTACCCCTGAATTCCCTCTGGGCTCGCCGCTAATCCCGAGCGCCCCCGATTTGCGAGCCCGCATTTCACACAGGAGCACATATGAGCAACGTCACCCTCGGCGGCAACGCCATCGAAGTCGGCGGCAAGTTTCCGCAAGCCGGCGACAAGGCCCCCGCATTCTCGCTGGTCGGCAAGGACCTGAAGGACGTCACGCTGGCCGACTTCGCCGGCAAGCGCAAGGTGCTCAATATCGTCCCCAGCCTGGACACCCCGGTGTGCCAGGCTTCGGCCCGCAAGTTCAACGAAGCCGCCAGCGGCCTGGCCAACACCGTGGTGCTGACCGTCTCTGCCGACCTGCCGTTCGCCATGGGCCGCTTCTGCACCGCGGAAGGCCTGGCCAACGTCGTGCCGCTGTCGCTGATGCGCGGCGCCGACTTCAAGGGCAACTACGGCGTGGACATCAAGACCGGCCCGCTGGCCGGCGTGACCGCGCGCGCCGTGGTGGTGCTCGATGAGAACGACACCGTGAAGTACAGCGAACTGGTCTCGGAAATCAAGAACGAGCCGAACTACGACGCCGCACTGGCCGCGCTGAAGTAAGCGCGCCACCTGCCAGGCGCGGCCACCCGGCAAAACGGGTGGCCGTTTTTGCATTCAGGGGCACCGGCATGACCCGGTGGCCCCGTCAGCCCGCATTACGAGAATTGGAGAGAGCATGTCCAGCCTGATCTGTGGCTCCGTTGCCTACGACACCATCATGACGTTCGAGGGACATTTCCGCGAACATATCTTGCCCGACCAGATCCACATGCTGAACGTGTCCTTCCTGGTCCCGTCCATGCGCCGCGAGTTCGGCGGCTGCGCGGGCAATATCGCCTACACGCTGAAGCTGCTCGGCGGCGACCCGGTAGTCATGGCCACCGTCGGCGTCGACGCCGAGCCCTACCTGCAACACCTGCGCGCGCTCGATATCAGCACCGAGCACATCCGCACCCTGCCTGACACCTTCACGGCGCAAGCGATGATCACGACCGACCTGGAGAACAACCAGATCACGGCGTTCCACCCCGGCGCGATGAACCAGTCGCAGCTCTCGCAGGTGCAGGACGCGCTTGGCGGCAGCAACGCGCCCGGCCTGGGCATCGTCGCCCCCGACAGCCGCGAAGGCATGCTGCACCACGCGCGCCAGTTCGCCGAAGCCGGCGTGCCGTTCATCTTCGACCTGGGCCAGGCCATGCCGCTGTTCAACGGCGACGATCTGCGCCAGTTCGTTGAACTCGCCAGCTACGTGACGGTCAATGACTACGAAGCTCAGGTTCTGCTGTCACGTACCGGCTGGACCGGTGATGAAGTCGCCGCGCAGGTCAAGGCGTTCATCGTGACCCACGGCGAAAAGGGCGCCACCGTCTTCGCCGACAAGCAGAAGTACAATATCGCCGCCGTGAAAGCGGATCGCGTCGTCGATCCGACGGGCTGCGGCGATGCCTTCCGCGGCGGCCTGCTTTACGGCATCGAACAGGGCTTCGACTGGGAAACAACGGGCCGGCTTGCCAGCCTGATGGGCTCCATCAAGATCGCGCACCAGGGTCCGCAGAACCACAAACCGTCGCGCGACGAAATCGGTGAACGCTTCCAGTCCGCTTTTGGCTACCGCTACGAGTAACACCTTTTCCGGGATTGATTCTATGCACACCCTGATTCGCACCAGCGCCATCGCGCTCGCCGCCGCAGCCACCCTGGTGGCTGGCTGCGCTGCGCAGTCGAATTCCGCCAGCATCTATACGCCGGGCCAGGCACAGCGCGAGCAGACCTTGCGCTACGGCGTGGTCGAGACGGTTCGCGAGGTGCTGATCCAGGGCGACCAGACCGGTGCCGGCACGATCGCCGGTGGCGCCATCGGCGGCATCGCCGCGGGCAGCACCATCGGCAGCGGCGGCGGCTCGGTGGCCGCCGGCGTGCTGGGCGCCGTGCTCGGCGGCATCGCCGGCAGCATGGCCGAGAACAAGATCAGCCAGCGCCGTGGCCTGGAAATCACCGTGCGCCTGGACAACGGCGATATGCGCGCCATCGTCCAGGACGCCGACGAAGCCTTCCGTCCGGGCGAGCGCGTGCGCTTGCTGTCGTCGGGCGGCACGACCCGCGTCACGCACTAAGCGCGATACGCTGGACGGCATAGGGCGGCCCTGGGTGGCCGCGCAGCGGGGGGCGCAACCAAAGGGTGCCGCCCCGCCGCTCGATGGCTCCTGTGGCTCCTGGCACGTTCTGGGGTAGTCTGCGGGACCGCTCCGCACACGCCGCATACGCCCCTGGCAAAGCGCTGCCTCCTTCACCGGAGCAGCGCTTTTTCTTTGCGGCGTTGCCGGGCCGGCCCGCAGTGTCCCGCGTTGCGTGCTCCGCCTGCCGTGGTTCGATCGCCCATGAAAAAACCCGCCGGGCTTGCACCATCGGCGGGTTGGCAAGACTAGCGTCTTGCAGACCGGATACGCGGTATCCGGTCAGTGCGGCACGCCCTGCGTGCCTTGGCAATTCCCAGCGGTAGCCGTTGCCGGCACGCTTACGGACGGGTGCCCGTGGGGAAAGGCCATGCCGCAGCCGGGTTCAGCGCGGTCTTGGCAGCTGCAGCGGGTGCAACAGCAGGTGCAGCGGCAGGCTTGGCAGGCGCGGCCTTCTTGGCAGCAGCCTTCTTGGCCGGTGCCTTCTTGGCAGCAGGCGCCTTCTTGGCCGGAGCAGCCTTCTTGGCAGCAGCAGCCTTCTTGGCGGGCGCGGCCTTCTTGGCAGCCGGTGCAGCCTTCTTGGCCGGTGCGGCCTTCTTGGCGGCGACCTTCTTGGCCGGTGCGGCCTTCTTCGCTACAACCTTCTTGGCGGCAGCTTTCTTGGCCGGCGCGGCCTTCTTGGCTACAACCTTCTTGGCTGCGGCCTTCTTTGCCGGTGCGGCTGCCTTCTTGGCCGGCGCTGCCTTCTTCGCTACGACCTTCTTTGCAGCGACCTTCTTCACTGCAGCCTTCTTGGCCGGTGCAGCTTTCTTGGCCGGTGCGGCCTTCTTGGCGGCGACCTTCTTCACAGCGGCTTTCTTGGCCGGGGCAGCTGCCTTCTTGGCGGCCGGCTTGGCGGCGACCTTCTTAGCCGCCGGTTTCTTCTTTGCAGTCGTTGCCATGGATAACTCCTTCACTAGAGAGTGAATATCGAATGACCTAAGTTGGCGACCCGACCGATCCGAGGCGCGATACAGCGATGCGACCCCAATCGAGCGAGCGATTCATCGGCGCACGGCGCGCGTTGTGGCCGCACGCTAATGAATTCGGTGGCAGGGGCACCGCGGCGCGCGGTGCGAATGTGGCCAAGCGGAGCCCGCAGCCGGGCTTCTGACGCTTGCCGCGCCCTGGAATATTCGATCTGCCCGCGCCATCCGCCGGATCGGCGCGCGACATGAAAAGAGAGATATCGGCCGGCATTTCCGTGATGCGGGCCAGGCCACGCACACCACGTACGGCATTTTTTCGGGGGTAGTTCGCCCATCCCGTTACTGGGCCAAAGGAGACTGCACGCGTTTTAGAAAACCAGTACGGCTTGGTCTGCGTCAAAGTTCTAGTGCTCCTGAGCTACCTGTTTCATTGCATCGAAGTGGGTGGCGCTCATCGTTGCGCATCACGTCCAACCTCATCGTTGCATCTTGCTGTCTTGCCTGCCACGCAGCCATGCAATGAAGTGAGACTCTTGTCAAGGCGAATCATAATTCGTTTGTTGGGCGATGTTAAGAAAAAAGTGCAAAAAAACTTGCGTGCGAGCATGACAACTTCATCGTCTTCGTCGTTGCGCTGCGCTGACCTCGTCTTTGCTTGCGCGCGCTACGCTCTCATCGCGTCTCTCGCACCCTCGCGACGCTGCGCTCGACCATGCTCGATGCCCCTTCGACACGGCATCGCGCGAGCGTGAAGACGTCGCTGGCGTGCTGCGGATTTTCGGCGTGCGCATCGCAGTCGCGCGTCTTCCATGCCCTTCGGCAATGCCAATTCCCGCTCATGGTGTAAAGCCGGAAACCCGCATGCACAAAGGCTTTTGGGGAAGCAGAAAAGTTCTGCGCGCTCAACCGTGAGCAGGCGTTGCGCGTGAGCTGGGACGCGTGGTGACTGGATGCGATCGAGCGCTGCGAGGACATCTGCAGCGCTACCGCGAAGACGCGCATCCGCAACGCGGCGCGCGACGCGCACAGTGCGCGTCGCCTCAACCCGGCACGCACGCTCACGCGCTGCGCGCGCAGTGATGCGCCGACGCAACGGTTTGAGAATCGTCACCGCGACACGCGCTCTCCAACGATGCATCGAACGATGCTCGAACGATGTCGCTCACCATCTCGCACTCGCATCGCGCAGGCGTCATCGACACGTGAGATGCCCGTTCGAGTCTCGCTTCGCCGGTGGTCTCACGGCGGTGTCGGCATGCGTCCGACAGCGGATGACTTCGCGCGTCGACCGGGGCGGCAGATCGCGTGGCGAGGCATCGGCTCGCGCACCATCCGAATGGTCTACTGCCAATGGAGCAGGTCGCCGGTGCGCGCAAGGAACGAGAGCGTGGATGGCCGCACGCGCCGGCACCCCTGAGGCAGCAAGCACGGCATGGCGCCCTCACTTGAAACGCACCGCTAGAGGATTGCTTCGAGTGCCGGGCGGCGGACAATTTGCTGCATGACAGAATCCGCCTGCTTCCATACGCCAGGCCGGCCTGCGGCAGTTGCCGGGGGGGCTTTGGTGCGTACGCAAAGGCGGGCTGGCGATTGCAGCGAGAGCGCATCGCCAGTAGATTGGCGTACGCGCGCCGCCGGGTTGGCCCGGTGCTGGCATCATGGCGCGCACCAACTCGAAGAGGAGATCCCGATGCACTTTACTGCCCCCCGCTCCGTCGCACGCGCCGCCGCCGTCGCGGCACGCACTGCCGTGCTCGCCGGCGCGCTGCTGGGTAGCGCCGCTGCGCTGGCCCAGGCCACCCCCGCCGGCTCATGGAAGACCATCGACGACGCTACCGGCAAGCCGCGCGGCCTGGTGGAGATCAGCGAACAGAACGGCGTCTTTAGCGGCAAGCTGGTCAAGAGCTTTACCGACAACGACGGCAAGACCAAGGTGTGCGACAAGTGCACCGACGCGCGCCGCGACCAACCCATCATGGGGATGACCATCATCACCGGCCTGCGCAAGACCGGCGACAACGAGTGGAGCGGCGGCGAGATCCTCGACCCCGAAAGCGGCAAGCTCTACAAGACCAAGATGTCGCTGGCGGACGACGGCAAGAAACTCAACGTGCGCGGCTTCATCGGCATCAGCCTGCTGGGCCGCACCCAGACCTGGGAGCGCGAACGCTAGCCTGCCACGACCGGCGATGCCGGTGCCACCGACGGCACCGGCATCGCCGCCAGCTTGCCTGCGCGCATCGCCGCCGCGCCACCTCCGCCACACC
>NZ_LZZU01000023.1:0-32079 GCF_014170355.1 Cupriavidus sp. UME77
ATTCAGGGGGCTGAGCTGGCGGATGTTAGTTCTAGTTTTGCTATGGAGCAGATCAAGTACACGACGGCTTTGCCTTTGGATTATGCGTGATTGGGGTTGGTTGCTGTTTCATTGAGCGGCGATGGTTTTTGCACCCGCGGTGCCATATGACATCGCCCTGCGGGGTTGGTCTGCTGTTTCTTTGAGCGGTGTTGGTTTTTGCACCCAACAGCCGTACGACATCCCCCTGCGGGGGCTGCCGGTCACTCATCTTTGCGTCGGCAAAGAAGACTAACGAGAAGAAAGCCGACCCTGCCGGGGGCAGAGCAATCGGGCTTATGTGGGGTGGTGGTTGCGTCGTACGGCCCGGAGTGTTGGCGGGCATCTGCCGGTACCGGCTTGACTGCCCACGAATCTGCCAGCCTCCGGGATTCGTGGTGAGGCCCCCGGTAGCCGACATCACTTGCTTCAAGCCGTCTGTCGCTCGCGGAGCAACCGGCCACGAAGTTGCAGGCGCACCGGTTCCGTCGTGGGCGCGGTGGCACCGGCTTGATATGCCCAAGGCCTTGACCACCGCGCCCGCCCCACCACGAAACCATTGACGGGCGATGTGTCGTGATGGCGCGCGCCGGTAACGGCAGATTGGCGAACGGGCAAGGATTCCGCTACCGTGGGCCGCACCACGCATCCGGGGCAATAGCAGATTCGTGGCCGGTCCAGCCGGTACCGGCAGAAGCCCGCCAACACTCCGGGCCGTACGACGCAACCACCGCCCCACATAAGCCCTATTGCTCTGCCCCCGGCAGGGTCGGCTTTCTTCTCGTTAGTCTTCTTTGCCGACGCAAAGAAGAGTGACCGGCAGCCCCCGCAGGGGGATGTCGTACGGCTGTTGGGTGCAAAAACCAACACCGCTCAAAGAAACAGCAGACCAACCCCGCAGGGCGATGTCATATGGCACCGCGGGTGCAAAAACCATCGCCGCTCAATGAAACAGCAACCAACCCCAATCACGCATAATCCAAAGGCAAAGCCGTCGTGTACTTGATCTGCTCCATAGCAAAACTAGAACTAACATCCGCCAGCTCAGCCCCCTGAATCAGCTTCTTGTAGACCCGGTCATAGGCCGCGATATCCGGCACCACCACGCGCAGCAGGTAATCGGTATCCCCGGCCATGCGGTAGAACTCAGTCACCTCGGGGATCGAGGCGACCAGGTCATGAAAGGTCTTGAGCCATTTGGCGCTGTGCTGGCTGGTGCGGACCGAGACGAATACCGTCACGCCCACATTCAACAGCGCGGGGTCCAGCAGCGCCACGCGCTTGCGTATCACACCGCTCTCTTCCAGCTTCTGCACGCGCCGCCAGCACGGCGTGGAGGTGAGGCCTACCCGCTCGCCCAGCTCTGCCACCGGCACGGTGGCGTCTTCCTGGAGAGCGGCAAGTATCTGGCGGTCGTATCGGTCCATGGCAAATCCTGTTGGCGCGCAGCGTCGTCCGGGTGCCTGGCCACCCGCCACCCGCAAGACTCAGGCCGCGTCCACCAGCAGGTTCACACCGCTGCAGATGTGTTCCTGGTCCACCCCATAGATATGCAGCGACACGGCCACCGCGTCGCTGTCGTTGCCGAGCGCATGGATATGGCGCAGCCCAGCCGGCACGCTGAAGGTATCGCCCACCGTGCGCGTGATCTCGCCGCACGCATGCGCCTGCCGCGCTTGCGCGTCCCAGCGGTAGTGGCGCTCGTGCAGCGTGCCGCGCAGCACCCGGTAGGCGCACCAGGTCTGGTGTCCGTGCACCGGGCTGTGCTGCCCCGGCCGCCAGACGATCAGCATGGCGGAGAAGCGCGCCAGCGGATCGGCGTGTACCAGGTGGCGCACATAGCCCTCAGCCGAGCCTTCGCGCAGCGACTCCGGCAGCAGCGCCAGCAACGTGGCGGCGTCCGGAAGGCTGGCTTCGATGCCTTGCGCCACCATGCGCGCGCTGGCGGCAAAGGCGGACGACATGCCGTCGGACAGCGGGGCAAAGAGATCCGGCTGGCCGTCGGCCGTGTCGAGGGTGCCAAGGACGCCGGCGCTACGTGCGTGGCTGGCAATATCGGTAACGGCGGCTTGCTGGGTGGCCATGAAGGGCTCCTTGTTGGTTTGAGACCATCATAGCGTCCGTCCCGTAGCAAGCACGTGCATCTTGTCGTGCAAATTTGAGTGTAAGTGTAATCACATTCCAATAATATTCAACTGTGTAGAATATTATTCCTGATGGTGGCGAAACCGCGGGAAGCCGGTGGATAATGCCGCCTCATGGAAATCAAGTGGCTTGAAGACTTCGTCAGCCTGGCCGAGACGCACAGCTTCTCGCGCTCGGCCGAGCAGCGTCATGTGACGCAGCCCGCGTTCTCGCGCCGGATCCAGTCGCTGGAGTCCTGGGTGGGCACGGAGCTGATCGACCGCTCCAGCTATCCCACCAGCCTGACGCCGGCGGGCAAGGTGTTCTACGAGCAGGCCCTGGCCATGCTGGCGCAGGTCAGCGAGACTCGCGCGCTGATGCGGGGGCAGCGTTCGGCCAATGCCCAGGTGCTGGAATTCGCGGTGCCGCACACGCTGTCGCTGACGTTCTTCCCCGAATGGCTCAAGGCGGTGGAGCGCGAGATCGGCACGCTGCCGTGCCGGCTGCGTGCGCTCAACGTGCACGACGCCGTGCTGGCGCTGGTCGATGGCGGCTGCGATTTGGTGATGGTCTACCACCATGCGCGCCAGGCCATCCAGCTCGATCCCGCGCACTACGACATGATGGTGCTGGGCACCGAGCGGCTGTCGCCATACAGCGTGCCGGACGCCACCGGCAAGCCGCTGTACCGGCTGCCGGGCACGGACAAGAAGCCGGTGCCCTTCCTCAGCTATACGCCCAATGCCTTCCTCGGCCGCATGGTCGACATGCTGCTGTCAGAGACCACCGACGCGCTCAAGCTCGACAAATGCTACGAGACCGATATGGCCGAGGCGCTCAAGGTGATGGCGCTGTCCGGGCATGGCATGGCCTTCCTGCCGGAGAGCGCGGTGCGCGAGGAACTGGTCCAGCACCGGCTGGTGCGCGCGGAGGCCGCGCGCGGCGTGCCGTTGTCGATCGACATGGAAATCCGGCTTTACCGGGAGAAGCCGGGCGAACACGTCAACGAGCGGCGCAGTGCACAGGTTCGCAACAAGCGCCAGCTGGTGGAGCGCGTGTGGTCTTCGCTGGCAGCGCAGGCGTTGCCAGCACTGCCGAAACCATGAAGGCGCGCAACTGGTGCGCCGGGTACCCGGCCACATAGCCGGGAAGGTCGGCACGGGGCGCCATAGGCCCTTGGTCAAAGGTTATGCAAAGCATGCATAACGGGATAATCAAACGGCATTGGCTTCGGCGGGGCCGCCTCCCCTAAGCTGGCGGCACTTTCACACCGGAACCAAACGATGTCTTCCGCAGCGCCGTCCAATCCTGCCGTCAAGAACCACACCTTGCCTTCCTACCTGAACGCCGATGCGCTCGGGCCCTGGGGCATCTACCTGCAGCAGGTCGATCGTGTCACGCCTTACCTGGGCTCGCTGGCCCGCTGGGTCGAGACCCTGAAGCGCCCCAAGCGTGCGCTGGTGGTGGACGTGCCGATCGAGATGGATAACGGCACCATTGCCCACTTCGAAGGCTATCGCGTGCAGCACAATATGTCGCGCGGCCCGGGCAAGGGCGGCGTGCGCTTCCACCAGGACGTGACCTTGTCGGAAGTGATGGCCCTGTCGGCCTGGATGTCGGTCAAGAACGCCGCGGTCAATGTGCCGTACGGCGGCGCCAAGGGCGGTATCCGCGTCGATCCGCGCACGCTCTCGCGCTCGGAGCTGGAGCGCGTCACGCGCCGCTATACCAGCGAAATCAACTTCATCATCGGGCCCAACAAGGACATCCCGGCGCCCGACGTCAACACCAATGAACAGGTGATGGCATGGATGATGGACACCTACTCGATGAATTCCGGCAGCACCGCCACCGGCGTGGTGACCGGCAAGCCGATCTCGCTGGGCGGCTCCCTGGGTCGCCGCGAGGCAACCGGCCGCGGCGTGTTCGTGGTGGGTTCCGAGGCGGCGCGCAACCTCGGCCTTGAGATCAAGGGCGCACGCATTGCCGTGCAGGGCTTTGGCAATGTCGGCGCCGTGGCCGCCAAGCTGTTCCATGAGGCTGGCGCCAAGGTGGTGGCGGTGCAGGACCACCGCACCGCGCTGTACAACCCGGCTGGCCTGGACGTGCCCGCCATGATGGAATATGCCTCGCACAGTGGCACCATCGAAGGTTTCCAGGGCGAGACCATCTCCGCCGAGCAATTCTGGCAGGTGGATTGCGAAATCCTGATCCCGGCCGCGCTGGAAGGCCAGATCACAGCCCAGAACGCGCCCCACATCAAGGCACGCATGGTCATCGAAGGTGCGAACGGCCCGACCACGCCTGAAGCCGACGACATCCTGCGCGAGCGCAATATCCTGGTGGCGCCCGACGTCATCGCCAATGCTGGCGGCGTAACTGTCTCGTATTTCGAATGGGTACAGGACTTTTCCAGCTTCTTCTGGACCGAAGAGGAAATCAACCAGCGCCTGGTACGAATCATGCAAGAGGCATTCCGGGCGATCTGGCAGGTCGCTCAGGACAACAAGGTTACCTTGCGCACGGCCGCCTTCATCGTGGCGTGCACGCGGATTCTTCAGGCGCGCGAAATGCGTGGTCTCTATCCCTGATGCCTGACGCGGCTTGGCGCCGCAGCGTCGCTACCTGGCGATGCTGCAGCGCAACAAGCCTATCCAGGATTGGTAACGCGGCTGCCGGGCTTCCCGGCAGCCGCGTTGTCGTATGCGCTCGCTGCCCCCGCACGCCAGGGGGCTCCCGTGCTGGCGAGGCGTTGCCGCAAGGCCCGGCCCGACGCGTTGGCGCAACGGCTTACGGCAGTGGAGGCATACCTCGTTTGCCTTGCAAACCATGCCTTGGATGGCGCTGTTAGGGGAAAAACCCGTTGTCTTGAGTGCTTGCCTGCGCAATACTATTTCGTCGGCGGGTGGTTTTTTGTTAGAGTCCCGCCTTTCTCTTCATGGTCAAGGAGATGTTATGAATGTTGCCAAGTTGGCTTCCCTGATGATTGCTGCTGGCGTGCTGTGCGGTACCGCGCAAGCTGCCGAGCAACTGACGGGCACGCTGCAGAAGATCAAAGACACCGGTGTGATTACGCTTGGCGTTCGTGAGTCGTCGATTCCGTTCAACTACAACCTCGGCGGCGTGCGCCAGGTCGGCTATTCCTACGACATCAATGTCAAGATCGTGGAAGCGATCAAGGATCAGCTGAAGCTGCCGAACCTGCAGGTCAAGGAAATCCCGATCACCTCGCAGAACCGCATCACCCTGCTGCAGAACGGCACCATCGACATCGAGTGCGGCTCGACCACCAACAACCTCGAGCGCCAGAAGCAAGCATCGTTTACCACCAGCATCTTCATCATCGGCACCCGCATCATGGTGAAGAAGGATGGCGGCATCAAGGACTGGGCCGACCTCAAGGGCAAGAACGTGGTGACGACCGCCGGCACCACCTCGGAACGCCTGCTGCGCAAGATGAACGATGACCAGAAGCTGGGCATGAACATCATCAGCACCAAGGACCATGGCCAGTCGTTCCTGACGCTGGAATCGGGCCGCGCCGTCGCCTTCATGATGGACGATGCGCTGCTGTACGGCGAACGCGCCAAGGCCAAGAACCCGGCCGACTGGATCGTGGTGGGCAAGCCGCAATCGCGCGAATCGTATGGCTGCATGATCCGCAAGGACGATGCACAGTTCAAGAAGCTGTCGGACACCGTGATCACGGGCATGATGAAGGATGGCTCGATCAACACGCTGTACACCAAGTGGTTCCAGCAGCCGGTCCCGCCCAAGGGCCTGAACCTGGACTTCCCGCTGTCGGAAGACATGAAGGCTCTGTTCAAGACGCCGAACGACAAGGCACTCGACTGATACTGGGATTCCGGTTGTGTGAAACGGAAGGCATGTCCTTCCGTTTCTTTTTGAGGACACATCATGAACTACAGCTGGCATTGGGGTGTATTCCTCGAACAAGCGGCCCAGAACGAGACCTACCTGGACTGGATGATTTCCGGCCTGAAGGTCACCATTGCACTCGGGCTCTCGTCGTGGATCATCGCCCTCATCATCGGCTCCGTGCTCGGCGTGCTGCGCACGGTGCCCAACAAGTGGCTGTCCGGCCTGGCCGCGACCTACGTCGAGATCTTCCGTAATATTCCGCTGCTGGTGCAGTTGTTCATCTGGTATTTCGTCATGCCCGAGCTGTTGCCCGGCGGCGAGTCGTTCAAGCAGATGAACCCGTTTGCCCAGCAGTTCCTGGCAGCCGTGCTGTGCCTGGGCACCTTTACCGCGGCCCGGGTCTGCGAGCAAGTGCGCTCCGGGATCAACTCGCTGCCGCCCGGCCAGCGCAACGCCGGCCTGGCGATGGGTTTCACGCTGGCCCAGACTTACCGCTATGTGCTATTGCCGATGTCGTTCCGCGTCATCGTGCCGCCGCTGACCTCTGAGTTCCTGAACATCTTCAAGAACTCCGCCGTGGCGTCGACCATCGGGCTGCTGGAGCTGGCGGCGCAGGGGCGCCAACTGGTGGACTACACGGCGCGCCCGTATGAGTCCTTCATTGCGGTGACCATCATGTACGCGCTGATCAATATCGTGGTCATGCTGCTCATGCGCTGGGTCGAAGGCCGCACCCGCGTGCCCGGCTTCATCGGCGGCAAGTAAGAGGACACGTCATGGCATATACATTCGATTTCAGCTCGATCAACGCGACCACGCTGGAAGTGCTGGGCGAGGGGATGCTGGTCTCGCTCAAGATCACCGTCACCGCGGTGGTGGTCGGCATCGTCTGGGGCACCATCCTGGCGATGATGCGGCTGTCCTCCATCAAGCCGCTGAACTGGTTCGCGCAGGGCTACGTCACCATCTTCCGGTCGATTCCGCTGGTGATGGTGCTGTTGTGGTTCTTCCTGATCATCCCGCAGCTGCTGCAAAAGACGTTCAACCTGTCGCAGGCATCCGACCTGCGCATGACCTCGGCGCTGATTGCCTTTGCCTTGTTCGAGGCGGCGTACTATTCGGAGATCATCCGCGCGGGTATCCAGAGCGTGTCGCGCGGGCAGATGTTCGCCGCGCAGGCCATGGGCATGACCTACGGGCAGTCGATGCGGCTGGTGATCCTGCCGCAGGCCTTCCGCAACATGGTGCCGCTGCTGCTCACGCAAGGCATCATCCTGTTCCAGGATACGTCGCTGGTCTACGTGAGCGCGCTGGCGGACTTCTTTGGCCAGGCCTACGGTATCGGCGAGCGTGACGGCCGCATCGTGGAGATGCTGCTGTTCGCCGGGCTGGTGTATTTCATTATCTGTTTCTCCGCATCGCTGCTGGTCAAGCGTTACCAGAAAAAGGTGGCCGTATGATTGAAATCAATAACGTCTCCAAGTGGTATGGCGCCTTCCAGGTGCTGACCGATTGCACCACCAAGGTCGCCAAGGGCGAAGTTGTGGTGGTGTGCGGCCCCTCGGGCTCGGGCAAGTCGACGCTGATCAAGACCGTCAACGCGCTGGAGCCCTTCCAGAAGGGCGACATCACGGTGGACGGCACCTCGGTGGGCTCGCCCAAGACCAACCTGCCCAAGCTGCGTTCGCGCGTGGGCATGGTGTTCCAGAACTTCGAGCTGTTTCCCCACCTGTCGATCACCGAGAACCTGACCATCGCGCAGATGAAGGTGCTCGGCCGCTCGAAGGAAGAGGCAACGGCGAAGGGCCTGAAGTACCTGGATCGCGTGGGCCTCAAAGCCCAGGCGGCCAAGTTCCCGGGCCAGCTGTCGGGCGGCCAGCAGCAGCGCGTGGCAATTGCCCGCGCGCTGTCGATGGACCCGATCTGCATGCTGTTCGATGAGCCGACCTCCGCGCTGGACCCGGAGATGGTCAACGAAGTGCTGGACGTGATGGTGCAGCTGGCGCAGGAAGGCATGACCATGATGTGCGTGACCCACGAAATGGGTTTCGCGCGCAAGGTCGCCAACCGGGTGATCTTCATGGACCAGGGCAAGATCGTCGAGGACTGCGCCAAGGAAGAGTTCTTCGGCAATATCGATGCGCGCTCCGAGCGGGCCAGGCAGTTCCTGTCGAAGATCCTGCATCACTGATGCGGGCCCCGCCGCCCCGATGGGCGGCAGGATGCAAAAAGGGACGCCTCGGCGTCCCTTTTTGTTTGGCGCGTGGCGCTGCCGCAGACAGTACAAGTGGATCGGCCACGGCCGCGCCACGACGCCAGAATCCTTTTGAAATGGCCTCTTAGGTGCAGGCGCTGTTGGCCGCGTTCTTGGCCTGGACTTCCGGCGGGATCGGCACGGTCAGCGTCATCACCGAGCGGCCTTCCTCGAACATCATCAGCTCGCCGGGCGCGAAGGCGGTCCAGGTTTCGTTGTCGGTCAGTGGCGCGGTGGCGATCACCGCCACGCGGTCGTCGGGCGTGGTGACCTGGGCGAAATCGATCGACAGATCGGCATCGATCAGGTGGGCGGTGGAGAAGGGCCACTGGCGCACGATGTAGTACAGGCGCGTGGAGCAGTGGGAGAACAACGCCTGGCCATTGGACAGCAGGTAGTTGAACACGCCGTGCTGCGTGATCTCGCGCGTGATGTCCGCCAGCGCGTGGCACAGCTCGTTGAGCGGCGGCTGCGAGCCGGGGAAGCGCTTGCGCAGCCCCTGCATCAGCGTGCAGAAGGCGAGTTCACTATCGGTGTCGCCGACCGGCTGGTAGACCCCCGACAGGAAAGGCGAGAAGTCCTTCAGGTCGCCGTTGTGGGCGAAGATCCAGTGCCGCCCCCACAGCTCGCGCATGAAGGGATGGCAGTTCTCCAGCCGCACCGTGCCCTGGGTCGCCTTGCGGATATGGGAGATGACGTTCTTGGACTTGATCGGGTAACGCTTGACCAGCTCAGCCACGGGCGAGGTGCCGGCGGACTGGTTGTCGATGAACAGGCGGCAGGCCTTGTCCTCGAAGAACGCCACGCCAAAGCCATCGGCATGGTGATCCGTGACGCCGCCGCGTGCGGCGAAGCCGGTAAAGGAAAACGTCACGTCGGTCGGCGTGGCGCAGTTCATGCCGAGCAGCTGGCACATGGCGGGCACCGGACCGGCAGCGGGCTGCCGGATTGCAATAGAATGCTCCATTATCCGGCCTGCCCGGGTTATCTGCCAAGCGCAGCGCGTTTTTCCCCGATTCCAATACCATTCAGCGGGCCCTCGAGACATGAGCAAATACAAGATCGCAGTCATCCCCGGCGATGGCATCGGCACCGAAGTGATGCCTGAGGGCCTGCGCGTGATGGACGCCGCCGCGCGCCGGTTCGGCATCGACATGCAGTTCGATCACTTCGATTTCTCCAGCTGCGACTATTACGCCCGCCACGGCAAGATGCTGCCGGACGACTGGTTCGACACCCTGGTCAAGTACGACGCCATCTACTTCGGCGCGGTGGGCTGGCCGGACGCCGTGCCTGACCATGTCTCGCTGTGGGGCTCGCTGCTGCAGTTCCGGCGCTCCTTCGACCAATACGTCAACCTGCGCCCGGTGCGGCTGATGCCCGGTATCCGCAGCCCGCTGGTGGACCGCGACGGCAATGCGCGCAAACCGGGCGACATCGATTTCTACGTCGTGCGCGAGAACACCGAGGGCGAGTACTCCAGCATCGGCGGGCGCATGTTCCCCGGCACCGACCGCGAGGTGGTGATCCAGGAAACGGTGATGACGCGCACGGGCGTGGACCGCATCCTCAAGTTCGCCTTCGAGCTGGCGCAAAAGCGTCCGGCCAGGCATCTGACCTCGGCCACCAAGTCCAACGGCATCTCCATCACCATGCCGTACTGGGACGAGCGGGTGGAGGCCATGGCTACCCACTACCCCGGCGTGAAGGTGGACAAGTACCACATCGACATCCTCACCGCGCACTTCGTCCAGCATCCAGACTGGTTCGACGTGGTGGTTGCCAGCAACCTGTTCGGCGACATCCTGTCCGACCTGGGCCCGGCCTGCACCGGCACCATCGGCATCGCGCCCTCGGGCAATATCAACCCGGACCGGACCTTCCCCAGCCTGTTCGAGCCCGTGCACGGCTCCGCGCCGGACATCGCCGGGCGCGGCGTGGCCAACCCGATCGGCCAGATCTGGTGTGGCGCCATGATGCTGGAGCATCTGGGCCAGCCGGAAGCCGGTGCGGCCGTGCTGGGTGCCATCGAGAAGGTGCTGTCGGCCGGGCCGGAGCATGCCCCGCTGACCCGCGACATTGGCGGCAAGGCGGGCACGGCGGACCTGGGCCAGGCCATCGCGCAAGCGCTGTGAGCACGGCCGCCCAACCTTTGCCGGCCACCGCGGCCGACGCGCGCGCCCTGCTGCTCGATAGCTTCCATGCCGCGGTGGCCGCAGCGGATCCGCTGCGCATCGTGGCGGATCACCTGCCGCCGCCCCAGGCTGGCGGGCGCACCCTGGTGGTAGGCGCCGGCAAGGCTGCGGCCTCGATGGCGCTGGCCGTGGAGCGGGCGTATGCCAGCCAGAACAGTGCGGTGCGGCTCGACGGGCTGGTGGTGACGCGCTACGCCCACGGCCTGCCGACCGAACATGTGCGCGTGATAGAGGCCGGCCACCCGGTGCCGGACGAGGCTGGCGAGCGCGCCGCGGCCGAGATCCTGGCGCGGGCGGGCGAGCTCGGGCCGCAAGACAGGCTGATCGTGCTGGTGTCAGGCGGCGGTTCCAGCCTGCTGTCGCTGCCGGCCGAGGGCATCGCCATGGCGGACCTCAAGGCCACCACGCAGGAACTGCTGCGCTGCGGCGCTCCCATTACGGACATGAATATCGTGCGCAAGCACCTGTCGCGCATCCAGGGCGGGCGCCTCGCCCAGGCCTGCCGCGCGCCGGTGACCACGCTGATCGTGTCTGACGTGGCCGGGGACGACCCCAGCGCGATCGCCTCCGGCCCCACCGTGCCAGACGCCAGTACCTACGCTGATGCCCTGGCGGTCCTGCGCCGCTACGGTGCGGTGGTCCCGCCGGTGGTGCAGGCGCACCTGGAGCGCGGTGCGCGCGGCGAAGTGGCGGAAACGCCCAAGCCCGGCGATCCACTGTTCGCGCGGGTTGAGAATCGTGTGATCGCCACCGCCCACGGCAGCCTGATGGCGGCAGCGGATCACTTCCGCGCGCGCGGCATCCAGCCGGTGGTGCTGGGCGACACGGTGACCGGCGAGGCGCAGGAAGTTGCCCGGGTCTACGCGGCGCTGGTGCGTGAGATACGCGCGTACAATGCGCCATTCGCGGTGCCCGTGGTGCTGATTTCCGGTGGTGAATGCACCGTCACGTTGCCGCAGGGCGGCAGCGGGGCGGCTGGGAAGCCCCGTGGCGGCAGGTGCTCGGAGTTCCTGCTGTCGCTCGCCCTGGAGCTGGATGGCGTTGATAATGTGTACGCCATCGCGGCGGACACCGACGGCATCGATGGCTCCGAGGACAATGCCGGCGCGTTGCTGGACCCGTCCACGCTCGCGCGTGCGCAGGCTGCCGGTGCACCGGCGCGCGCCCGGCTCGATGCGCATGATGCCTGGGGCTTCTTCGAAGCCGCCGGCGACCTCGTGGTGACGGGCCCCACGCGGACCAATGTGAATGACTACCGCGCCATCCTGATTCTGTAATCCCTGATAAGCGCCAGCCGCGACTGCCGGCCGGCCCCCGAAAGCCATGACCCAGACTCTCACCATTACCCGCCCGGACGACTGGCACCTGCACCTGCGCGACGGCACGGCCCTCGCCGCCGTCCTGCCGGATACCGCCCGCCAGTTCGCCCGCGCCATCATCATGCCCAACCTGAAGCCGCCCGTGACCACGGTGGCGCAGGCCGCGGCCTACCGCGACCGCATCCTGGCCGCGCTGCCGGCGGGCATGGCGTTCGAGCCGCTGATGACGCTGTACCTGACCGACAAGACCACCGCCGAGGAAATCGTCGCTGCCAAGGCCAGCGGCTTCGTGCACGGGGTCAAGCTGTATCCGGCCGGCGCCACCACCAACAGCGATGCCGGCGTGACCGACCTGCGCCACTGCGCGGCAGCACTGGAAGCCATGCAGCGCGTGGGCCTGCCGCTGCTGGTGCACGGCGAAGTGACCGATCCGGCGATCGATATCTTCGACCGCGAAGCCGTCTTCATCGACAAGGTCATGACGCCGCTGCGCCGCGACTTCCCGGCGCTCAAGGTGGTGTTCGAGCACATCACCACCAAGGATGCGGCCGAGTACGTGCGCGACGCGCAAGGCCCCGTCGCCGCCACCATCACTGCGCATCACCTGCTGTACAACCGCAACGCCATCTTCACCGGCGGCATCCGCCCGCACTATTACTGCCTGCCTGTGCTCAAGCGCGAGACCCACCGCGAAGCCCTGGTGGCCGCGGCCGTGTCCGGCAGCGAGCGCTTCTTCCTCGGCACAGACAGCGCGCCGCACGCGCGCGGGCTGAAGGAACATGCCTGTGGCTGCGCCGGCTGCTATACCGGGCTGCACGCCATGGAACTCTACGCCGAGGCCTTCGAAGCCGCCGATGCCCTGGACAAGCTGGAAGCCTTCGCCAGCTTCAACGGCCCGGCGTTCTATGGCCTGCCGCGCAATAGCGGCACGCTCACCCTGGTCCGCGAGGCGTGGGAGCTGCCGGCCGAACTGCCGTATGGCGACACCACGCTGGTGCCGCTGCGCGGCGGCGAAACGCTGCATTGGAAGGCCCGCTAAGCCGCGCTGGCGAAGTGGAAGTGCAAACTGAAAGCCAGGTCCGGCTGGCGCTGGTTGCTGCGGTGGCGCAGATCGACTGGGCGCAGCCGTGGTTCCGGCCGTTCGCCACCATCGGCTCTGCGCTGGACGGCGCGCTGCGAGGCGGCGCCGACCTGCGCGCCGTCCTCAGCGAAGTGGCCACGCAGCGCGCGCTGCGCAATGCCCGCGGCGTGCCGCTGCGTTTCGTTGCGCAAGCCGAACTGCCCGCTGGCAAGGCCTACGAGGCACATATTTACGCCACCGGCGCCGTGCCGACGCGCGACAACCTGCACGATTTCTTCAATGCGCTCATCTGGCTGCATTTTCCCCGTTCCAAGCGCGTGCTGAACCGGCTCCAGGCCCACGCGATCGCAGTGGCAGGCGTGCAGAGCCGCCGTGGCAGCCTGCGCGATGCCGCGACCTTGTTCGACGAGAACGCCATCCTGTTCCTGAGTGCCGACAGTGGCCTGGAGTCCGTTTTGCGCGGTTTTGGCTGGGAGCACCTGTTCGTGGCGCGGCGGGATGTCTGGGACGGTAGCGAGCATGCCGGCAGCCGTGACAGTACCGCCCGCTGCAGCGTGGTGCCCTTCGGACACGCCCTGCTGGAGAAGCTGGTGCGGCCCTATAAGGCCCTGACCGCACATGCATGGCCGCTCGCCGTCCCGCCGGCTGCAGGCGCCGCGCTCCCCGGCTCGCTTGACGACTCCGTGTGCGCCTCGCTCGAAGCGGCCGAGCTGCACAGCGGCCGCTTTGCGCCGTTGCCGGTGCTGGGCATTCCCGGCTGGTGCGAAGCCAATCGCGATCCGGCCTACTACGCGGATACCACGGTGTTTCGTCGCGGGCGCCGCGCGCAGGCCGCATGAGGGGGGCCGGTTCGTGGCCAAACGGTGTTAGACTGCGGGCCGCAAAGCAGGCCAGACAATCGCTGCTTGCACCCTCGTGGTGCAAGGGGAGGAAAGTCCGGACTCCATAGGGCAGGGTGTTGGCTAATAGCCATCCACGGCAACGTGCGGAATAGGGCCACAGAGACGAGTCTTGCCATCGGGTTCGCCCGATGGGAAGGGTGAAACGCGGTAACCTCCACCTGGAGCAATCCCAAATAGGCAGGCATTGAGGCGGCCCGCTGAGCCTGCGGGTAGGGAGCTTGAGCCGGTCGGTAACGACCGGCCTAGAGGAATGATTGTCACGTGCCGGCAACCGCAAGGAAGCCGGCACGCACAGAATCCGGCTTATCGGCCTGCTTTGCTTCTGATTCCTTAGTGTTGGCGCGCATCCATCCCAATCGGGGGCGCCACCGCCCGCTCCCCCAGGGCTGGTCAGGCGCCAGGCGCCTACACCTCTACAATTTCCATCGTGTGCGTGATCTGCGCCGTCTTGGCCAGCATGATCGAGGCCGAGCAATACTTGTCGTGCGACAGGTGGATGGCACGCTCGACCGCACCGGGGTTCAGGTTGCGCCCGCTCACCGTGAAATGGAAGTTGATCTTGGTGAAAACCTTCGGGTCTTCGCTGGCGCGCTCCGCTTGCAGCTTCACGCTGCAGCCGCGCACATCCTGCCGGCTCTTCTTCAGGATCAGCACCACGTCATAGGCGGTGCAGCCGCCGGTGCCCAGCAGAACCATTTCCATCGGACGCGGGGCCAGGTTGTGGCCGCCGCCCTCAGGCGCACCGTCCATCGCCACGATATGGCCACTGCCCGTCTCGGCCACGAAGCTCATGCCGTCGGTGCCCATCCAAGTTACTTTGCATTCCATTTTGTTCGATCCTGCGTTCTAGTGAGTGCGTATTCGATCATGAACACGCGATTTCAAAGCTTGCTTTTTGAGTATAGGCCACCTAGCCAGAAGCGCCGTAACTCGACATTTTTCTCGAAAACTGAAGCTTTCTTCTAAGATGACAGTGCTGTGACAGTGCTGTTCATTCTTAAGTCATTGATTTTATTGTATAAAAAGCATTCCTGTATCTCCTCATTTTTTTTCACAATACGGAATGTCATTTCGCACTGCAAATTTCCTTGCGCCGGGAGAGCGCTCATGTATAATTTGAATCATTGAACGACGGCGCACAACACGGCGCAGAGTGCGAAAGCGAATCGGGTGGTTTCAGCCACATTCGCCGGCTCGCACCGCGATCCAGCCCCGTCGATCTCCCGGTGTCTCCTCCACCCTCCTCCTTTGGTGGATTCAAACCCAAGCTCAATAGCTTGGGTTTTTTTTATTCTGCGCAAGCCGGGCCCGATGCACATCCCGCCGCGAAGTGCTACGAAGTGCCCTATGGATTGCTTCTATGCTGTTTGCTGCCATTCTGGATGGCGAGCAGAACACGGAGTGGCACCATCTTGGCGTTCCTTCCTAACTTTCCTTGTGCTCAGGCCTCAGTCCGCAGTATACTCGTAGGCTTTTCCGTCATGCCCGCGGGAAGGAATTCAGGGAGAGCCTGCACATACAAGCAGGAAGGTCAGATCCTAAGGGTCGGCCGACGACGTAAAGTCAATGTTTCGGGCAGGTTCTACAAGTCTCAGGAAAAATCATGAAGACCTTTTCCGCAAAGCCTGCAGAGGTTAAGCGCGACTGGTACGTGATTGACGCGACGGACAAAGTCCTCGGCCGTGTTGCCAGCGAAGTGGCACGCCGACTGCGCGGCAAGCACAAGCCGGAATTTACTCCGCACGTCGACACGGGTGATTACATCATCATCGTCAACGCAGGCAAGCTGCGTGTCACGGGTACCAAAGAAACCGACAAGAAGTACTATCGTCACTCGGGTTACCCGGGCGGCATTTACGAAACGACGTTCGGTAAGATGCAGCAACGTTTCCCGGGCCGCGCCCTGGAAAAAGCTGTGAAGGGCATGTTGCCGAAGGGCCCGCTGGGCTATGCGATGATCAAGAAGCTGAAGGTTTACGCCGAAGCCGAGCATCCGCATGAAGCGCAGCAGCCTAAAGCGCTGGAAATCTAAGGGGGCCATCCATGATCGGAAATTGGAATTACGGTACTGGCCGCCGCAAGAGCGCAGTGGCTCGGGTCTTCATCAAGTCGGGCAAGGGCGATATCATCGTCAATGGCAAGCCCATCAATGAGTATTTCGCTCGCGAAACCTCGCTGATGATCGTGCGCCAGCCGCTCGAACTGACTGCCAACGCACAGACCTTCGACATCAAGGTCAACGTCACTGGCGGCGGTGAAACGGGTCAAGCCGGCGCAGTGCGCCACGGCATCACCCGTGCACTGATCGACTACGATGCCACCCTGAAGCCGTCGCTGTCCAAGGCCGGTTTCGTCACGCGCGATGCGCGTGAAGTGGAACGTAAGAAGGTCGGTTTCCACAAGGCGCGTCGTCGGAAGCAATTCTCGAAGCGTTAATGTGTGTTCGGCGGGTCCGGTTCAACCGGATCTGGCCGTTCAGAAAAAACCGCACGGTTCGCCGTGCGGTTTTTTTTCGCCGCTAGCGCCCGTGAAGGTGCGCGCAATGGTGTGCAACGGCAGGCTATCACCACGTTTTACAAATACTTTGCATCTCCCCGGATACAATCCCTGCTCTTGCCGCCCGGAGAACCCGACCATGATGCATTGGATGCGATGGCCTGCCGAGCCGCCCCGCGCCCGCCTGCCGGTGCCGGGCGTCCGCGGCGCATGAAGTATCGCGTGCTGCGCCCGCGCCGGGGCTCGCTATCCGGGAGCCTGGCGGTGCGTTCGCATCTGCCATGGCCGCTGCGCGTGCTGGGCGCCGCCGCGGTGCTCGTCGTCGTGCTCGTGGTGGTGGTGGTCGCCGCGCGTTGGGCGTACGACGCTGGCCGGCGGCTGGCTGGTGCGCCGGATAGGACGGCGGAAAACAAGGCGCTGCGCGAGCAGGTGGCGGCGATGACGGCTCAGCAAGAGCGCTTGCAGGCAGTGGCCAACACAGCCGAGGCGCAGTTGCAGATGGCCCGCAGCGCCCAGGAGGCGCTGGCCGGGCAGTTGAAGACGGCGGAAGGCGAGGTCGCCCAGCTCAAGGAAGACCTGGCATTTTTTGAGGGTCTGCTCCCGGCCAGCGGCAATACGTCCGGCATCCATGTGCGGAGTTTTCGCGTGGGTCTTGATGAAGCCGACCCGCTGAAGATGCACTATCGATTGCTGATAATGCAGGGTGGATCCAAGGCTTTTTCATCCTTGCCGGAGTTCCGCGGTGAGTTACAGTTGGTCGTTTCGCTGATGCGGGATGGCAAGCCGGTCACTTTGAGCCTGCCGGAAAATGGCGCCGGTTCGTTGCCTGGCCTGCGGGTCACGCATTACCAGCGGATCGAAGGTGCCTTTGCGCTGCCTGCCGGCGCCACGGTGCGGGCGGTCACGGTACGAATTTTGCAAAACGGTCAGTTGCGCGCAACCCAGACGGCCATGCCGTAAGGGTGCGCTGGGCCAGCAACGAAAAAAGGGACCTATGTTGTTTTCCAAGAAGAAAGGCTTGTCGATCGATACCCTGATTGGCCAGCACAGCGTGATCCAGGGCGACCTGACGTTTTCGGGTGGCCTGCGCCTGGATGGCCGGGTACGCGGCAACGTGACGGCGGCTGCCGACCAGGCGAGCATGCTGGTCATCAGCGAAAAAGGCGTGGTCGAGGGCGAAGTCCGGGTCGGGCACCTGATTCTCAACGGCACGGTCACCGGGCCTGTGCACGCGACCGAGCTGCTGGAGCTGCAACCGCACGCCCGCGTGCAGGGCGAGGTGCACTACGCCGCGCTGGAGATGCACCAGGGGGCATTGGTGGAGGGCCGCCTCGTGCCGCTCGGCAATGCGCAACCCAAGGCCCTGCCCAATCTGGTGCTGGCATCCGGCACGCAAGAATCCGCCTGATACGGCACCCGTGGCGTGATTGCACCAACAGAACCCCTTGAATTCACGGGGTTTCGGCACGATCTTCCCGGAGCGCTTAAAATACAGGCGTATCTACATAGGAGAACCCCATGAACGCAGTCGCAGAGGCACCCGTTACCGAGGACATGCCGGCCCCGTTCGTCTTTACTGACAGCGCTGCCGACAAGGTCAAGCAGTTGATCGAGGAAGAGGGCAATGCCGATCTGAAACTGCGCGTGTTCGTGCAGGGCGGCGGCTGTTCCGGCTTCCAGTATGGCTTCACCTTCGACGAAGAGGTGAACGAGGACGACACCACGCTGGACAAGAATGGCGTCACGCTGTTGATCGACTCGATGAGCTACCAGTATCTGGTGGGCGCCGAGATCGATTACAAGGAAGACATCAACGGCGCACAGTTCGTGATCAAGAACCCGAACGCAAGTACCACCTGCGGTTGCGGCTCTTCGTTCTCGGTATAAGGCTCGCAAGGGCGCCGCGGCTTCCGACAGGTTCTCGCGGCAGTAAAAAAGCGCACTTTGGTGCGCTTTTTTATTTATGCCTCCCGGCGCCAGACCACCGGGAACCAGTCTTCGCGCATCCGTTCGCCGCTGGCCAGGCCGATTCCGGGGAAGGGCGGCGAGGTGCGGCCCGGCCGCTCCAGATAGCGCACGTCATCGCCCAGGAAGCGTGCCGAGAAGGCGCGGCGCCGCCCCGTCCCGGTATTGCCCGCGGCACCATGTACCGTGCGGAAGTCGAACACCACGGCATCGCCCGGCTCCAGCTCCGGTATCAGGATTGCGTGGCTGCCGTCATCCAGATCCGGCATCTCCATGAACTGGTCGCTGCCAGCATAGAAGTTCTCATTGCTGGCCCAGCGCTTGGGCCTGACCAGTTTGGGCCAGCGGTGCGAGCCCAGCACCACGCGCAAGGTATTGGCGGTGGTGACAGGGTCCAGTGGGATCCAGTAGCTCGCGGTCTGCAGGCCATCCACGCAGTAGTAGGGCAGGTCCTGGTGCCACGGCGTGGGCTTTGCCGTGCCCGGTTCCTTGACCAGGATATGCTCGTGGAACACCTGGACGGCCTCGGCCCGCATGATGTGGCCGGCGATGGCTGCGGCCGGTGAGCGTCGGATGAAGTCGGCGAACGGCTGGATGCGCTCCCAGTTGCAGTAATCCTCGAAAAAGCGGCCGCGCTCACCGCTGCCGACGTTCTCGATGGCAAAAGGGCCCGGCCTCGCGAGATTTTGCTCGAATCCTTCGCGCAGCGGCGTCACCCAATCGGTGAAGGCGCCGCGCAATACCAGGGCGCCGTCGCGCTGGTAGGTCTCGATTTCGGCTGCGGTGATGTGCATGAGGGTCCCGTGGATGGCTGGCTTGGGACGAGTATCGGGGGCAGGGTGGCAATAGGAAAAGAATATATTTCCTATGCTGTAGTATAGGAAATCATGATTGGATTCTCCTTCCGCCAGCTCGAGTACTTTGTCGCGGCCGCCGAGCATGGCAGCATCAGCGCGGCTGCCCGCGCGCGCCACGTATCGCAGCCTTCCGTGTCGCAGGCCGTGGCGCAGCTCGAGCAAACGCTGGGCGAGACCCTGTTTCGCCGCCAGGTCAGTCGCGGGCTGGAGCTGACGCCGGCTGGCCAGCGCCTGCTGGGCCGCGCCCGCGACATCCTGGCGCTGGCCGCCGGCCTGGCAACCGATGGCGTGGACCAGGCACAGGCGCGCGGCCTCAGCGGGCAACTGTCGCTGACGTGCTTCCAGGATCTTGGCGCCTACTTCGCGCCGCGGCTGCTGGCCGGCTTCCGGCGGCTGCATCCGCATGTTGCCGTGACGCTGTTCGAGGCCGACCTGGCCACGGTGCATCGCACGCTCGCTGCCGGCAAGGCGGAACTGGCGCTGACCTACGATCTCGGCTTCGACCAGCGCATTGCGCGCTGGGTACTTGCCCGGCTTGCGCCCTACGCGCTGCTGCACCCCGGCCACGCGCTGGCCGTCCAGCCAAGCGTGAGCCTGCAAGACCTGGCCGGCGAACGGCTGATCCTGGAGGATATTGCGCAAACACGTGAGTACTTCCTCTCGCTGTTCTGGGCGCACGGCTTGCGCCCGCAGTTGCACCAGTACACGCAGACCTTCGAGATGCAGCGCGGTCTGGTGGCGCACGGTTATGGCGTGGCGCTCTCATGCACGCGCCCGGCAGGCGACCACAGCTATGACGGGCAGCCCATCGTTTGCTTGCCGCTGCGCGAGGCCGTGACGCCGCAGCGCGTGGTGCTGGCGCGTTCGCCGGCCATGCGGCCATCGCCCGTTGCGCAAGCGTTCATCCAGTGGGTTTGCGAGGCAGGCCACGCCGAGCCGGCGTGAGGGTGGCGAGCCGTTGCGAGCCTTTGCTATCGAGGGTAGAGCGCACCCAAGACACGCGGGCCGGCCGCGCCGGTGACGGTAGGCACATTGCCCGGTGCCCGGCGCAGCATCTGCCGCGCCAGCCAGGCAAAAGCGATGCCCTCCACCTGCGATACGGGAACGCCCAGTTCGTCAGAGCTTTGCACCGCGACCGCGGGCAGCGCCTGCGCCAGCAATGCCATCACCAGGTGGTTGCGGGCGCCGCCGCCGCACACGATCAGCCGCGCCGCGTCGGGTGCATGCTGGCTGACATCGCGGGCGATGGCCCCGGCGGTCAGCGCGGCCAGCGTGGCCTGCACGTCGGCGGGATCGACTGCCGTGCCGTGCTCGGAAAGATGATTTTCCAGCCAGGCGGGATGGAACAGGTCGCGGCCCGTGCTCTTGGGCGGGGCCACGCTGAAATAGGGCTCGGCCAGCAGGCGCGCCAGCAGCGCCTGGTCGACCTTGCCGCTGGCGCCCCAGGCACCGTCGGCGTCGTAGGCCAGGCCATGATGCCGGTCGATCCAGTAATCGAGCAGCACGTTGCCCGGGCCGCAGTCAAAGCCGGTGACCGGCCGCGCCGCGCCGCCTGCGCTGGCGGCGGGCAGCACGCTGATATTGGAGATCCCGCCGATATTGCAGGCCACCCGCGTCTGCTCGGCGTCGCCGAACAGCGCTTGGTGCACCGCCGGTACCAAGGGTGCGCCCTGGCCGCCGGCCGCCACGTCGCGGCTGCGGAAATCCGCCACCACGTCAATGCCCGTCAACTCGGCCAGCAGCGCGGGTTGCTGGCTCTGGCGAGTATAGCCGATGCCGTCGTACAAGCCGGGCCGATGGCGAACGGTCTGGCCGTGCGCACCGATTGCCGCGATGGCGTCCGGCGCCAGCCCGGCATCGCGCAGCAGGGTTGCCACGCAAGTGGCATAGACGCGCGCCAGCCCATTGGCGGCCAGCGCCTCGCGGTGGATTTCGTCTTCGCCGGGCTGCTGCAGCGCGCTGAACGCGTCGCGCAGCTCTGCCGGGAAGGGCTGGAAAGCCGCCGCCAGCACCGTGGGCCGTGGCCCCGAGAAATCGACCAGCACGCCATCCGCGCCGTCCATGCTGGTGCCGGACATGATGCCGATAAAGCAGTCTGGGGACGAAGTTGGCATGCTGGGCGCTCGGGCTTGATGGATCAATTGCTGGCCGAAGCCACGTTGTAGGTACGCAGCGCGTTGATGCGGCTGAGCATCTCGCTGGTATAGCTCAGGAACTGCTGGCGCGCCGGGCCGGACAGCGCGGGCGTGTCGAGCGCGGCGATGGCCAGCGGGTTCAACGGCACATCGTTGACGCGGAACTCGTAGTGCAGGTGCGGGCCAGTGGCCCAGCCGGTCTGGCCGACGTAGCCAATGACCTCGCCTTGCGACACATGCTGCCCGCGCTTCATCGTGGCAAAGCCGGACAGGTGCGCGTAGTAGGTGGAGTAGCCGCTATGGTGCTTGAGGATGACGATGTTGCCGTAGCCATTCTGCTGGCCGACAAACTCGACTTCGCCGTCGCCGGTGGCCATCACCTTGGTGCCCGTAGGTGCGGCAAAGTCCACACCCTTGTGCTGCGCCCAGTGATGGTGCAGCGGATGGTCACGCCCGCCGAAGCCCGACGACACGCGCGAGAACTCCACCGGCGAGCGCAGGAACGGCCGCTTCATGCTGCGCCCGTCAAAGGTGTAGTACGCGCCCTGCTTGCTGCCTTCCGGTGCGTACCAGAGCGCCTGGTGCAACTGGTTGTGGTTGATCAGCTCGACCGCCATCACGCGCCCGTTGCGCACGAACGCGCCGTCGCGAAAGCCCGCTTCGTAGACGATGCGGAAGCGGTCTCCGCTGGTGATGTCATGGTGGAAATCGATCACGCCGGAGAAGATCGAGAGCATCTGCTGGACGATCTCGTCGGGCACATTGGCCGCGTCCATGGCTTTGAAGAAGCCACCCGAGGCAATGGCGCCGGACAGCATCTCGTAGTGCAGCTCGTTCTTCACCGACTGCACGCGGGCCTTGTAGACCGGATCGGCAGGATCGCCCGCGCGTTCGATCACCAGTTCGCGGGAGGCGTTTGCGTCACCGCCGAGGTTGGCTTGCAGCGACACCAGCAGGTTGTTCTCGTCGACCTCGGCCTGCACCGTCTGGCCGGGATTGAGGTCGAACAGGCCGCGCGCGGTGGTGTTGCGCCGGATAAAGGCCTGCGCATCGGGGTCGTCCACGCCGAGCCGCTTGAGCAGGCTGGCAATGGTGTCGCCGCGCTGCATGCGCTCTTCGCGCACAAAGGTGGCGTCGGTTTCGGTAAGCTGTTCGAGTTGCGTGCGCAGATCGGGCAGGCGTATCGCCTCCCGGACACGCGGAGCCTGGGGGTCGTCGAAGGCGCTACGGGGAGCCACGCCCATGGCGGCTGCCATGCCCAGCGTGAACACCGTACCCACCGCCGCTGTCAACTGCTTGCGCCGACGGGCGTGCAGGGCATTGGTAGGATCGACCAGAACCACCAGCTCCCGCGCGAAAACTTCGCGGAGTCTGGACCACATCACGTAAAATTCACTCTTTGTTTCGGGCTGCGTTGCCGCGACGATTTTTTGCTTCGTCTGCCTTCCTCCCCGGAGGTGCGGCGCCTGCCATATTGGTTTGCCGCCTAGAATGGCGGTTGGCCCACGGGAACATTCCCGTTTGCACAAGAAGCGCGGATTATACCAAAACCGGCCGCAAGCCGTTTTGTGCCGCCGTCTGAATTCTCATGTTTTTCAAAGACTTACGTCATGACTGAAGTTTCCTCCGGCGCTGCCACTTCCTACCCCCTCACGCCCACCGTGATGCACGCCCTGGAGGTGTCCAAGCGCGGTTGCGACGAACTGCTGGTCGAATCCGAATGGCTGGCCAAGCTCGCGCGCAGCGAGGCCACCGGCGTGCCGCTGCGCATCAAGCTGGGGCTGGACCCGACCGCGCCCGATATCCATATCGGCCACACGGTGGTGCTCAACAAGATGCGTCAGTTGCAAGACCTGGGCCACCAGGTCATCTTCCTGATCGGCGATTTCACCTCCACCATCGGCGATCCGTCCGGGCGCAACGCCACCCGTCCTCCGCTCACGCGCGAGCAGATCGAGGCCAACGCCCAGACCTACTACAGCCAGGCCAGCCTCGTGCTCGATCCGGCCAAGACCGAGATCCGCTACAACAGCGAGTGGTGCGATCCGCTGGGCGCGCGCGGCATGATCCAATTGGCGGCCAAGTACACCGTGGCGCGGATGATGGAGCGCGACGACTTCACCAAACGCTTCCGCACTGGGATTCCGATTTCGGTGCATGAGTTCCTTTACCCGCTCATGCAGGGCTACGACTCCGTCGCGCTCAAGGCCGACCTGGAGCTGGGCGGCACCGACCAGAAGTTCAACCTGCTGGTGGGCCGGGAGCTGCAGAAGGAATACGGCCAGGAGCAGCAGTGCATCCTGACCATGCCGCTGCTGGTGGGCCTGGATGGCGTGGAGAAGATGTCCAAGTCCAAGGGCAACTACATCGGCGTGACCGAAGCCCCGAGCGAGATGTTCGGCAAGCTGATGAGCATCTCGGATGACTTGATGTGGAAGTACTTCGAGCTGCTGTCGTTCCGCCCCATGAGCGAGATCGACCTGATGAAGCAGGAGATCTCGCTGGGCCGTAATCCGCGCGACTGCAAGGTGATGCTCGGCCAGGAGATCGTCACGCGCTTCCACAGCGCAGCCGACGCCGACCGCGCGCTCGAGGATTTCAACCACCGCGCGCGCGGCGGCGTGCCCGACGAAATCCCCGAGGTCAGCCTTTCCGGCGCACCGCTGGGCATCGGCCAGTTGCTCAAGCAGGCCAACCTGGTGCCGTCCACGTCGGAAGCCAACCGCAATATCGAGCAGGGCGGCGTCAAGATCGACGGCACCGTCGTCAGCGACAAGGGGTTGAAGGTCGAGGCCGGCAGCTACGTCGTGCAGGTGGGCAAGCGCCGCTTCGCACGCGTGACGCTGGCTTGAGGCCGGGCAGGAACGGCTCATGATTGCGTTGATCCAGCGGGTCGCTCAGGCCCGCGTCACTGTCGATGGCCGCACCACCGGCGAGATCGGCGCCGGGCTGCTGGCGCTGGTCTGCGCCGAGCGCGGCGACACCGAAGCGCAGGCCGAACGCCTGCTCGCCAAGCTGCTGGCCTACCGTGTGTTCTCCGATGAGGCCGGCAAGATGAACCTGCCCGTGCAGGACATCGATGGCCGCGGCACGCGCGGTGGCCTGCTGGTGGTGTCGCAGTTCACGCTGGCAGCCGATACCAACAGTGGCACGCGGCCCAGTTTCACCCCGGCCGCGGCGCCCGCCGATGGCGAACGTCTTTACAACCATTTCGTGGCGCGTGCGCGCGCCGCGCACGGCGAGGTGCAGACCGGCGAGTTCGGCGCGATGATGCAGGTCAGCCTGGTCAACGACGGTCCGGTCACCTTCTGGCTGCGCGTGCCGCCGGCCGCCGCGCCCGCCTGATCGCCCATGACCCAGACCGTCACCCTTTTCATTGCCACCAGCCTCGACGGCATGATCGCCTCGCCAGACGGCGGGGTGGACTGGCTGTTTACCGCCGGCGACTACGGCTTCGAACCCTTCCTCGCCAGCGTCGACCGTATCGTGTCGGGCCGTATCACCTACGAGCAGAGCCTCGGCTTCGGGCCGTGGCCCTATGGCGACCGGCCCTTCCATGTGTTCTGCAGCAGTGCCAGGCCGCTGGCGCGGCCCGAAGGCGGCCCCTGGCGGATCGAACAGGAGGCCGAGCCGGTGCAGCAATGGCTGGCCCGCTTCAAGCACGAGCACAAGGACCGCGACGGGCACATCTGGCTGCTTGGCGGCGCGCAGGTCGCGCAGGCTTGCCTGGCCGCTGGCCTGGTCGATGCGATGGAGCTGTTCGTCCATCCCATCGTGCTGGGGCAGGGCATTGCCCTGTTCACCGGCAGCGGGCGGTCGGACTGGCGCCTGGCCGCGCATCGCGCTTTCGACGACGGCCTGCTGCAACTCAGCTACCGCCTTACCTCACCGCCGGGACCGGCCACGGCCTGATCCCGCACGCCGCGCCGCGCGCGGCGCCTACCAGCAAGGAGAGACACATGAAACTCTGGAGCAAGGCCTTTGCCGACAAAGGGCCCATTCCCGTCGAATTCGCCTTCGGTGCGATCGATCCCGCCACCCACGTGACGCTCTCGAGCAACCGCAATCCCGACCTGCACTGGGACGAGGCCCCGGCCGAGACACGATCCTTCGTCCTGATCTGCCACGATCCGGATGTGCCCAGCCGTGGCGACGACGTCAACCAGGAAGGCCGCGAAGTGCCCGCCTCGCTGCCGCGCGTGGATTTCTTTCACTGGGTGCTGGTGGATATTCCGATGGGGCTGCGCACCATCTCCGCGGGCACCCACAGCGATGGCGTGATCGCGCGCGGCAAGCCGGGCCCCGAGGCCACGGGCGGCACGGCAGCGGCAGGCGGGCTGCGCCACGGCCTGAACGACTACACCGGCTGGTTCGCCGGCGACCCGGACATGAAGGGCGACTACTACGGTTACGACGGCCCTTGCCCGCCGTGGAACGACAGCCTGGTGCACCACTACGTGTTCACCGTCTACGCGCTCGACCTGGACCGCTTGCCGCTAGAGGGCACCTTCACCGGCGCCATGGTGCGCGAGGCCATCCAGGGCCACGTGCTGGCGCAGGCTGCCTACACCGGCACCTATACCCTCAATCCGAAACTCGCCGGCCAGCCGGCGAAGTAAGCACGGGCCGCGCGGCGCGCAAGCGCTGCGCGCCAGGGGCGCCACGGCAGCACAGCGTAGCGCCGCCTAAATCGCCTAAAGGAAACGGCATGTCGCAATTGCCCGGGCCGCATTCGCTGGCCTTCACCCACCTGATCCTGATCCGCCACGGCGAGACCGCATGGAACCGCGAGCGGCGCCTGCAAGGCCAGCTCGACATTCCGCTCAACGCCACCGGCGTGGCTCAGGCGGATGCCCTGGCCCAGGCGCTGTCGGTCGAGCCGATCGATGCGGTCTACGCCAGCGACCTGTCGCGCGCGATGCAGACGGCGGCGCCGCTGGCCGAGGCGCTCGGCCTGGCGGTGCAACCCGATCCCCGCTTGCGCGAGCGCTGCTACGGCGCGCTCGAAGGCATGACCTACGCGGAAGTGGCCGAGCAGCTGCCCGAGGATTTCGCCAGGTGGCAAGCGCGGGTTCCCGACTATGCGCCCGATGGCGGCGAGTCCTTGCTGGCGTTTCATGAGCGCGCGGTGGAAGCCGCGCTGGCGCTCGGGCGCCGCCATCCCGGCGAGCGCATCGCCCTGGTGGCGCACGGCGGCGTGCTGGACTGCCTGTACCGCGAAGCCAACGACATGACGCTGGAGGCGCCGCGCCGGCACGAGCTGCTCAATGCCAGCATCAACCGGCTGCGCTGTGACAGCGTGCGGCTCACGGTCATGCAGTGGGCGGACGTGGGCCACCTGGAAGCGCTTACCCTCGACGAAGTCGACCGCAGGGTGCCCTGAGCCGCGCTGGCCGCGCCGGGCGCGGCTTACACCCGCAGGCGGAAGGGCGTGAAATCGGTATTGCGATCGTAGTAGTCTTCGCGCTCGGCGCGCTTGAGGAAGTTCACCACCTTGTAGGTGACCGGCGTCATCACCACTTCCCATGCGGTCTTGAGGATGTACTGGGCAATGGCGACCTGGATCACCTTCTCCAGCGGCCAGATGCCGTAGAAGGCCATCACGTAGAACAGCGAGGAATCGACCAGCTCGCCGGCCAGCGTGGAGCCAATGGTGCGGGTCCACAGCCAGCGGCCGTTGGTCCACAGCTTCATCTTGGCCAGCACATAGCTGTTGGTGAAGCTGCCGCAGCAGAACGCGATCAGCGAGCCCAGCGCGATGCGCCAGGTATTGCCGAAGACGTCTTCCAGGCTCTTTTGGTAATCGCTCATGAAGGGCGCCACCGGCATCTTCAGCACCACGAGGCTCATGAAGGTGGCGAACGCCAGCGCCGCGAATCCGGCCCAGACCACGCGGCGATCACGCCCGTAGCCGTAGACCTCGGTCAGCACGTCCCCAAAAATGTACGAAACCGGGAAGAACAGCACGCCCGCGCCGAAGGTCACCGGGCCGATCACCGGCAGCGTGACCTGGGCCGCCTTGGCCGCGCCGATCAGGTTGGAGCACAGCAGGACCGTGACGAAAGCCACCATCACGAGATCGTAGTAACGATAGACGCGCCCGCTGTAGGCGGACGTGGCGCTTGACGTGGTCATCGGGGTGTTCCTGGGGCGATTTTTGGGCGATTATGCCAGCCGCGCCGCCAACTTGCCCCGCCACACTGTAGACGAGCGCGCGCCCTGGCCGGGTCGCCCCGGGCCAGGGCTGCCTGCGCGGGCTGCGGCTAGATGTTCAGCTTGCTGATCTTGGAGCCGTCCAGCGACACATCGAACATCAGCCCGGCATTGGTCTGCACGAAGCCGATCACCGGCTGCTGGCCGGTGATCGTATCGAGTTTGCCGTTGGCACCGACCTTGGCCAGCGCCACGCCGGCATCCGCACCAACTGTCCAGCCGCTGCTGTTGACGAACTTGTCGTAAGCATCGGGCGTCATGAACATCACCACCACGGATTTGGACTGGCCGCCGGCGGTCGCGCCGATCGAGGCCGAGGTGGTGCGGTAATAGTTCACCGAGGCGCCCTTGGAGCGCAACACGCCCTCGCCGTATTCGCCGCCGACCACCAGCCCTGCCGACAGCACGCGCGGGAACACGAGGATGCCCTGGGCGCGCGAGGCCAGCTCGCGCGAGCTGTCGACGGTTGTGAACAGCCGGTTGAGCGCGCCGTCGGCACCCGCGTCGATTTCTTTCTTCTTGGCCGCCGCATCGGTTGGCGCATAGGCGCCGGTGGTGGTGCAGCCAGCCGCGAACGCGGTGGCCACGACCAGGCCTGAGCCCGCCAGTCGGGTGACAAAGTGGCGTCGATTCATGTGCTCTCTCCTGTCAGGGATCAGTTAGCCGGCCGTCGGGCATCTGCCGTGAGTTGTCGCCTTGCCTTGGCGGTCGGGGCTAAGTCATTGTGGACAAGGAGGGAGCAGCCAGCAATGCACGACAAAAGAATTGTCTGCGGGCCTCGAAACTACTTAATGCGGGTTTCGATGTGCGGCTTCGATGTGCGGGTTTCGATGCCGCTCAGGCCGGGGCCGAATCGCTCTCGCCGGGCGCCGCCAGCCCGAAGTGCCGGTAGGCGGCGGCCGTAGCCATGCGGCCCCGCGGCGTGCGCTGCAGGTAGCCCTGCTGGATCAGGAAGGGCTCGAGCACGTCCTCGATGGTGTCGCGCTCCTCGCCGATGGCAGCGGCCAGGTTATCCACGCCCACCGGGCCGCCGCTGAACTTCAGCAGGATGGCTTCCAGCAGTTTGCGGTCCATCAGGTCGAAGCCGACCGCGTCCACGTCGAGCATGGCGAGCGCGGCGTCCGCGATGGTGCGAGTGATGTTTCCATCTCCTTTGACTTCCGCAAAGTCGCGCACGCGGCGCAGCAGCCGGTTGGCGATCCGTGGCGTGCCGCGCGCGCGGCGTGCGATTTCCAGCGAGCCCAGCGGGTCGATGCGGGCACCCAGCAACTGGGCGGAGCGCGTGACGATGCGCGATAGTTCCTCGGCGGTGTAGAACTCCAGCCGCGCCACGATGCCGAAGCGGTCGCGCAGCGGGTTGGTCAGCATGCCCGCGCGGGTCGTGGCGCCGACCAGCGTGAAGGGTTGCAGGTCCAGCTTGACCGAGCGTGCGGCCGGGCCTTCGCCGATCATGATGTCGATCTGGTAATCCTCGAGCGCGGGGTACAGGATTTCCTCGACGACCGGGGACAGGCGGTGGATTTCGTCGATGAACAGGACGTCGTTGGCTTCCAGGTTGGTCAGCAGCGCCGCCAGGTCACCCGGGCGTTCCAGCACCGGGCCGGAGGTCTGGCGCAGGTTGACGCCCATTTCGCGGGCGATGATGTGCGCCAGCGTGGTCTTGCCCAGCCCCGGCGGCCCGAACAGCAGCACGTGATCGAGCGCTTCGCGCCGGTTGCGCGCGGCGTGCATGAAGATGTCTAGCTGGCCGCGCACTTTTTCCTGGCCGACGTATTCGTCGAGCAGCTTGGGACGCAGCGCCCGCTCGAAGGCCTCCTCGTTGGGGGAGACGGCGGTGGGGGCGATCACGCGATCGGCGCCCCGCTCGGTGGCTAGCTTGTCGGTTTCGATCATGTTACGGATGCGGGCAAAGTGGTTGGATTGTAGCCCTTCCGGGCGTGGCGCCGGCCGCGCGAGTCCTGCGCACGCCGCGCAGGCTCAGCACCGGGAGCGTCCCTGGCCCGCCCGTGATCCGGCCGGGTCAACCTTTGGATAGCGATTTCAGCGCCATCTTGATGCCGTCGGACACGCCGGTGCCCGCGGGCACCTGCTTGATCGCCAGCGCTGCCTCTTTCTCCGAGTAGCCGAGCGCAAGCAGCGCGTTGAGGATGTCGACGGCGTTGTCGTGCACCGGCGTGCTGCCGGGCGCTGCTCCAAGCTCGGCGCCCAGCTTGCCTTTGAGTTCGAGCAGCAGGCGCTCGGCGGTCTTCTTGCCGATGCCCGGCACGCGCGTCAGCCGTCCGGCTTCCTGCAGCGTGATGGCCTGCGCCAGTTCGCTGACCGACATGCCGGAGAGCACCGCCAGCGCCATGCGCGCGCCGATGCCGGTGATCTTGATCAGTTCGCGGAAGGTGTTGCGCTCGGTAGCGCTGCCAAAGCCGTACAGCAGGTGCGCGTCCTCGCGCACGATCTGCTGGGTCAGCAGGGTGACGGGATGGCCGACGGCGGGCAGGTTGTAGAAGGTGCTCATCGGCACGTCGATCTCGTAGCCGACGCCGTGGCAATCGACCAGCAGGTGCGGGGGATTCTTCTCGATGAGGGTGCCGGCGATGCGTCCGATCATGGTGTAGTGTCTGCAGCGAATTACGGCGCGCGCGCCGGGATGGGAAAGGAGTGCGGCGGCGGCCAGCGCGGGGGAAGGCCCGCCATCGCGAAGGCCGCCAGTGTAGCCCAGCGTACGGTGTACCGGCGCGGCCGGGCCACTTGGCTATCGACTATCTGTTATCGGCTATCGGCCCAGCGTGTCCACCGCCTGGCGTCCCAGCGCGGGATCGTCGGTGAAAAAGCCGTCGATGCCGGCAGCGAGGAAGGCTTGCACCTCGCGCACCATGCCGGCGGGGCTGCGCGTGGCATCGTCGCCGCCGGTGCGCAGGTTGCGCGGCAGGAAGGTGTTCTCCGGACGGAAGGTGTAGGGATGGACCAGCAAGCCTGCCGCATGCGCGTTGCGCACCAGCGCGGTCGGCGTGCCGAGGTTGCCATTGGCGTCGCGGGGCACCACGCTGGACTTCTCCGGGCCGATGCCGTTGGCGTAGCTGGCCACTTCGCGCAAGCCGATCGGCGTCATCATGTCGGCGTAGGTGCGGGTGTCGCCGGCCAGGCGCCAGTCGGCAGGCCGGTTCTTCGCGCCACCCATCAATTGGATCAGCTTCACATTAGGCATGCCCTGGGCCAGGCGCTGGCGCATCTCGCGCAAGTTGCCGGTCTCGAACGACTGTACGAACACCGGCGCGCTGCGCGTGTACGCATGGGCTTGCAGCGTGGCCACCAGCTTCTCCTCCAGCGGCAGGCCGATGCCGCGGAAATAGCTCGGATGCTTGGTTTCCGGGTACAGGCCGATCACGCGTCCGCTGCGTTGCGATGCCTTGGCCACCAGATCGATGATTTCGTCGAAGGTGGGGATCTCGAACTTGTCGTTGTACTGGGTATTGGCCTTGCGCACCTGTGCGATACGCTCGCGCGCGCGCAGCGTCTTGAGCTCGGCCAGCGTGAAGTCTTCGGTGAACCAGCCATCCAGGCGTTCGCCGTCGATCACCTTGATGCGCTTGCGGCTGGCGAACTGGGGCAGCTCCGCCACGTTGGTCGTGGTGCCGATTTCGTTCTCGTGCCGGGCCACCAGTACGCCATCGCGCGTCATCACCAGGTCGGGTTCCACCACGTCGGCACCGTCGTCGATGGCGCGTTGATAGGACGCCAGCGTGTGCTCAGGGCGCAGCGCACTCGCGCCGCGATGCCCGATCACCAGTGCCTTTGGCACGGCCGGGGCCGGGCCAGGGGCCGGCGCTGCCGGGGCAGTGGCCACGGGCGGCGGCGCGGCGCAGGCGGCGAGAACCGCGGCAGCCAGCGCGGATAACAGCGCCGGCAAGCGAGCGGAGCGGGGCGGATTCAAGGCGCGGAACGCGCGAGGCGAGCGGAGCATGCGGCATCCTTTGACGGGCGATCGCTCGATTGTAGGAGACTTGGAGGTGCGTCAGCAGCGGCTTGGCCGCCTGGGCTCGCTCAACCGATCAGCCGCCCACGCCGTACCCGCATGCCCTTGCGCACCAGGTCCGGGGCCAGCCCGGTCAGGGCGGTGAGCGTGTTGCTGCCATTGGCATGGCAGATTGCCATGCCCAGGGCATCCGCCGCGTCGGAACTGGGGCGTCCCGTCAGGCTCAACAGGCGCATCACCATTTCCTGCACCTGCTCCTTGTTGGCGCGGCCGTAGCCGACCACCGCCACCTTCAACTGAAGTGCCGTGTACTCGAACACCGGCAGGCCATGCGTGACCAGCCCGCAAATCGCCGCGCCGCGGGCCTGGCCAAGCAACAGCGTGGATTGCGGGTTGACGTTGACGAATACCTTCTCGATTGCGGCGCAATCGGGCGCGTATGTGCGGGTGACTTCGCTGATGCCGTCGAAGAGGGTTTTCAGCCTGGCAGGCAGGCCGCTGTCGCCGTCGCTCTTGATGGTGCCGGAGGCGATGTAGGTTAGCTTGTTGCCGTGCTTTTCCAGCACGCCGAAGCCGGTGGTACGGAGGCCGGGGTCGATGCCGAGGATACGCATGGGGGTCGGGCTCGGCTTTTGATGGGTGATGGGGGATTGTAACGTTGGGATCTCTTT
>NZ_LZZU01000024.1:0-42487 GCF_014170355.1 Cupriavidus sp. UME77
CTGCTCGATGAGTCGCAAAGGGAACTGTTGGGACAATGCCCCGAGCGAGAGCTTCTTCAACAGTCTGAAAAACGAGCGGGTGCATGGCCAGCGCTACGCCACGCACGAGCAAGCCAAAGACGATCTCTTTGACTACATCGAGATCTTTTACAATCGGAGCCGCCGACACTCCACGCTCGGCTATGTGTCCCCGGCCCAGTACCTCCGGGACTGGGAACACCCACGGGACATGGCGGCTTGACTCCCTTACCCTTGGAAGGCGAAAAACAAGGGGAACCTCAGCTTTCTTTTCGTTAGTTTTCTTTGCCGGTCAAAGAAAAGTGACCGGCAGCCCCCGCAGGGGGATGTCGTATGGCCCTTGGGTCCAAAAACCAACGCCGATCAGAGAAACAGCGACCCCCCCTCCAAAAAAAATGGGATAAGGCCGCATCCCATATCCCTCAAAACACCCCCCCCTCACTAACCACCCAATCCATCGGCAAATCATGCTCCTGCGGCACCAACGCAATCCGGCAGGCCTCATGCCCGATGCCGATCGCCACCGGCGTGTTCCCGCTGGCAGCCAGTGCCGCCAGCGTGCGGTCGTAGAACCCGCCGCCATAGCCCAGGCGGAACTTATCCCCGCTAAAACCGACACATGGAATCAGCAGGACGTCTGGCAGCAAGGGCGGCGTGCCGTCGGGCACGGGAATGCCGTAATGCCCGGCAACCATTGGCGTGGCCGGTTCCCACTGGTGGAAATCCAGTGGCGCGCCCGGCCGGCTTACCACCGGCAGGGCCGCTTGCCGCCCGGGAGCGCTGGCAAGCCAGCGCGAGACCACGCCACGGGCGTCGAACTCCTGCTGGATCGGCCAGTAAAAGCCCAGTCGATGCACGGGCAGGCGCTCCAGCAGGGCGGCCAGCGCGGCTTCGATGCCGGCGTCGGCGGCGGGGCGCTGCGGCAATGCGCCGCGCAGCGCCAGCAACTGGCGGCGCAGTGCCGCTCGCGGCACGCCGGAGTCGGGCTTTCCGGGCTTGCCGGAGGGGCTGCGAACGTCGTCGCTGGGCATGGCTGCGTGGGATAATGTCTGCTGTTGACCCAACATTGCACGGTCGGATGCGCGCCCTCGAAAGGTCCTGTCCGGCCGTCACAACAAGGAAGAAGAATGCCGAAGGGAGTATATCCGCAGCGTGCGGCCAAGGCCGCCCTGGCGGCGATCGCGTGCGCAGTGCTTGCCACGCCGGTATTTGCGCAGAAACGGCCCCAGCCGCAACCCCAATCGCAGTCGCTCGCCATCCCGAGCAACCCCGACGACGCTTTCGTGGCGCTGCGCGAAGCCGCGCGCAAAAACGACGTGGCACGCACCGACGCCATCTCGGCCACGCTGGTGGACTACCCGATCTCGTCTTACGTCGAGTACTTCCGCATCAAGCCGCAGATGTTCGACGCCAGCGGCCTGGCCCGCATCGACGCCCCTGACGACCAGGTACGTGCTTTCCTGCAGCGCTACAAGGGCGAGGCCATTGCCGACCGCATGCGCAATGACTGGCTGCTGGTGCTGGGCAAGAAGCGCGACTGGGCCAATTTCGACGCCGAATACCCGCAGTTCGTGCTCAAGGACGATACGCAGGTTGAGTGCTACGCGTTGCTGTCGCGCGCGCTCAAGGGCCAGAACGTGGCGGCGGATGCACGCGCGGCGCTGAGCGATCCGCGCTACTACGGCGAAGGCTGTGTCGACCTGATCGGCTACCTGGCCCAAAGCAGGCAGATCGAGCCGAGCGACGTGGCCTTCCAGGCACGCCAGGCGCTGGAGCAGAACTATGTGACGCTGGCCGGGCGCATCGCCGCCACCGCGCCGGACGCGCGCGGCGACAGCAACACGCTCGCCACCGTGGTCAAGATGGCGCGCAACGATCCCTCCCAGGCCGCGGCCTACCTGAGCGCCAACGCCGGCAGCCTGTCGCGCGACGAGCAGGGAGCCGGCTGGGGCGTGGTCGGCCAGTACGCCGCCAAGAAGCTTGCGCCCGAGGCAGCCGGCTACTACCGCCGCCAGATGGACCTGGGCGGCAACCAGTGGCTGTCCGACGAAACGCAGGAGTGGCGCGTGCGCTCCGCGCTGCGCCAGGGCGACTGGAAGCAGGTGCGCCAGGCAGTGGAGCTGATGCGCCCCGAGCTGCGCGCCAAGGACCCGGCCTGGACGTACTGGTACGGGCGCGCGCTCAAGGCGGACAACCGCGGCGCCGAGGCCGAGAAGCAGTTCCAGTCGATCGCCGGCCAGTTCAACTTCTACGGCCAGCTGGCCAGCGAGGAACTGGGCAACCGCATCGTGCTGCCGGCACGCACGCAGGTCAGCGATGCCGAGGTCAATGCCATGCGCACCCGCCCGGGCTTCCTGCGCGCGCAGAAGTTCTATGACCTGAACCTGCGTTTCGAGGGCAATCGCGAATGGAACTGGGAACTGCGCGGCATGACCGACCGCCAGCTGCTGGCCGCCGCCGACTACGCCCGCCGCATCGAGCTGCTGGACCGCGCCGTGAACACTGCGGACCGCACCCAGGCCGAGCATGACTTCTCGCTGCGCTTCCTGATGCCATACCGCGACATCATGCAGCGCGCCACCGATGACGTGGGCCTGGATATGGCATGGGCCTATGGGCTGGTGCGCCAGGAGTCGCGCTTCATCATGAACGCGCGCTCCTCCGCCGGCGCGCATGGCCTGATGCAGGTGATGCCGGCGACTGCCAAGTGGGTTGCGCGCAAGATCGGCATGACGGACTTCTCGCCCACGATGATGAGCGATCCCAGTATCAACATCCAGCTCGGCACCAACTATATGAGCATGGTGCTGACTGACCTGGACAGCTCCTGGACGCTGGCTTCGGCCGCCTACAACGCTGGCCCGGGCCGTCCCAAGAGCTGGCGCTCCAGCTTGCCGCGCCAGGTTGAGGGCGCGATCTTCGCCGAGACCATTCCGTTCTCGGAGACCCGGACCTACGTGAAGAATGTGCTGTCGAACGCCACGTACTATGCTGCATTGATGAGCGGCCGGCCGCAGTCGCTCAAGGATCGCCTGGGCGTGGTGTCGCCGTCGCAGATCACCACGACCAGCCTGCCCTGAGGTTCTAACGCCTTCGAGGCAGCGCGGTCTGCAGGCCATGCGGTAACCGGCGCATGCTCCAGCCCTGGAGCGTGCGCCAGTCGTCCCTTGCCGCGGAGAGATCCATGCAGACCAGCAACGTTCTAGTGATCGGAGGGGCCGGCTTTGTCGGCAGCCACCTGGTAGCCCGCCTGGCAGGTGTCGCCACCGCGTCGGCCACGCCGCTGGAGCCGGGCACCGTCGTGGAGCCGCCTCTGGACCCCGAACGCATCGTGGTCGCTACCCGCGACGCCGAGCATGCGCAGCACCTGCTGCTGCTGCCGCGCGTCGAGGTGATCGAGCTGGACGTGAGGAACGATGCTGAGCTGAACGCCGCCATTGGCACGCTGGGCACCGACGGCATCGTGGTGAACCTGGTCGGCATTCTCCATGGCGAACGCGCCGAGCCCTATGGCGCGGCCTTTGCCGCTGCCCATGTGGACCTCGCGCGGCGCATTGTCGAGTCTTGCCGCAGTACCGGCGTGCGCAGGCTGTTGCACATGAGCGCGCTGGGCGCCGACAGCGCCGGCCCGTCGATGTACCTGCGCAGCAAGGGCGACGGCGAGCGCGTGGTGCGCGAGAGCGCTTTGGACTGGACCATCTTCCGTCCGTCCGTGATCTTCGGCCCCGACGACCATTTCCTCAATCTGTTCGCCCAACTGCAGCAACTGGCGCCCGTGGTGCCGCTCGCCTGCGCGCACGCCAGGTTCCAGCCGGTGTACGTGCAGGACGTGGCGCAGGCCATGGTCAACGCCATGGCGACGCGGGACACCATCGGCCGCGCCTACGACCTGGCGGGGCCGATGGTCTATACGCTGGAGGAGCTGGTGCGTTTTGCCGGCCGCGCCAGCGGCCACCCGCGCCCGGTCCTGCATCTGCCCGACGCCCTGGCCCGCGTGCAGGCAGCCATCCTCGAGCACATGCCGGGCGCACCGGTGATGTCGCGCGACAACCTGGACTCCATGCGGCTCGACAATGTCATGCAGGGGCCGATCGCGCCCGAGCTCGGGCTGGGCCAGCCGGTGGGACTGGAGGTGGTGATGACCGATGTGCTGGCGGGCCGCGGGCACGAGAGCCAGATGCTGGGACTGCGGCGCAGCGGGTATCGTTGAGCGGCAGGCCGCCCGCCCCGGCCTTGCCCTTCGCATGTGACCAGGATTCACATCGCTGCGAGCGTAATTCGCTTGGAGGCGCTTGGCGTGGCTGGCTACAATGGTTCGTTCGCCGCCGTGCGCTTGCGTCCGCACGCTTCGCGCCGCGGGCTTGCCCCGGCCGCGCGTGATCCCCCACGTTTTCCTGCAAGGATTTTGCGATGAAGCTCGTCATCGGCAACAAGAATTACTCTTCCTGGTCGCTGCGCCCCTGGTTGCTGATGCGGCAGGCTGGCATTGCGTTCGAGGAGGTCAAGGTGCGCTTGTTCGTGGCCGGGTTTGAGCAAGCGATTGCGAAGCACTCGCCGACCGGCAAGGTGCCGGTGCTGGTCGATGGCGATGTCTCGGTGTGGGACTCGCTGTCGATTGCCGAATACCTGGCCGAGTCCTTTCCCGAGAAGCAGCTCTGGCCGGCCGACCGTGCCGAGCGTGCGCATGCGCGCTCGATCTGCGCGGAGATGCACTCGGGCTTCGGCAACCTGCGCAGCCAGCTGCCGATGAACGTCACCGCGGTGCTGCCCGGCATGGGCTGGAACGTAGCGGTGCAGCGCGATGTGGACCGCGTCGCCGCGATCTGGTCGGACCTGCGCGCGCGCCATGCGGCCGCAGGCCCGTTCCTGTTCGGTGCATTCACCATTGCCGACGCATTTTTCGCGCCGGTGGTCAGCCGCTTTGCCACTTATGGCATCCACCTGCCAGAGGCCGCCAAGCAATATGCGGACTTTATCCTGGCGCTGCCGGCCATGCAGGCGTGGATCGCCGATGCCCGTGAAGAGCGCGATTTCCTTGCCTCCGACGAGCCCTACCGCCTCACCCCCGATCGCGCCGACGCGATTGTGATCAACCATTGAGTTCGTCCATGCAGGTGTATGCCGTAGGCGGCGCCATTCGCGACGCCCTGCTGGGCTTGTCGAGCCAGGACCGCGACTATGTGGTGGTGGGCGCGACCCCGGCCGAGATGGAAGCCCAGGGCTATAAGCCGGTAGGCAAGGATTTTCCCGTGTTCCTCCATCCCAGGACCCGGGAGGAATACGCGCTGGCCCGCACCGAGCGCAAGACCGCGGCAGGCTACAAGGGCTTTTCGTTCTATTGCGCCCCGGATGTGACGCTGGAAGACGACCTGGTGCGTCGCGACCTCACCGTCAACGCCATGGCGCGGGCGGTGGGTGATGACGGCGCGCTCACGGGCCCTGTGATCGATCCCTACGGCGGGCAGCGCGACCTTGCCGCACGGCAGTTTCGCCATGTGTCGGACGCCTTCGCCGAAGACCCGGTGCGGATCCTGCGCGTGGCGCGCTTTGCCGCGCGTTTCAACGATTTCACGGTAGCCCCCGAGACGCTGGTGCTGATGCGCCGGATGGTGGAAGCCGGCGAGGTCGACGCGCTGGTGGCCGAACGCGTCTGGCAGGAACTCGCGCGCGGCCTGATGGAGGCACGGCCCTCGCGCATGTTCGAGGTGCTGCGCGAATGCGGGGCGCTGGCGCGGCTGCTGCCCGAGCTGGACCGGCTATGGGGCGTGCCGCAGCGGGCCGACTACCACCCGGAGGTGGATACCGGCGTGCACGTGATGATGGTCGTGGATACCGCCGCCGCGATGGGCACCTCGTTGCCGGTGCGCTTTGCCGCGCTGATGCACGACCTGGGCAAGGGCACCACGCCCGAGGATGTGCTGCCGCGTCATATCGGGCACGAGCAGCGCAGCGTGGCATTGCTGGAGGCGGTTTGCAAGCGGTTGCGGGTGCCCACTGACTGCCGTGACCTGGCTGTGGTGGTGGCGCGCGAGCATGGCAATATCCATCGCTCCGAGGCGTTCGGCGCTGCCGCGCTGACGCGTTTGCTGGAGCGGTGCGATGCATTGCGCAAGCCGGCGCGGTTTGCTGAAGCGCTGCAGGCATGCGAGGCGGATGCGCGGGGACGGCTTGGGTTTGAGGACCGGGAGTATCCGCAGGCGGCGCGGTTGATGATGGCGCTGGAGGCGGCGGCTTCGGTGGACGCCGGGGCCGTGGCGCGGGAGTGTGCTGGGGATCCTGGGTTGATCAAGGATCGGGTGCATGCTGCGCGGGTGGCGGCAGTGGAGGTTAAGGTTGGGGGGTAGGGGTTTAACTGCAACTTCATCTGCAACTGCAGCTGCTTAACTGCAAAGTCAAAGGCAGTTTCACCTCCCCTGCGGGGAGGCGAAACTGCAGTTGCAGTTGACGTTAAGCCGTTGCAGTTGTAGCTGCAGTTGCAGGCCAGCAGTGTCTGCAGTGTCCGCAGTATCCGCCCCACACCCTAAAACAACTTCCCAATCACCAACGCCACCATCGACAACAAAACCGTCGAAGCAAACGGCAACACAAACTCCCTCCCAAACAACCGAAACCGCAAATCCCCCGGCAACCGCCCCAACCCCAGCTTCTGCAGCCAGGGCAGTGCCGCCGACAGCACGATGACGGCCAGGAAGATGGTGAGGGTCCAGCGCAGCATGTTGGGGTGCCTAAGGGGGGAGAGGGTGAAATGCGCGGACTATAGCGCGTGGCTGCGATCGCCGCGTGCGAAGCCTGCCAGCGGCAGCGCCGCATCAAAGTCGCGGGTCAGCGCGATCACCTTGAACAGTTCGCCCATCTCGGCCTCGGACAGCAGCTTTTGCACCGCGTTGGCGGCGGGCAGGAAGTTGCGCGTGTCGTTGGGGTCCAGCGCCATCAGCAGCTCGGTGATGCCGGCATTCATCAGGAAGCGCGCCTGCGAGGCGAAGCCGGCCACCGTCAGCCCGGCATCCGCCGCGGCGTGGGCGATGCCGCTGAAGTTGACGTGGGCGGTGATGTCCTGAAGGCCAGGGTAGAGGAAGGGGTCCGGGTGGGCGTGATGGCGGTAGTGGCACATCAGCGTGCCGCCGACGCGCTGCGGATGGTAATACTCGGCCGCGGGGAAACCGTAATCGATCAGGAACACCGCACCCCGCGTGAGCATCGTGCCCACCGCGCGCATGAAGCCTTCTGCCTCGGCGTGGGTTTCGGTGACGATGTCGTGGTCGCCGGCCACGCCGTGCAGGGATGCGGGCAGGGCGTCGGCCGCCACGGGGCGGTCCGAGAAGCCGAAGGCTGCGTCGGATGCGTCAGATGCGTCAGCATCGCTGTCCAGGCGGGCTACGCCGCGCTCCAGCCAGCGGCCGTGGCTGCGGGCGAACAGCCGCACCGGCATGGCGTCCAGCACTTCGTTGCCGACCACGATCCCTTCGAAATGCTCGGGCAGCGTATCCAGCCAGGTGACGCGCGGGGCCAGATGCGGCGCGCGCGTGGCCAGCGTGGCCTGTTGGCGCGCGCGCAGCTCGCCGGAGAGCTCGACGATGGCGTAGCGCTCGGGCAACTGGCCTTCCTGCTCCAGGGCCAGCAGCAGATCGGCGGCGAGCCGGCCGGTGCCGGCGCCGAACTCCAGGACCTGCGACAGGCCCTGCGCCAGCAGCGGCGCGAACTGGCGCGCGAGCGTACGGGCGAAATACGGGCTGAGTTCGGGGGCGGTGATGAAGTCGCTGCCATCGCGCGCGTCGCGGCCGAATTTGGCGGCGCCGCCGCTGTAGTAGCCCAGCCCGGGCGCATATAGCGCAAGCGCCATATAGCGGTCGAACCCGAGCCAGCCGCCCGCGTCGTCGATAGCCTGGCCGATGTGCGCGGTAAGCGCGGCGGACGCCGACAGTGCGTCGGCGGGGGGAAGGGGTAAACTAGCGCCTTTGTGCATACCGCGATTGTAGCAATGCCAGCCTCCGAAACCCCTGACTCCGCATCGCCTGCCGGCGCTACCGCCGCCGCAGCCTCCGCTACCCCCGCGCGCGGCATCGCGCTCGTCACCGGCGCCGCGCGCCGGCTCGGGCGTGTGATCGCGCTGGAACTGGCCCAGCGCGGCTGGGACGTGGCGGTGCATTGCCACCGCTCCGTGGCCGAGGCCGAGGCGCTGGCCGAACAGATCCGCGCCGGTGGCCAGCGTGCCGCCGTGCTGCAGGCCGACCTGGCCGACGAGGCGTCCACCGCCACGCTGATCAAGGCCTGTACCGATGCGCTGGGCGTGCCGACCTGCCTGGTCAACAATGCCTCGCTGTTCCAGTACGACGTGGCCACCAGCTTTTCCTATGCCTCGCTCGATACGCATATGCGCACCAATGTGGCCGCACCGCTGCTGCTCGCGCGCGAAATGCACCGTGCCATGTCGGACACGCAGCGCGGCGTGGTCATCAACCTGCTCGACCAGAAACTGGATAACCTGAATCCGGACTTCCTGTCGTACACGCTGTCCAAGGCGGCGCTGCAGACGGCTACCGTGCAGCTGGCCCAGGCGCTGGGACCCAAGCTGCGCGTGGTGGGCGTGGCGCCCGGCATCACCATGGTCTCCGGCGACCAGTCCAGCCCGGGCTTCCGGCGCGCCCACCGCATGACGCCGCTGGGGCAGTCGTCCACGCCGGAGGACATCGCGCAGGCGGTGGCCTACCTGGCCGAAGCGCGCGCCGTGACCGGCACCACGCTTTACGTCGACGGTGGCCAGCACCTGATGCCGCTGGCGCGCGACGTGATGTTCCTGACCGAATGATCCAATAACGTACCCGGCGCGCGCGCCAAGTCCGTGCGCGCCTTCTCCCTCTTTTTCCTCTGCCCATCATGACCATGCTCGCCGCCCTCACACATCCCAGCCTGCAAGACTGCCGCCGCATGTTCTTGCGCAACTACGAAGTGCAGATCAATATCGGCGTGCACGAATTCGAGAAAAAGGGCGAACAGCGCGTGCTGATCAATATCGACCTGTTCGTGCCGCTGGCCCAGAGCACGCCCCAGGACGACAAGCTGCAGGAAGTGGTGGACTACGACTTCATGCGCAATACGGTCGCCGAGCGCATGGCGCAGGGCCACGTCCACCTGCAGGAAACCCTGTGCGACGACGTGGCGCGCGCCATGCTCAAGCATCCCAAGGTGCGCGCCGTGCGCGTATCGACAGAAAAGCCGGATGTGTACCCGGACTGCGATTCGGTCGGCGTCGAGGTGTTCCACATCAAGAGCGAGCCGGTTGGCCAGTAAGTGAGTCGCTCTGGCGGGCTGCCGGCGCAGGGTGGCAGCTCACGGTAAAATGCCGGGTTCTCCGGCCCCGGCAGCTTGCATGTGATGCAACTGCCGCATTGTGCGCCGTTTTGCCCTTGCTTTGCTGTACCCGATCGCCCCTTCGCCCCATCGCCATGACCGCCACCACGCATTCCAAGAACTTCTTCCGTCTGGAGACCTATCTCCAGTCGCAGACGGGCCGCGCCATCGGCGATTTCAAGATGATCGAGGACGGCGACACGGTGCTGGTGTGCCTCTCCGGCGGCAAGGACTCGTACACCATGCTGTCGGTGCTGATGGCGCTGCAAAAGCGCGCGCCGGTCAAGTTCAAGCTGATCGCGATGAACCTGGACCAGAAGCAGCCGGGCTTTCCCGCGCACATCCTGCCGGCTTACCTGAAATCGGTGGGGGTGGAGTATGTGATCGTCGACGCGGATACCTATTCCATCGTCAAGGAGAAGGTGCCCGAGGGCAAGACCACCTGCTCGCTGTGCTCGCGCCTGCGCCGCGGCGTGATCTACCGTACCGCCAAGGAGCTCGGCGCCAACAAGATCGCGCTGGGCCACCATCGCGACGACATCATCCAGACCTTCTTCCTGAACCTGTTCTTCGGCGGCAAGATGAAGGCGATGCCGCCCAAGCTGGCCACCGACGACGGCCAGCACATCGTGATCCGCCCGCTGGCCTATTGCCCTGAAAAGGACATCGCCAGCTACGCGCGCGCGATGGAATACCCGATCATCCCGTGCAACCTGTGCGGCTCGCAGGAAAACCTGCAGCGCAAGAAGGTCAAGGAGATGGTGCTGGAGTGGGAGCGGACCAATCCGGGGCGCACCGACAATATCTTTGCCGCGCTGCGCAGCGTGGTGCCGTCGCATCTGGCCGATACCGATCTGTTCGATTTCAACGCGCTGGCAACCGGACTGGCCAAGGTGGACGAGGCATCGCTGTTCGGCGAGAGCACTTTCTCCCAGCAGCCGCTGGTCTTTGCGGGCGGCATGGAAGAGAACAAGCTGGAATTCGTGCGCTTCGAGAAGTCCGCGCCCGCCAGCCCGGCGCAGCCTGCCGCCGAATAGGCCACGGGCCGGCCTCCCGGCCTCCTTGCCCCTCGTCAGTTCTCAGCGCGTGTTGGCTGGGGCGCCGCCGCGTTGGCGGTGCCATCCCGCGTCAACGCGTTCGCGTCATCGATCCATTTCTGGAAGCGATCCGCCGCGTGGGCCTTCTGCTCCGGTGTGGTCAGGTTGGCAATGGTGACGGTCAGCGCCAGCCCGGCCTCGTTGTTGGCGTCGTAACGGGCATTGCGCTCCCGCGTAGGCGGGTTCTGCCAGTGATCGCCATAGCGCCTTAGCATCTCCACGACCTGGGCCTTGGGCGGATGCTCGGCCTGCACCTGGCGCGCCAGCGCCAGCCATTCCTGCTGGCGCTTGACGCGTTCCGCATAGCGCGCCTCGGCGCCTTGCACCACGGGTGCCATGGCGCGGCGGATAGTGGCCTCCTGGTCACTGGAAAAGCGCCCATAGACCAGCCGCGCGTAGTCCATCACCTTGTCGAACCGGGCTTCCTCGCGGGCCGCCGGGTCGGGGCGCAGGTATTCCTTGCGGTATTTGGAGTTGGCATCGGCGAATTTCTTCTCCATGCGGGCGATCTGCTCAGGGGTCAGCGTCAGCAGCAGGTCGGCCACGTCGGGTGCGGAGCGATCGAAGGCAACGCGTGCCAGGCGCTGGGCGTCGTCCTGGATCTTGCCCACCGCGGCGGCGGAGAGCGGCTGCTGTACCTCGCTCTTGGCCTGGCGCAGCAGGCCGGCGATCTCGGGCAACTGGTCCTTGCGATGCCAGGCAAAGAAGCGGGCGATGGCGTCGCGGGTGAGGGGTTCCTGGCTGGCGGAGACGTCCACGTAGTTGTCGATCCACCAGTAGGCGAGCCGGTCGCCCTGCTGGTAGCCTAGCTTCAGGGCATTGCAGGCCGTCAGGGCGGCCACGGCTGTGACCAGAAAGAGACGCCGGAGACGGTCCCCGCGCAGGAAGGGATAAGCGGTCAAACGGCGCAAAACCCCCATGATAGAATCCTTTTCCGCGCGTTTTGGCAGCTGATCGTGCCCGCGATTCCCAACCGTTGCTGGCTTTGCCGCCGGTTTCGGGCTTCGGGCCAGGACCCTGGCCAACGCTGCTGGCCCCCGGGCTCGCCGAGGGGGTGATTCATACTGATTGCTGGACACACTCACTTAGGACCCTCCTTGTGAATATCGTCATTCTCGCTGCAGGAATGGGCAAGCGGATGAACTCCGCGCTGCCCAAGGTCCTGCATCCTCTCGCTGGCCGGCCGCTGCTTGCTAATGTGATTGAAACGTCACGTAAATTGTTGCCGACCCGGCTCGTGGTGGTGGTTGGGCATGGTGCCGACCGCGTGCGCGAGGCCGTTGGCGCGCCAGACGTTGCCTTCGCCCTGCAGGCCGAGCAGCTTGGCACCGGCCACGCGGTGGCGCAGGCGCTCCCGCTGCTCGACGACAGCCAGCCGACGCTGGTGCTGTACGGCGATGTGCCGCTGACCGAAGCCGCCACGCTGCAGCGCCTGGTGGCCGCGGCCGGCAGCGAGCGCTTCGGCATCCTGACGGTTGAAATGGATGACCCCACCGGCTATGGCCGCATCGTGCGCGAGGCGGGCAAGATCGTGCGCATCGTCGAGCAAAAGGATGCCAGCGAGCCGCAGCGCGCCATCCGTGAAATCAACACCGGCATCATCCTGGCGCCCACCGGCCCCCTGCGTCGCTGGCTGTCCACGCTGCGCAATGACAACGCCCAGGGAGAGTATTACCTGACCGACGCCGTCGAGCGCGCGGTGGCGGACGGCATGGAAGTGGTTTCCGCGCAGCCGGATGCGCTGTGGGAAACGCTGGGCGTGAACAGCAAGGTGCAGCTCGCCGAGCTCGAGCGCATCCATCAGCGCAACCTGGCGCAGCGCCTGCTTGAAGCCGGCGTGACGCTGCTGGATCCGGCGCGCATCGATATCCGCGGCGAGCTTACCTGCGGGCGCGACGTCACCATCGACGTGAACTGCGTGTTCGAAGGCCGCGTGCACCTGGAAGACGGCGCCCATATCGGCGCCAACTGCGTGCTGCGCAACAGCACCGTGGGCGCTGGCGCGCGGGTGCAGCCGTTCTGCCATTTCGAGGATGCCAGCGTTGGCGCGGCCGGCCGCATCGGCCCGTATGCGCGCCTGCGTCCCGGCACGGTGCTGGGCGAGGATGTGCACATTGGCAACTTCGTCGAGGTCAAGAACAGCCAGATCGCCGCGCACAGCAAGGCTAACCACCTTGCCTACGTGGGCGACGCCACGGTCGGCTCGCGCGTCAATATTGGCGCGGGCACCATCACCTGCAACTACGATGGCGCGAACAAGTACCGCACCGTCATCGAGGATGATGTCTTTATCGGTTCCGATACGCAGCTGGTCGCGCCGGTGACCGTGCGCCGCGGCGCCACCATTGGCGCCGGCACGACGCTGACCAAGGAGGCGGCGGCCGACAAGCTGACGCTGTCGCGCTCCAAGCAGATGACGCTCGACGCGTGGCAGCGTCCGGTCAAGCAAGCCAAGAAATAAGCCCCGCCACCGCCGGGCCGGGATGCGGCCGGGCGGCAATGGCAATTCGCGGGAGATGGCAGCGCCGTCCTCGCGCCAATCATCCGGTGCGGCTGTGTCCGCGCCCTGTGGGAGAAGAATATGTGCGGCATCGTCGGCGCGGTTTCCTCGCGCAATATTGTTCCGGTCCTGATCGAAGGACTGCGTCGCCTCGAGTACCGTGGCTATGATTCCTGTGGCGTAGCGGTAGTGCGCGACAACGCGCTCGAGCGCGCCCGCACGGTCTCGCGCGTGGCCGACCTGGACGAGCAGACCCGTGCGTCCGGCCTGGCCGGCATGACCGGCGTGGCGCATACGCGCTGGGCCACGCACGGCAAGCCCGACACCACCAACGCCCACCCGCATTTCTCGGGCGAGTCCATCGCGCTGGTGCACAACGGCATCATCGAGAACTATGAGCCGCTGCGCGAAGAGCTGCGCGCCGCCGGCTATGGCTTCGAGTCGCAGACCGACACCGAAGTGGTGGCCCACCTGATCCACCAGGTCTACACCTACCCGAGCAGCGCCACGCGCGGCGACCTGTTCGCCTCGGTGCGGGCCGTGACCAAGCGCCTGCACGGCGCCTACGCCATCGCCGTGTTCTCCAAGGACCGTCCGGAGCGCGTGGTCGGCGCCCGCGCCGGCTCGCCGCTGGTCGTGGCGCTGGGCGACAACGAATCCTTCCTCGCTTCCGACGCGCTGGCCGTGGCGGGTACCGCCAACCGCATCATCTACCTGGAAGAAGGCGACGTGGTGGAACTCACCCGCGAAGGCGCCACCATCCGCGACGTGCACGACCACCTGGTCGAGCGCGAAGTGCGCGTGGTCGAGACGCACGCCGCGGCGGTGGAACTGGGCCCGTACCGCCACTTCATGCAGAAGGAAATCTTCGAGCAGCCGCGCGCGCTCGGCGATACGCTGGAAGGCATTGACGCAATTACGCCGGAACTGTTCGGCGAGACCGCCCAGAGCGTGTTCAGCGAGATCGACAGCGTGCTGATCCTGGCCTGCGGCACCAGCTATTACTCGGGCTGCACCGCCAAGTACTGGCTCGAATCCGTGGCCAAGATCCCGACCCAGGTCGAGGTGGCAAGCGAGTACCGCTACCGCGAAACCGTGCCCAACCCGCGCGCGCTGGTGGTGGTGATCTCGCAGTCTGGCGAGACCGCCGATACCATGGCCGCCCTGCGCCACGCCAAGTCGCTGGGCCACACGCACACCCTGGCTGTGTGCAATGTGTCCACCAGCGCCATGGTGCGCGAGACCGCGCTGCGCTTCCTGACGCGTGCCGGCACCGAGATCGGCGTCGCGTCGACCAAGGCCTTCACCACCCAGCTTGCCGCACTGTACATGCTGACCCTGGCGCTGGCCAAGGTACGCGGCAGGCTCACGGCCGAGGCGGAAGCCGCGGCGCTGACCAACCTGCGCCACCTGCCCGTGGCCCTGCACGGCGTGCTGGCGCTGGAGCCGCAGATCATCTCCTGGTCCGAGGACTTTGCCCGCCGCGAGAATGCGCTGTTCCTGGGCCGTGGCCTGCATTACCCGATCGCTCTGGAAGGCGCGCTCAAGCTCAAGGAAATCTCGTATATCCACGCCGAAGCCTATCCGGCCGGCGAGCTCAAGCACGGCCCGCTGGCACTGGTGACCGAGGCCATGCCCGTGGTCACGGTGGCGCCCAACGACGCGTTGCTGGAAAAGCTGAAGTCCAACATCCAGGAAGTGCGCGCCCGCGGCGGCCGGCTGTATGTGTTCGCCGACAGCGACACCCATATCCATTCCACCGAAGGCATCCAGGTCATCCGCCTGCCCGAGCACTACGGCGACCTGTCGCCGATCCTGCACGTGGTGCCGCTGCAGTTGCTGGCCTACCATACTGCCTGCGCGCGCGGCACCGACGTGGACAAGCCGCGTAACCTGGCCAAGTCGGTCACGGTGGAGTAACGCAAGCGATAGCTGCAAGCCGCGCCGCACGGCATGGCCAGGAACGCCTGGCCGGCCGGACGGCATGGCCGGCATGGGTAAGCGTCTATTCATGCCAGTTGCCGGTGGAAGGCGCGCGGCCGGGTGGCCGCCTTCGCGTCGATGCTGGTCTCAGGATGGCCTTTTTGCTTGCCACCCGCTATCGGTGAGTTGCCTACTTTGGTATCGGCTCCCGCCGCCGGTTCACCTCGTTCGTTTGGCGGACTTGAACAATCCCGGCCAATAGCCAAGAATCGCGCACGGCTGTGTTCTCGCCGAAGAAGTGCCCCGCATGGGCCTCCTGCAGATCCAGGTCACCAGATCACGAGATCAGCGGGAAGAAGACAAAAAGATAAGAAGATAAAACACCAAATACGATAATGCGGACCAGGTGCTCTAGGAGTCCCGCCGCACACCTTGCCTCGGGAATGACTGAAGATTGGCTTGCCGGGCGGCTCCTCTGCCGCCCAGGATTGCTGGCGTGCCCAGATGGCGGAGTCACGCGCCTGCAGCCTCGCAATTCTCGTTGTCCCTGCATCCTGGCAGCGGGCGGTCACGGTCATGCGTCACGCAGTGCAGCAGGATCGGTCTTGTGATCCGGCCACCTGGTTTGCCCGCATGAGCGCCGCCGATCCGCCCTGGCGCCATGGCGCTGGCGTCATGCTGGCCCGTCGCCTCCATGCGGCCGGTCTCATCGGCTTGCTGGCCTGGCTGCTGGTGGCGCGGGCCTGGGCCTCCGATGCCGGGCCGCTGCCCCTGCAAAGCCCCGACGTATCCTGGTTGCGCGATCCCGGCGGGCGGCTCACGATCGCGCAGGTTGCCGCGCATGCCCACGGATTCGAGCCATTGCGCGGCGGCTTGAGCGAGGGCTTTACCTATGACGTGGTCTGGCTCAAGGTGGTGCTGCCCGCGGCGGCGCAGGGTGGCGAGCGCTGGCTGGAGATCTGGCCGGGGGCGCTTGACGATGTGCGCCTGTACCAGGCAGCAGCGAACGGCGCCTGGGTGGAGCGCCGCAGCGGCAATGCGCTGCCCTTCGAGGCCCGCGACGGCCCCGACGGGAGTAATCGCAACCTGGCCTTCCGGCTTGCGCAGCCGCAGCCGGGCGATGTGCTCTACCTGCGCATCCGGACCACCGGCACGATGGTGGTGGCGTTGCGGCTGTGGCATGGGTCCGAGCTGCGCGCGGCAAGCGCGGCTGCCAACATCGGCTATGGCATGCACCTGGGTTTCGTGGCCACGGCGGTGCTGTTCTACCTGGCCGGCTGGCTGCTGACCCGCCGCGCGCTCTACGGTGCTTTTTCCCTGCTCGTGGCAGTGGCGACCCTGCGCTGGTTTGCCGCTGACGGACTGGCCAGCCAGTTTCTCTTTCCGCACGATGCCACCGTGCCGCTCTTGGCCACCAAGGCCCTGGTGGGGCTGCAATGGGCGTGCGCCAGCCTGTTCGTGATCTGCCTGCTGCAGTTGCGCGAGCGCGCGCCGTACCTGCTGGGCTATTACCGGGGCCTCATGCTGATGGGCCTGGCGGTCGCCTTGTCGTCATCGAGCGATCACTACGGTACTGCGGTCTGCACGCTCTATATCGGGGTGTTGCTGGGGCAATTGCTCTCGATACCCCTCTATCTTCGCCTGTGGCGCACCGGAGGCGCTTCCGGACGGCTGGTCGCAGCTTCGCTTTCGTTGTATTGCCTCATCATCCTGCCTGGCTGCCTTGGCGCGTTTGGCCTGTTGCCGCTGAGCCTCGTCACGATGCAAAGCGCACACCTGCTCGACCTGCCGCTGATGCTGACGTTGCACCTGACCATTGTGCTGCGCGTGCGCGAAGCGGAAAGCGGGCGCAAGCGGGAGCGGGAGCAGGCCTGCGAGGCGATGGCGTCCTCCCTGCGCGAGCGGCGTGCGTTCGAGGAGCAAAGCCGTTTGCTCGCAATGATGACGCATGAGGTTCGCACGCCGGTGGCGGTGATCGATGCCGCGGCCTATAGCCTGCGCCTGCTCGATGACATCGGCGGCGACCGCGCGCAGCGCGAGAGCCGCTACCAGAGCATCCAGCTGGCCGTGCGGCGACTGAAGCTCCTGATGGAGCTGGCCGAGGCGCGCGAGCGGCTGGTGCCCGGCGAACAGCAGCTCGACACTGCGCCGTTTGGCTTCGCCGATCTCAGCCGGGAAGTGCTCGCGTCGCTTGAGCCGCAAGCGGCGGCCCGGGTATCCCTGGAAGCCGGGGCCGGGTTGCCGCAGCTCGATGGGGATGTCCGCCTGCTGCATTTCGCCTTGCTCAACCTGCTCGACAACGCGCTCAAGTACGCCTACCCGGCGAGCCGCATCCTGATCGACATCGCCGCTGGCATGCGCGAGGGCGTGCGCGGCGTGGCCTGGCGCATTCGCGACCAGGGGCCCGGCGTGCCCTTGGGCAAGGAAGACGTGATCTTCGAGAAATTCCGCCGGCTCGGCGAAATTGCCGACCAGCCCGGCCTCGGGTTGGGCCTGCCGCTGGCGCGCAAGATCATGGAGCTGCATGGCGGGACCCTGTGCTGCGATCCGGGTTGGCGCGAGGGGGCCTGTTTCGTGGCGTGGCTGCCGGAGGCCGCATGACTGTCGCCGCCGCGCTTGCTGCTTCCGAGGGCGCCCCAACCGGGATGCGCGAAGGGATGGCCGAAGGGGTTCCCATTGCGCTGGTCGAGGACAACGAGCGCCTGCGCACGGAGCTGGCCTTTCACTTGAGCCACGCCGGCTATGCCGTCGCAAGCCTGGCCGATGCAGCCGCGCTGGACGCGCACCTGGCCAGCCAGCCGTGCCGGTTGCTGATACTGGACCTGGGCCTTCCGGATGAGGATGGGCTGTCCATCTGCGAGCGCCTGCGCCGGACCCGGCCCGACCTGGGCATCGTCATGCTGACCGCGCGCGGCATGGCCCACCACCGGCTCGCCGGGCTGCGCGGCGGCGCCGATGGCTATCTCGTCAAGCCGGCGCGCACGGAAGAGCTGCTGCTGGTGATCGCCAACCTGCTGCGCCGCCTTGGCCCCGTGACGCCCGACGTTCCATTGCCGCCGTTTGCCGACGCGCCCGCGCCGGCCTGGTGCCTCGATGCGCGCCGTCTCATGGCCATCACGCCAGATGGCAACCCGCTCCTGCTCACGCGCGTGGAAGGCCAGCTGCTACAGGCCCTGCGGCGCAGCGCGCCCGATCCCGCCGGCCGCCGCCAATTGGTGGAAGCGCTGGGTGGCAACTACCTTGACTTCGACGAGCACCGGCTCGATGTCGCCATCAGCCGGTTGCGCGGCAAACTCTCGCAGGCTTGGCCGCATGGCCCGGCGATCCGCACGGTGCGTGGCGTCGGCTACCTGCTGGTGCAGCGCTGGCTGGACCAGGCTGAGGGATAGCGCCGGGAGGCCGGCGGTGAGCGGTTTTGAGCTTGTTGCGTGCTTGCGAGAGCTTGTGCGTATTTGTGAGTGTTTGTGAGTATTTGTGAGTATTTGTGAGTATTTGTGAGTATTTGTGAGTATTTGTGAGTATTTGTGAGCTTTGCCGGCAAGGATTTTTGTATGCTCAACCACCCGTCACGGGGCTGGCCGGTTGGCTTAAAGGTGCCGTGCGCCGCGCGGGAAACCTCGATGCCCGCCACACCCGGGAAAAAGCGTCAGAAGCATAAGTAGCGTGGAGCAAGAATGAGGCAGAGCGAGCTATTGGGAAGAGTGGCCAACGGGGCGATCCTGCGCATCGCTCGCGATCCCTGGGGCAGGCTCTTGCCAAGCGTCGTGCTGGTGGAACCTGGCGCGCAAGGCAACGACGAAATCGTTCACCGCTGGCAGATCCGCAAGATGATGGATTCAGGCTTGCTGCAGTACGACGGCAGCACGGCCGAGGACTCCAGCATGTACGTCCCGACCTCTGCCGGGCTTGCGATTGGCAATGCGTGGAACCGCGCGAAGGCAAGAGCCGTGGCGGCCGGGGCAGCTGCCGCCGGCCCGGCGCAGGGCTCGGACTAGATCAGTCCTGGCTCGTCACGCAGTTCCTGCCCGCGGCCTTGGCCCGGTAAAGGGCCTTGTCGGCCGCTGCCAGCACATCGTCCAGCGTGCCCCCGGCGCCAGGCATCGTGGCGCAACCCAGACTTACCGTGCAGCGGATGTCCATGCCATTGAAGTGGAACACGTGCTGCTCCACCGCTTGCCGGATGCGCTGCGCTGTCGCCCTGGCGCCATCCGCATCGGTCGACGGCAGCAGCAGGGCAAACTCCTCCCCGCCCAGCCGGGCAATGATATCGATGGCGCGCAGCACGCCCTGGCAGCAGGCCACCAGTTCCTTGAGGACATGGTCGCCCGCCGCGTGGCCGAGGCTGTCGTTGATGGCCTTGAAATGGTCGGCGTCCAGCATGACGACCGACAAGGGCTGCCGCAGGCGCCGGGCACGCACCACTTCCGCCTCGCCGACGTCGAAGAAATGCCCGCGGTTGGCGGCCCCCGTCAGGTGGTCCCTGGTGAGCAGCTCCTTGACCTTGTCGACGCTGAGCTTGCGTTCCGTGACATCGCGCAGCACGACCGAGTAGCCGGAAACCTTGCCGTCGATCTCCTCCAGCGCCGCCACCAGCAACTGGCCCCAGTAACGCCGGCCGTCACGGGTGACGCACCATAGCTCTTCCACATGCCAGCCGCTTTCGCGCGTGAGCCGGAGCTGCTCGTCGGCCCGCGCGGGGAAGTCGCTGTCCGGATGGCAGAACAGGCGCAGCGTGGCGCCTTCCACGTCCTGCAGTTCGAAGCCGGTCTGGCGCTGGCCGGACTGGTTCCAGCTGTCGATCCGGCCGGTGGCGTCCAGGGAGAAGAATGCGAAATCATTCACCGCCGAATAGACCGCGGCGAGCCAGGATTCGGTCTGCTTGAGGCTGCGCTCCTGTGCCACTACCTTCGATATGTCAGTGAGCACCACCATCGTGCAGTCCTGGGCGACGCGCAACATGGAGCAAGACAGGACATTGGGCTCCTGCTGCTTGCGCGTGGGCAGGAAGATGCGATGGTTCTCGCAGATATAGCCGCGCTCATGCGCGAACGTGGCCGCCATGCTCCTTAGCTCAGGAGCCAGGTCCTCGAATACGGTGAAGAGATTGTCCAGGCTGCCCGTGCGCGAGATGGGCATCAACACCTGGGCTGCCTTGGGGTTTGCCATCGCCACGTTGCCGGATGCGTCGATGCGCAGGATGCCTGCCGGAGACATATAGAGGAAGGTCAGCAACTCCTCGTTCTCGGCCGCGAGAGCGGCCAGGTCGTCCCGGCTCTCCCCAGGATGTGCCATTGCCATGGCGCGCCTATCGCTGGATCAGCACATAGCGCCGGTCGCGGCCGGGACCCTTGAGCAGGCGGAGCTTGACCGGCGTGGGGCGCATGCGCAGGGTGAGTACATAGTCGATGGTTTCGTCCAGCAAGTCGGCGTCCTCGAAGCGCTGGGCCACCATGAAATTGTTCATGCAGATGGCCACTTCGGCAAAGAAATGCCGGCCGAGCACCCGCTCCGGGGACAATCCCGCGAGCCGCGACTCGGTGGCGTTGTAACGCTCGACGATGCCCGTCGACGCAAAGCCGATGGTGCCGAAGGGCAGGGCGTCGGCGTCCTGCGCCGAGAGGCTATCCAGCTGCTCCAGCGAAATTTCCGAAAAACTCATCCTCATCCTCATTTTCCAATCCGGGGTTAACAATGCCTGCGGCCAGCGCCGCGCCTATCTGTGCTCGGCAGACCTGAGGAAGCTCGCCGAGATCTCCCGCGTCAGCAGGCTGATGGCTTCCATTTCCCCATCGGACAGCCCGCCCGTGCAGGCCGTCGAGCCCCAGTCTCCGCAGATCATGGCGACGCAGCGATTCTTGATCATCACGGGCGCCAGCAGGATGGAGCGGGCATCGGGCATCTGCTCCCGATACCAGCGGGGCACGCGGTGCGCCACCTCTTTGTCGAAGGAGTCTTCAAGCAGCAGCGGCTTGTTGCCGATGGCGGCAAAGTGAAAGATATCGGGGACGAAGCCTTCTTCGAAGGATAGCGCCTCCATCTTCTCGCGCATGCCCTCGCCGAATCCGACCCGTGCGCCAAAACGCTTCGCCATCGGGTTGAGCAGCATGAGGAAGCAATGCGAGAAGTTCAGCGCCTGCATGGCCGATTCGAGCACCAGCGGCGCCAGCTCGGAGACCGGCAACTCGCCGCCCTCGCGCTTGACTTCCTGCAGGCTTTGCTGAAGGCGCTTGAGGGCATCCTTAGGCTTGCCGGCATTCAGTGCCGGGGTGGCCTCGGCCGCTTCGGGTGACTCCGCGTTGGTCATGGAGACGTTCAGCGCCAGGGCCTGCCGGACTGCGCTTTCCACCGCACCTGCTTGCAGGCCCAGTGCTTCGGCGTGATTCAGCAGCAAGGCCTGGACCTCTTCCTGCGGCGCGTCCCTGGCCACCAGCGTGGCGGCGCGGGAGGAGATGTCGGCAATCGCGCCCAACCAGTCGGCGTGGGATTCCAGCACCGAATCCGCATCGAAGCGCTGGCAGCGCATCGACGTCGCGATCAGGCTGGGCAGCCTCCATTTGATCGCCGCCGCTGCCGCGATGTCTTCGAGGGTGACGCCCAGCACTTGCTGGCACGCTTCGCTTTCCTTCTCGGAGTCACCCTTGCACAGGGCCTGGATCTGTTCCCACTCCTCGGCGAAGTAGAAGACCAGAAGCAGGCGGCTCATGTGGTGCATCAACGTGCACACCACGGCTTCTTCCCCCTGCCTGATGCCTTGGGCGTTGCTGAGCGCGCGCGTGAACTCGCCGGCGATCAGGGCCTGCTTCAGTTCAGTGGAAGCTTGCGGCCGGTTGATGGCCACCCCGGAGAAATAATCCAGCAACTGGACCCCGAGCGTGAGGTGGCTGATCGCCTCGACCCCCAGGACCAGGATGGCGCGCGACACCGTCGTGACTTCGCCCCCGAACGAGCGATACATGGCGGAGTTGGCCAGGCGTATGACCTTCTGCGACAAGCTGAAATCGGACAGCACGCCCGCAGCCATTTCGCCGACGCTGGTGTCGCTGTTCAGTGTCTTGAAAACGTTGTCGATGCAGAACTGCAGCGTGGGGAAATCCCCTTGCTGCGCCATGCGGCTCCAGAGTGTCTCGAAGAACGTGTTGCTTGAAGGGTTTGACATGGCGGCGCCTACTTCGAGAACACTTGGGCACTGCCAAGCTGCAGCGTGCCGGCTTGCGCCTGGTCCACGAACTGGGCCGGGCTCATTGCCTTCGCATAGCGCCAGCCCTGCACCAGCTCACAGCCTTGCTCGGCCAGCAGCTGGCTTTGCTCGTCCGACTCCACGCCTTCGGCGATGGCCACCAGCCCGAGTTCCCGCGCGAGCGACAACACGGCAAACACGATGGTCCGCGCATGCGGGGAGTCCATCATGTCGGCCACAAAACTCTGGTCGATCTTCAGTGCCGAGAGCGGAAAGCGGCGCAGGTAGGACAAGCTCGAGTACCCCGTGCCGAAGTCGTCGACCGCGAACCGCACGCCCAGTGCGCGCAACTCCGTCAGCAAGTCTTGCGCCGCCTCCGGGTCGGTCATCAGCGCGCCTTCCGTGATCTCCAGGACCAGCCGGTGCGAGCGGATGCTGGAATCCTTGATGGCCCGCCTGACGCTGTCCGCGAAGCCAGGGTGCCTGAACTGGACCGGAGAGACATTGACCGATATGTATCCCACGTCCAGCCCGAGCGCGTCCCAGCTCGCCAGCTGCGCACAGGCGCAGCGCAGCGCCCACGCCCCGAGATGGTTGATGAGGCCGTTATGCTCCGCAACCGGGATAAACACGGCCGGCGGGACGGACCCCGTCGGGTGTTGCCACCGCATCAGCGCCTCGACCGCGCAGACCTTGCCGGAGCCGGGCCACACGATCGGCTGGTAGTGAAGCAGGAACTCGCCGTTCTGGACGGCCTCGAACATGTTCTGTTCGATCCGGAACTGCTCGTCCAGCCGATGCTCCAGCTCCGGCGTGTAGACACAGTATCGATTCTTGCCCTGCGCCTTGGCGTCATACATGGCCAGGTCCGCACGCTTGAGCAATTGCGACTCGGACTGATGGGCCAGCGCGCCAAAGGTGAGCCCCAGGCTGGTGGTGACGCGGATCTGGCAACCGGCCAGGTGAAAAGGCTGCCTGCAGACATGGATCACCTTCTCCACGATGCCGATGGCGGCGGCTTCCGAGGCGATGCCGTCGAGCAGCAGCACGAACTCATCGCCGCCCAGCCGCGCGACCATGTCCGTCGGGCGAACCGCCCCGAGCAGCCGCACGCTGACTTGCTTGAGCAAGGCGTCGCCAAATTCATGGCCGAGCGAGTCGTTGACCTTCTTGAACCCGTCGAGGTCCATCAGGGCAAGCGCAAATGGCGCCTTTCCCCTGCCATCTTCGGCAAAGTACCCGGCAATGCGTTCGCGCACCATGGCGCGGTTGCCTACGCCGGTGAGCGGGTCGCGAAAGGACGCCTCGATGAGCCGTTCTTCGTTGTCGACCCAGTCGGTCACGTCGTAGCCAAACAGCAGCAAGCTCGGGTTGCCGTCTTCGTCGGCGTGGCGGCACACACGCAGGTCCAGCCAGCGGCTTTCGCCGACGCCGCCTGAGAAGCGGATGCGGCCGGTCTTGCAAGGCGCTTCCTGCTCGCAGGCACGCAGCAGCTCGGCAAGCTGCTCGCGCTGCTCGAACGAGACGACATCCAGGATCGAGGATTTGAGAAGGTATTCCCGGGGATAGGCAAGTAGCTGCGCCGAGCCTTCGGTTGCCAGGATGATATTGCCCGCGACATCGATCTGCAGGGCGAGCGCGCCCGAAGCCTCGAGCAATGCCCAGGCATCCCGCGCCGATCCCCCGGCGGATAACAGTGCGTTCCGGTCGGAGGATGGCCATTCAGGGGGCTCCGCCGCTAGAACTGCGTCATACGTAAACGACGTCATGGAACTCTGGTTGAAACTCGGACCGAATTGAGCGATCTGGTGATCGAACGCCGCCAGCGCTGCCGTGCCTGGCTATCTCGCGCATTAAAGTGATTTTAGGTGCATGTTACCCATGCTGCGCATGTCAGTTTAACGCTTAACCGCGACCCGCGATCACCGGAATGCGTTACCTGGCAAGAGTTTGTGGCGCCGTTGCACAGAGGGGCCCGGTACATCGGTGGCCCAAGCGTGGCCGACCCGAATTTGCCGGGTATGCGCCGCCCGCGAACGTCTGCGAACGACTGCCTTTAGAATGCAGCACAAACCAATCGGAGACCGTGCATGCTGTGGAAATCACCCCCCTCACTGAAAGACCTCCAGGCCCGCCACAAGGACACCGCTGTCGAGCAACTGGGCATCGAGTTCACCGAGATCGGCGAGGCTTCGCTTAGTGCACGCATGCCGGTGGACCGCCGCACAGTGCAGCCGCATGGCATCCTGCACGGCGGCGCTTCGGTGCTGCTGGCCGAGACGCTGGGCAGCTGCGCCGCCAGCCTGTGCCTGGATAGCGAGACCCAGTATTGTGTCGGGCTCGACATCAATGCCAACCATGTGCGCGCGGCGCGCACGGGCTTTGTTACCGGCACCGCCACGCCGGTGCATATCGGCCGCACCACCCATGTGTGGGCCATCGAGATCCGCAACGAAGAAGGCAAGATGGTCTGCGTCTCCCGGATCACCATGTCCATTCTTTCGCGCTGATCGCCGCGGCCTTCGGCAAGCGTGCGGGCGCCGTGCAGAGATTTTCATTTCCGGCTAAACTGCGCCCCGCACTGTAAGCGGACGCCAAAGCGCGGCGTCCCGGCAGCGGCGGGGTGGCAGAGTGGTTATGCGACGGTCTGCAAAGCCGTACACGGCGGTTCAATTCCGTTCCCCCGCCTCCAGGTTTCCGGTCATGGCCAGGGCGATCGCGCCATGCGGCCGGGCGCCGCGATGCTTCGCGCTCCTTTCCCTTTGTTCTTTCCCATCGTTCTTTCCCTTTCTCGCCAGGCTATTTTGCCTCGGCCCCGCCTCGTTCATTCGGTGGATAAGGCGTCGCTTATGCCGTTTTCCCCGCTGGAACAAGTCGCCCGAATCATGTAGTGTGAACTCAGCGCAGTCCATCCATGACAACCTCCGCCATCGTGCGTGGCGGGGAGATAATTGCAATGACAAGAGATCTGCGTATCCGCGCCGCACAACCGGCCGATTGGCCGGCAATCGCGGAAGTCCTTGAAGCATGTGGCCTCGCCAGCGACGATCTCGATCCCTCGCTGGCGTTGTTCCATATTGCGGTGCTCGACGGCGGCATTGTCGGTTGTGCCGGTGCCGAAGGCTATGGCGACACCGTGGTCGTGCGCTCGGTCGCGGTATTGCCGCCTTATCGCGATCGCGGCATCGCCACCCATCTGGTTTCCGCCCTGCTCATGCGCGCGCGCGCCAACGGCTGCACGCGCGCCGTGTTGCTGAGCGCCAGTTGCCCCAGCTACTTTGCCCGCTACGGCTTCTCGCTGATCTCGGCGGATCGCCTGCCGCCGGAAGTGCGCGCGTCGCGCGAGTTCCGGCAGCAAGAAGGCGCGCTGCCGCTATGCATGTGTTGCGAGCTGAAATGATCTACCCGACGAACCAGACTGATCCGGCCCGGCCGGCGAGCGCTGTCCCCTTCGATTACCTCGTCTATATCGGCCGTTTCGAACCCTTCCACAACGGCCACTTCGCCATGCTGCGCCAGGCGCTGGCGCAGGCCACCACGGTGATCGTGGTGCTGGGTTCCGCCGGTGGCGCCCGCACCGTCAAGAATCCGTTTTCCGCGGATGAGCGCCGCCAGATGATCGAGGGCGCTGTCGCGGCATGGGACGCCGCACGCGTTGCCGACCTGCGCTTTGTGGTGGTGCGCGACTACTACGAAAGCGCGCGCTGGACAGCGGCGGTGCGCGCCGTGGCGGGCGCGGCCATCGATGCTTGCTCGCAAGGCACGCCGCGCGTCGGCCTGTTCGGGCATTTCAAGGATGCCTCCTCCGGCTACCTCAATGACTTCCCCGGCTGGGAGCTGGTGCCGCAGCCCAGCTTCGGGCAGCTCAACGCCGCCGACGTGCGCCGGCAATGGTTCGAGCAGCAGGGCGGGCTGGAGGGGCTGCAGAGCGTGCTGCCGGAGCCGGTGGCCGCCTTCCTGCGCGAGTTCGCCGGGCGCGAAGCGTTTGCGACCTTGCTGGCCGAGTACCGCTTCCTGCAGGACCACAGCCGCCGCTGGGCCGCCGCGCCGTATCCGCCGGTCTTCGTGACCGTGGATGCGGTGGTGCGCTGCTGCGCCCAGGTGCTGATGATCCGCCGCGGCGGACAGCCCGGCCGCGGCGCCTGGGCGCTGCCCGGCGGTTTCCTGGACCAGCATGAGCGCGTGGCCGACGCGGTGCTGCGCGAGCTCGACGAGGAGACGCGCTTCGGGCTGCCCAAGGCGGCGTTGCAGCAATCCTTGCGCGACCAGGCGCTGTTCGATCATCCCGAGCGCAGCCAGCGCGGGCGCACGCTGACCCACGCTTTCTTCTTTGACCTGCCGCTCGATGCGCTGCCGGCCGTGGCCGCCGCCGATGACGCGGCCGCGGTGCGCTGGGTGCCGCAGCGGGAGCTGCTGGCGCTGGAAGGGCAGATGTTCGAGGATCACCTGCTGATCCTCGATCGCTTCCTGCATCTGTTCGACGGCGAGGCGCAGCCAGCGGGCTGAGCGGTTCGCCGCCGGGTTCAGTGCCCACCCAGGTACGCCTGCGCCAGCGCGGGATCTCGCGCCAGTTCGTCCGCCGGCCCGCTGGCCACCACGCGGCCTTCCTCCATCACATAGCCACGATCGGCCAGCGCCAGTGCCAGCGCGGCCATCTGGTCCACCAGCAAGATGCTGATCGAGGCATCGCGCAGCTGGTCCAGCGAGGCGAACAGCTCCGCGATGACCTTGGGCGCCAGGCCCAGCGATGGTTCGTCGAGCAGCAACACGCGCGGGTTCGACATCAGCGCGCGCCCGATCGCCAGCATCTGCTGCTCGCCACCGGAGAGCAGGCCGGCACGCTGATGCTGGCGTTCGCGCAGCCGCGGAAAGCGGGTCAGCATGGCCTCGACCCGCTTGACCATTTCCATATGGGACAGCGGACCGGACGGAAATGCACCCAGCCGCAGGTTGTCGAGCACGGATAGCTCGGGGAACACCTGCCGGCCCTCCGGCACCAGCACCACGCCCATGGCCGCGATGCGCTCGGCATCCAGCCGCGCCAGGTCCAAGCCGTCGAAGGTGATGCCGCCCTGCACGGGGCGGTGCAGGCCAGACAGCGCGCGCATCAAGGTGGACTTGCCCGCGCCGTTGGCGCCCAGCAGCGCCACCATTTCGCCTTCGCGGACCTGCAGCGCCACGTCGTGCAGCACCGGCGCCGCGCCGTAGCCCGCGCTGAGCGCATTCGCACCCAGCACTTCGCGCAGCGCGTCGGACGGCACCTTGCGCGGGCGGGCTGCCTGGGCGTTGTCCTGCCCGGACAGCACCGTGGCCTCGCCCAGGTAGGCGCGGCGCACGTGCGGATCGCTGCGGATGGCCGCCGGCGTGCCCGCCGCCAGATGCTGGCCGGCATCGATGACGACAATGCCGTCCGACACGTCCATCACCAGCGACATATCGTGCTCGACCAGCCCCACCGCAATGCCGCTGTCGGCAATCCTGCGCAGCAACGCACCCAGGCGCGCCTTGTCCTCGCGCGACAGCCCGGCGGCCGGCTCATCGAGCAGCAGCACCGCGGGGCGGGTGGCCAGCGCGCGCGCGATTTCCACCAGGCGCCGGTCCACGTGCGCCAGATCGGCCGCGCAGGCGTGCGGATCGCCGGCATAGCCGCATGCGCCAAGCAGGTCCAGCGCTTGCCGGCGCACTGCCGGCGCGGTGAAGCCCGCGATCCCCAGCAGCGCGCCAAGCCGCCCGCGGCGCAAGGCGATGGCCACGTTGTCGGCCGCGCTCATGCCGGCGAACAGCTGCGAGGTCTGGTAGGTGCGGGCGATGCCGTTGCGCGCGCTATGGCAGGCGCCGCGCGCGGGCAGCGCCGCCTGGCCCAGGGTGCGGCCGCCGGCGCGCGGGCGGTAGTAGCCGGACAACAGATTGAGCACGGTGGATTTGCCCGCGCCGTTGGGGCCGATCAGGCTGGTCACCGCGCCGGCGGGCAGGTTGAAGGAGAGGTCGTCGACCGCGCGCACGCCGCCGAACACCATGGACAAGCCCTGCGCGGCAAGCCCGCGCCGCCGGGCGGCGGGCAGGGCGGGCAAGCTGGCATTGGCCTCTTCCCCCGGGGCACGCTGCTGCGCACGGGCGCGTTGCCATAGCTGGCCGGCCACACCGGCGATGCCACCCGGCGCAACCCACAGCACCAGCAACAGCAGGCCGCCGAAAAACAGCAAGCGCAGGTTCTCCAGGCTCGACAGCAGCTCCGGCAAGACGCCCACCACCACCGCGCCCAGTACCGGTCCGGCCACCGTGCCCGCGCCGCCGATCATGACCACCAGCACGAACAGGATCGATTGCAGGAAGGAGAACATGCCCGGCGTGACCATGCCCTGCAGCGGCGCGAACAGGCCGCCGGCCAGGCCGGCGAGCGCGGCCGAGAATGCAAAGCCCACGGTCTTGACCACGAGAGGATCGATGCCGATGGACGCCGCCGCGGTCTCGCTGTCGCGCACCGCGCGCATGGCCGCGCCCCAGGCGCCGCGCGAAATCCGCGCATAGGCCGCGAGGGCGATCGCCAGCACCGCCAGCGCAATCAGCGCGAGCGCGCGCTCGCCGCCATCCACGCCCGGCAGTGAAGGCTGGGCGATGCCCATCAGGCCGTTCTGCCCGCCGGTGAGCGCGCGCCACTCGACCGCGCCGTGCTCCCCGATAAAGCCGAAGGCGATGGTCACCATCGCCAGGCCGGGCCCCTTCACGCGCAACGCCGGCAGCGCCAGCAGGGCGCCGGTGACGCACGCGATCAACGCGCCCACCGGCCACGCCGCCCAGAAGCTCCAGCCGGCCTGCCCGGTGAGGATGGCCACGGTGTACGCGCCAATGGCATAGAAGGCCACGTGGCCGAACGAGATCTGTCCCGTCAGCCCCAGCAGCAGGTTCAGGCCCACGCCGCAGATCGCCAGCATGGCCACCCCGGCGATGACGAAGACGAAGTAGCCGTTGACCAGCAGCGCCGCGGCACCGGCCACGATGAGGGCCAGCGCCATCGCGCTGACCTGCAGCGGCGTGCCCAGGCCCAGCAGCGGCGAGCGCGCGCTCGCAGGCGCGGTTTGCGGTGAGACGGCGCGCGGCGCGCCACCGCGCGTGGATGTCAGCGTGGAATCGTTCATACCTTGCGCACCTCCGCGCGCCCGAACAAGCCGTCCGGCCGCATGGCCAGCAGCAGGATCACCAGGGAGAAGGTGATGATCTGGGTGTAGCCGGAGCCGAGCGAGGCCGTCACCAGCGCCTCCGCCACGCCGAAGATCAGGCCCGCCACCATCACGCCCCAGGCGCTGCCGAGCCCGCCCAGGATGGCAACGGCGAAGGCCTTGAGGCCAAACACCGTGCCCATGTCGGACTGTACGTTGAACAGCGGCGCGATCAGCACGCCGGCGATGCCGGCCAGCAGCGTGGACAGCGCGAACGCGGCCGCTACCAGGCGCCGGATCGGAATGCCCATCAGCCGCGCGGCGTCGCGGTTCTGCACCACCGCCAGCATCGCCACGCCCCAGCGTGAGCGGCGCAGCACCAGGTGCAGCACGCCGGCCAGCGCAAGCCCGATCACCGGGATCAGCAACTGCAGCGGATACACCCCGAGGCCCGTGTCGCCGAGTTGCATCGCCGACGTGGCGAGCGCAGAGGGCAGGCTGCGCGGCTCGGTGCCGAAGGTCAGCATCACCACGTTATCGAGCACGATGCCGAGTGCCACCGTGGCCATCAGCCAGGCGTTGGAGCCGCGGCTGGCAAACGGGCGCACCGCCAGGAACTCCACCGCCAGCCCGTACAGCGCGCACAGCGCCAGTGCCAGCACCACCGCCAGCGGCATCGGCCAGCCCAGCGTCTGGGCGAAGGTGTAGGTCAGCACCGCGCCCAGCATCATCGAGCTGCCCTGCGCGAAGTTGACTGTGGCCGAGACCGCGTAGGTAATGTGAAAGCCGAGCGCCATCAGGCCGTACATGCTGCCCAGGCCGAGGCCGCTGATCAGGGCGGAGATCCATAACATGGTGAGTCCTTGTTGCGACGCCAGAATCTTGTTGAAATGGCCTCTTACTTCGCCACCGGCACGATCCGGTTGTCGATGAACTGCGCCCACACGTAGTCGTTCTCGCTGAGCGCGTCGTGCGACTCAGGCGAAAACGGCTTCACATACGTCTTGATCAGGCCTTCATAGCGGTCGATCTTGTAGAAGCCCTCGCGTACCGCGTCGCCCTTGGTCGAGCCGGCGCGCGCGATAGCCAGCGCGGCAAGCTGCGTGGCATCGTAGGCATTGGCCACGCCCACGGCCGGCGTGATGTCGTCCGGGCCCTTGATGTCGCTGTACTTCGCCTTGAGTTCCGTCACCACGCGCGTGCTGACCGGGGAAGGCGAGCCGAAGAAGCTATACGTCTGCACGAAGTGCACGTTCCTGGCATTGGGTCCGGCCAGCTCGGTGAAGCGTCCGCCGGCGGGGCCCCAGTGCGATACCACCGGCACCTTCCAGCCCATGCGGTCCAGCGACTTGACCACCTGCGCCGACGGCCCCACGTTGCCGACCATGAACAGCACGTCGGCGCCGGCCGCTTTCAGGCGTCCGAGCTGCGGCACCACGTCCACGTCATTGGCCTCGAACTTCTCGATGCCAGCGGGCTTCATGCCCTTGGCGGACAGCGCCGCCACGATGCCCTTCTCGTTCGATTCGCCCCAGGGGTTGTTGACGAGGATCAGGCCGGGCTTGCTGGCATTGAAGCTCTTCTGCGCGTACTGCAGCATGGCCTTGTCCACGACCTCATCGACTGCCGAGACGCGGAAGGCGTAGTTGGGGTTGGCGCCATTGCGCGTGATCGGCGTGCCCGCTGCCCACGGGCCCATGAACGGCACTTTCTCCTGGTTGGCGACCGGCACGATGGCCATCGACACCGGCGTGTCCAGCCCGCCGAACAGTACCGCTACCTTCTCCTTGTAGATCAGCTCGCGCGCGGCCAGCACGCCCTTGGCGGGGTTTCCTTCATCGTCGCGCCGCACCAGCTCCAGCTTGCGCCCGCCCAGCAGGCCACCCTTGGCGTTGATCTCGTCGATGGCGATGGTCATGCCCCGCGTGAGCGACTCGCCGGCGCGGGCCGACTGGCCGGACAACGCGGTGACCAGGCCGATCTTGATGGTGTCGGCGGCCAGCGCGGGCAGGGCCGGCAGGGCGCAGGCGGCGGCGATGGCAGCGAGCAGGGCGCGGCGTGAGACGGTGGACATGGCGGTTCTCCGGAAAGGAATGCGGCAAGAGGGAAGGGTCGGCGATGCGTGGTGTCCCGCTTGCAAGAGCCGTGCCATACGTCGACAAACCATCCGGAAATGGTGCAGCGATAGATAAATCAACGTGTCTGCGATATGGCCTGCTTTTTGCGAACGATCTGCTTAACAGTTTGCATACGATCAACCCGGTGCCATGCCTGCTCGATGTCGGTGCCGGATACCGCCAGATGCCCCCGGATGGCGCCAAAGCGGGGCATGGCCGGCGCTGGCGGCTCCCCTGCATTGGCAAGACGCATTGAGGCAATCTAGAAGATGACGCATAACCCGACCCCTTCCGCCGCCCAGGCACCCGGCGGCCCCCACGGTGCGGCGCCCGGCCCCGAGTACGGGCCGTTGCGCACGCATGGGCGCTTTGGCTACCGGCCCATCACCGATGTGGACACCTATCGCTGGCCCGGCGGCGCCAACCTCGCGGTCTACCTTGGCTTCAATATCGAGCACTTCGCCTTTGGGGAGGGGCTGGGCGCCAACCTCGGTCCGGTCGCGCCACAGCCTGACGTGCTCAACTACAGCTGGCGCGAGTACGGCAACCGCGTGGGCGTGTGGCGCTGCCTGGAATTGTTCGATCAGCTGGAGCTGCCGGCCGGCGTGCTGATCAACACCGCGCTCTACGATCATTGCCCCGAGGTGGTCAGCGCTTGCCTGGCACGCGGGGATGAACTGATCGGGCACGGCCACACCAACGCACGCCGGCAGAGCGACCTGGACGAAGCCGGTGAGCGCGCGTTGTTGCTGCATTGCCGCGAGCGCATCGCCGCGCACGCGGGCGCCGCGCCATCGGGCTGGCTGTCGCCCTGGATCGCCGAGACCGCGCTCACGCCCGACTTGCTGGCCGAGACCGGCTACCGCTACACGCTCAACTGGTGCCATGACGACCGCCCGGTGCGCATGGCAACACGCGGCGGCCCGCTATGGTCGATTCCCTATCCGCAGGAGCTCAACGACATCCCGATGATCGTGGGCCGGCATCTGGACGGCAGCGCTTTCGCCGACATGATCATCGACCAGTTCGACGAAATGCTGGCGCAGGCCTGCCACGCGCGGCATCCGCAACCGCTGGTGATGGGCATTGCCTTGCATCCCTACCTGGTGGGCCAGCCGTATCGCCTGCGCCACCTGCGCCGCGCGCTGGCGCATATCGCCTGCAGCCGCCGCCAGGGCAAGGTGTGGTTCACCACGCCCGGCGCAATCTGCGATCACCTCGACCAGGTGGCGCCGCTGGCCGCTGCTTCGCGCTAACATCATGAGCTCCATGTCCCCGACCGACGTCATGCCTCGCACCGCATCGCCCCGCACCGCCCAGCCGAAGGCGGTAAAGCCAAAAGCCGTCAGACAGAAGCCCGACGCCGTGCCCGTTGCCGCAACCTCGAAGGACGCCGGCGCGGACCCCGGCGGCGACGCTGATGCGCGCATCTACCAGTCCATCTTCGATGGCGTGCTCAACCACCGGCTCACGCCCGGCACCAAGCTGCCCGAGCCCGAGCTGTGCCAGTTGTTCGGCGTAGGCCGCGCGGTCGTGCGGCGCGTGCTGGAAAAACTGGCGCACGATGGCATCGTCGACCTGCGCCCCAACAAGGGCGCGGTCATCGCCGAGCCCACGCCGGCCGAGACCAGCCAGATATTCGAAGCGCGCCGCGCCATGGAGCGCGTGCTGGTGGAACTCGCCGTGGCACGCGCAACGCCCGCCGACCTGCGCGAGCTGCGCCAGCAACTGGCCGCCGAGCACGAGGCCATGCACCGCTTCGACCAGCCCTCATGGGCGCGTCTGGCAAGCGGCTTTCACCTGCGCATCGCCGCGCTTGCGCGCAACCCGGTGCTGCAGCGCTACCTCACTGAACTGGTCTCGCGCTGCTCGCTGATCGTCGGCCTGTACGAGCCGCCGGGCCATGCGCCCTGCGAGCACGACGAACATGCCGCCATCGTGGACTGCATCGAGCGGCGCGACGCCGCCGGCGCGGTCGAACGGATGGAGTCGCACCTGCGCGAGCTGGAGCAGCGCATCGAAACGTCCCGCATGCAGGGTGAGAAGAGCCTCGCGCAGATGCTGGGCCTGGCCGGGGAGTAAGGCCGAATCAGAGGAAACAAGCATGGAAATCGATTTCGAGGCCATCACCGAATACCAGCGCTACAAGCTGATGGCCAGCCTGATCGTGCCGCGGCCGATCGCACTGGTCACCACGCTGTCGGAAGACGGCACCGTCAATGCCGCGCCGTTCTCTATGTTCAACATGCTGGGCGAGGAGCCGCCCATCGTGATGATCAGCATCAACCGCCTGCACGACGGCGCGCTCAAGGACACCGCGGCCAATATCGTGCGCACCGGCGAGTTTGTCGTGCACCTGTGCGATGAAGCGATGGCGGAGCAGATGCATGGCTGCGGCGAGCGCTTGCCGCCGGAGCAGAGCGAGCTCGCGCGCGTGGGGTTGACGTCGCTGCCATCGAGCGCGGTGGCGCCGCCGCGAATTGCCCAGGCGCCGGTGGCGTTCGAGTGCACCCTGTGGGAAACGCTGGAGACGACCAGCCGGCAGATTTTCATAGGCCGCGTGCTGCGGCTGCATGCGCGCGACGAGCTGATCGATACGCAGGCCTGGCGCGTGCGGCTGCAGAACTACTTTCCGGTGGGCCGATTCGGCGCCAGCTTCTACGTCACCACGCGGGATCGGTTCTCGATGGAGAAAGAGGCGGGCGTGGTGACGGCGACCACGGCGGTGGACGAGATGTGAGCTGGCTGCTTTTGCATGGCGGTGCCTATGCGGTGCCGCCCCATGTCAACCAGGGCGCGGTGGCGCACTACCAATGGCTTGGCGCGCCGCAGGTGATCGACAGGCTGGCGCTGGTGTTCGTGCTCGGCATGGCCTGACCGGGCTACCAGCCACTATAGGGCGCGCCCGCTATCCGATGGGCCGCGAAGTGCTCCGCCAGAAAGTCCACGAACGCGCGCACCTTGGCCGTGAGGTGGTCGCGCGTGAGGAATACGGCGAACACATCGGCCGGCGGCGTCTCCCAGTCGGGCAGCACCTGGCGCAGCCGCCCCGAGCGGAGCATCGGCGCCACCTCCCATTCCGAGCGCATCAATATGCCGTGACCCTGCAAGGCCCAGCCGAGGGCCACTTCGCCATCGTTGGTGCTGGCCGGCCCGCGCACCTTGACGGTTTCGTGGCGGCTGGCCGAGCGCAGGTGCCAGGTGCCGTAGGTGGCGTCGCTCTCCCGGATCACGATGCAGCGGTGCTGCTGCAGCTCGCGCGGCGAGGCCGGCTCGCCGTGGCTGGCCAGGTAGCGCGGCGCGGCGTATAGCAGGCGGCGGTTGTGCGCGATGGGCCGGGCGGTGAGGCGCGCGTCGGGCAAATCGCCCACGCGGATGCCGACGTCGAAGCCCGCCTCGGCCAGGTTCAGCGGCCGGTCGGTGAGTTCCAGTTGCACCTCCACCTCCGGGCAGGCCAGCAGGAAGGCGCCCACCGCCGGCGCCACGTGGCGCCTGCCGAAGCCCAGCGTGGCATTGACCCGCAGCAGCCCGCGCGGCGCCACCCGACTGCCGCCAAGCCCTTGCTCCAGTTCCTCCAGTTCGGCCAGGATGCGCGCGCCCTGCGCCAGGTAAGCCTCGCCCTCCTGCGTCACGCTCAGCCGGCGCGTGGTGCGGTTGAGCAGGCGCACGCCGAGCCGCGCCTCAAGCGCCGTCAGCCGCTTGCTGGCGGCCGACGGCGTGATGCCGAACTGCTGGGCCGCGCCGGCCAGGCTGCCGCGCTTGACCAGGGTGACGAAGAAGGCAAGGTCGGAGAAGTTGTCCACGATGCGGCCCGCGGCCCAATTAGTGAATGAGGCGACTGAATGAAAGTCTTTGGATGAAATTATAGCGGCAGGTTCAATGGTTAAACTGGCATCTCAAATCTCAATAAGCGCGGCGGCGTCGGGGACGTTCCCTTGCAGCCAGCCTGCCACCCAGGAGACCCCACATGAACCGCTTTACCGCCATCGCCCGCCGGATCTGCCGGATTTGCCGCACACCGCTCGCCTTGAGTGCTGTCGCCTTGTCCGTTGCGCTCGCGCCGGCGGCGGCGCGAGCCGAGACGTTTCCCGCACGCCCGATTCGCCTGATCGTGCCGTTCGCACCGGGCGGCAGCGTCGACATCGCCGCGCGGCTGATCACCGAAGCGTGGGGCCGGCAACTCGGCCAGCCCGTGGTGGCGGACAACCGCGCAGGCGCCTCGGGCAATATCGGCATGGACCAGGTGGCCAAGGCCAGGCCCGATGGCTATACGCTGGCCATCAACAACGTGGCGCTGGCGGTGAATCCTTCGCTCTTCGCCAGGCTGCCGTTCGACACCGAGCGCGACCTGATGTCGGTTGGCACCATGGGCACCTCGCAGCATGTGCTGGTGGTGACCAACGGCCTGCCGGCCAAGAACGTGAAGGAACTGATCGCGCTGGCCAAGAGCCGCCCCGGGCAGTTGAGCTTTGGCTCGGCGGGCACCGGCAGTACCTTCCATATGGCGGCGGAGCTGTTCAAGTCGGAATCCGGCACGGCCATCCTGCACGTGCCGTACAAGGGCGGCGGCCCGGCCATGGTCGATACCATCGCCGGCCAGGTGCAGCTCAGCTTCCCGGTGCTCTCCGCCGCGCTGCCGCAGGTGCAGGCCGGCAAGCTGCGCGCGCTGGCGGTGACCGGGCCCAAGCGCTCTGCGCTGCTGCCCGATGTGCCCACCATTGCCGAGGCGGGCCTGCCCAACTACACCTTCGAGACCTGGTTCATCGTCAGCGCGCCGGCCGGCACGCCCAAGGACGTGATCGCCAAGCTCAACCAGACGCTGAACCAGGCACTGGCCGCGCCGGAGATCAAGGCGCGCCTGCTCAAGGAAGGCTTCGAGCCGCTCACCATGAGCCCGTCCCAGGCCGACACCATGCTGCACAAGGAAATCAAGCGCTGGGCCGCGCAGATCAAGCAGGCCGGCATCACGCCGGAGTAAGCGCGGTGCTTTCTGCCGCGCATTTTTTTCAACGCATATCAAGCAGGCTGTCCCATGTCAGGCCTTACCTACTATCGCAAGCTGGTGGATTCGCACACCGTGGCCGCGCTCGATGCCGACCACGTGCTGCTCTACGCGGATCTGCACCTGATGAACGAATACACCAGTCCGCAGGCTTTCGCCGGGCTGGCCGCGCGGGGCCGGGGCGTGCCGTCGCCGGGCCAGCAGGTGGCGGTGGTGGACCACATCATCCCCACCCACGCGCAAAGCCCGCGCCGCATCCAGGATCCCGCCTCGGCGCTGCAGGCGCGCAACCTCAAGCGCAACTGCGACCAGCACGGCATCCCGCTGTTCGATACCGATGACGCGCTGCAGGGCATCGAGCACGTGATCGCGCCCGAGCACGGCATGATCCGCCCGGGCATGGTGGTGCTGTGTGGCGACAGCCACACCACCACCTACGGCGCGCTGGGCGCGCTTGGCTTTGGCATCGGCACGTCCGAGGTGGAGCACGTGCTGGCCACGCAGACGCTGGTGTACCGCGTGGCGATGGACATGCGTATCCGCGTGGATGGCGTGCTGCCGCGTGGCGCCACCGCGAAGGACCTGATCCTGCATATCATCAGCCGCATCAGCGCGCAGGGCGCGCGAGGCTATGTGGTGGAGTTCACCGGCAGCGCCATCGCCGCATTGTCGATCGAGGCGCGCATGACCTTGTGCAACATGACGGTGGAAGCCGGCGCGCGTGGCGCGCTGATCGCGCCGGATGCGGCGGCCATCGAGTACGTGCTGGGCCGCGCCGCCGATATCGATGCCACGCTGCGCGAGCGCGCGCTGGCCTGCTGGCGGGCGCTGCATTCCGATGCGGATGCCAGGTTCGACAGCGAACTGGTGTTCGACGCCAGCAACGTGGCGCCGTATGTGAGCTGGGGCACCAGCCCCGATCAGGCGATTCCCATCGATGCGTGCGTGCCGCCGGTGGAGGATGCGGTCGACGACACGGCGCGCAGCGCTGCCGCCAAGGCGCTGGACTATATCGGCCTGCAGGCGGGCGCCAAGCTTGAAGGCCTGCCGGTGCAGCGCGTGTTCATCGGTTCCTGCACCAATGGCCGCATTGAAGACCTGCGCGCGGTGGCCGCCATCGTGCGCGGGCGCAAGGTGGCCGAAGGCGTGCGCGCGATGGTGGTGCCGGGCTCCGGCGCGGTGCGCCAGCAGGCCGAGGACGAAGGCATTGCGCAGGTGCTGCTGGACGCCGGCTTCGAATGGCGCAAGCCGGGCTGCTCGATGTGCCTGGCCATGAACGACGACGTACTCGCACCCGGCGAGCGCTGCGCGTCCACCACCAACCGCAATTTCGAGGGTCGCCAGGGGCGCGCCGGGCGCACCCACCTGATGAGTCCCGCCATGGCCGCCGCGGCGGCGCTGACCGGCTGCATCACCGATGTGCGCCGCCTGGAGCAAACCAATGCCTGATGCCTTGCCCGACTACGATTCCGACCTGATCGCCGCGCTTGGCGCGCCGCTGCCCATCGGCAACCTCGACACCGACCAGATCATGCCCAAGCAGTTCCTGCGCATCATCGACAAGGCTGGGCTGGACCGTGGCCTGTTCTACGATATGCGCTTCGACGCGCAAGGCGTGCCGCGCCCGGAGTTCACGCTCAATCAGGTGCGGTACCAGGGCGCGGGCGTGCTGGTGGCCGGCCCGAACTTTGGCTGCGGCTCGAGCCGCGAGCACGCCGTCTGGGGGCTGCAGCAATACGGCATTCGCGCGGTGATCGCGCCCAGCTTTGGCGAGATCTTCTACTCGAACGCGATCAATAACCGGCTGCTGCTGGTGATGTTGCCGCAGGCGGAAGTGGACGCGCTGATGGCCGCCGTGTCGGGCGGCACGCCCGCGCGGATCGAGATCGACCTCGCGGCGATGTCGGTGAGCGCCGACGCGCTGCGCTTTACCTTCACGCTGGCCGAGCGCCACCGCACCATGTTCCGCCAGGGGCTGGACATGATCGGCGCAACGCTGGCACAGTCGTCGCAAATCGCCGCGTTCGCGCAGCGCCATCACCAGTCGCAGCCCTGGCTGCAGGACGTCGCCGCCAAGACCATGGCGCGGCTGTCCGCCTGAAGGAGGACGGAACGTGTTCGAAGGGTTCACGCAACATCGCATTCCATGCGGCGACGTCGAGATCCACGCAGTCGTCGGCGGCCAGGGCCCGGCCTTGCTGCTGCTGCATGGCCATCCGCAAACGCATGTGATCTGGCATAAGGTGGCCGCCACGCTGGCGCGGCATTTCACGGTGGTTGCCACCGACCTGCGCGGCTACGGCGATAGCAGCAAGCCCGCCGGCCTGCCGGACCACGCCAACTACAGCAAGCGCTGCATGGCGCAGGACCAGGTCACGGCGATGCGCGCGCTGGGCTTCGAGCGCTTCCTGGTGATGGCGCATGACCGCGGCGGGCGCGTGGCGCACCGCATGGCGGTGGATCATCCGGATGCCGTGCAGCGGCTGGTCACGCTGGATATTGCGCCCACGCTGGCGATGTACGAGCAGACCAGCCTGCAGTTCGCGCTGGCCTACTACCACTGGTTCTTCCTGATCCGGCCCGCGCCGTTTCCCGAGACGCTGATCGAGGCCGATCCGGCGCTCTACCTGCGCAGCACCATGGGCAGCCGCAGCGCTGGCCTGGCGCCGTTTACCGAGGCGGCCATGGCGGAGTACCTGCGTTGCCTTAGCCTGCCGGGCGCGGCGCACGGGTTGTGCGAGGACTATCGGGCCAGCGCGTCGATCGATCTCGAGCACGACCGTGCCGACCTCGCCGCCGGGCGCAAGGTCGAGTGCGAGATGCTGGCGCTGTGGGGCGAGCAGGGCGCGGTGGGCCGCTGCTTCGCACCGCTTGAAGAGTGGCGCAAGGTGGCGCGCAACGTGAGCGGCAAGAGCCTGCCATGCGGGCACTACATGGCCGAGGAAGTGCCGGAGCTGCTGCTGGACGAGACGCTGCCCTTCCTGCTGGGCGCAGGCTAAGGACGCAACGGGCGAATGCGCGGCGAGCCGGGCTGGCTTACACTCGCTGTCTTCGCCCCTGTGCCCAACCGAACGCTTTCCCCAGTCCATGCCGCCCCGCAAGAATCCCGCCGCTGCCACCGAGACGCTCGATAGGCTCGAAACACTCGCACAAGGCCGCGCCGCCAGCGACCAGGCCATCCAGCTGCTCGACGGCGCCGTCAACCACGTGCTGGAGCACGGCATCGGCGACTTGTCGCTGCGCCATATCGCCGAGGCGCTCGGCACCAGCCACCGCATGCTGATCTACTACTTCGGCTCGGCGGACCAGTTCTGGGAGGCGGTGCTGCGCCGCATCCGCCATGCCGAGCTGGATGCGCGCGCCAGCCTGGCCGCCAGCGAGTCCGATCCGGCACGGGCGCTGGAGGTGGCCTGGGCACGCTACTCGGCGGACAACTACCTGCCCATCATCCAGTTGCTGTTCGAGATCTACGGCCGCGCCATTCGCGATCGCGAACGCTTCCAGGTGTTCCTCGACGATGTGATTGGCAGCTGGACCGGCGCGCTGACCGAGCGCTTTCACAAGCAGCTTGGTTTGAGCACGAGCGAGGCTAAGCTGCGGGCTCGCATCGAGGTCGCCACCGTGCGCGGCCTGTTGCTGGATCTCGTCACCACGGGTGATCGCAAGGGCACCACTGCCGCGCTGAAATACTTCGCGCGCATGCTGAATGCGCCTGCGGCCCCGGGCGCGAAATCCGCACCCGAAGCCTGATCCGTACGCGGCGCCGGCATCGGCGCCGCAGTCTCGGAAAATTTTTTCCCTCTTCGTGTACCACATGGTACAGTAAACCGGATGCACCTCGATGCGAGGGTGCCGCTCAAGGGATGCGAGAGGAGATCGAAGTGAACAGACGCACACTGATACTAAGCGCCGCGCTCGCGGTTGCGGGCATGGCATGCGGCGCAGCCGGCTGGGCGCAGGACTGGCCGCAGCGCCCTGTCAGGCTGGTGGTGCCGCAGGCTGGCGGCACGGGCAACGACGTGCTCGCGCGCGCGCTGGCCGAAGCGCTGGGCAAGCGCTGGGGGCGCAGCGTTGTGGTGGAAAACAAGCCCGGCGCCAACGGCGTGCTGGCCATCAACTACGTGCTGCAGCAGCCGGCCGATGGCTACACCCTGTTCTTCGCGGGCGTGTCCAACCTGGCCTTCAATCCTTTCCTGTACCCCACGTTGCCCTATGTGCCGCAACGCGACCTGACCGGCGTGGCGATGCTGGCCAACTCGCCGTTCGTGCTAGTGGTCGCGCCGGCGATGCATGCCACCAGCTTTGCCGAATTCGTGCGGCTCGCCAAGGCGCGGCCGGGCGGCATCAGCTACGCCTCCGGCGGCATCGGCAACTCCACGCACCTGGCCATGGAGCTGGTGGCCGAACGCGCCGGCGTCAAGCTGCAGCATGTGCCGTTCAACGGCGCCGGCGGCTCAACCAGCCTGATGTCGGGCGAGACGCCGGCCATGATGAATGTGGTGGCGGGCGTGCAGCCCTATATCGCGGGCAAGAAGCTGGTGGCGCTGGCCGTGACCGGCGAACGGCGCCTGGCCGCGCTGCCCGATGTGCCGACTTTCAAGGAGCTTGGCTACGACGTGGCGGTGCCGGGCTGGTACGCCATCGTCGCAAAGACCGGCACGCCGGCGGCGCTGGTGCAGAGGATCAACGCCGACATCAACGCAGCCATGGACGAGCCGGCATTCAAGGACAAGCTGGCCAATCAGTTCCTCGATCCGATCAAGGGGCCGCCGGCCGAGGTGGAGCGCCATATGCAGCGCGACGCGCAGGCCTGGGGCCCCATGATCCGCAAGCTCGGCATTGCCCTCTGATCCTGGCCGGATCTGCCCGTACCCGCCTGGCCCCATTACCAAGGAACCAAGGAAGCAAGGAGACTAGATATGCCCCAGATCACGACCGCCGTGCGCGACTATCGCCTGGCGATGATGCACGCGCTGATGGACCGCATCCGCGTTGACGCGCTGGTGTTCAGCACGCCGGACTTCTTCCAGTTCGCCACCAATTTCCAGCTGGATGTCTGGCCGTGGGAGCGCCCCGTTTTCGTGTTCGTGCCGCGCAACGGCGAACCCTTCGCCGTGATGAACGAACTGTCCACCAACCACATGCGCCTGTGCACGGAAAAGGACAAGGTCTGGCTGCGCGACGTGACGTACTACGCCGAGCATCCGCGCGTATCGCAGCGGCTGGCGCTGGCGCCGCAGTTGCCCGAGGTGGTGGCGTCGCTGCTGGCGTCGCACGGGCTGGGCGGCTCGCGCATTGCCGTGGACGTGGCCCACCCGATTCTCGCGGCGGCGCAGCGCTACCTGCCGGAGCTCACGCTGCGCCCGGCCATGGCGGAGATGCGCGCCATGCGCTGGGTCAAGCATGCGGAAGAACTGCAGGTGATGCGCGAGCTCGGGAGCCTGACCGACTGGGTGCAGGACCGCTACCGCGAGAACATTCGGCCGGGGCGGCTGGTGCAGGAACTGGACCATGCCATGTCGGCGCTGATGGTGGAGGAGGCCGCGCGCCGCTTTCCCGGCGAGGATTTCGATATCCTCAAATGCTGGACCCTGACGGGGCCGGCCTCGGCCTCGCCGCATGGCGACGGCGCCGCGTGCGGCGCGCGCATCGCGGCCGGCGATACCATCGTCAACCTGATCCTGCCGCGCCTGAATGGCTACTACGTGGAGAACGAGCGCACGTGGTTCTGCGGCAAACCGGACGAGCGCCAGGCACGCTGCTACCAGGTTGCCGCCGAGGCCACCGACGCCGCCGTGGCGGCCGCGGTGACCGGCCGGCGTGTCTGCGACATGGACGCCGCCGCGCAGGCCGTGATCGAGCGCGCGGGGCTGGGCGAGTACATCTTCCACCGCACCGGCCACGCGGTCGGGCTGATGCTGCACGAGTATCCGGAAGACATGGCCTTCAACACGCGCGCGCTGCTGGTCGGCGAGGTCTACTCGGCCGAGCCGGGCATCTATGTCTATGGGCTGGGCGGCTTCCGGCTCGACGATACTGTCGTGGTGGGCGAGCGCCCCGAGGTCATCGTGAAGACGCCAAAGACCCTGGAGTACGCAACCGTGGCGTGACGCCGGCGACAAGCGGGGATAGTGGGGGATAGCGGGAG
>NZ_LZZU01000025.1:0-87155 GCF_014170355.1 Cupriavidus sp. UME77
CCCCCCCTGGGGTATCACGATTCGTGATGCCCCCATGCGATCCGGGGGCTTAGCAGGACGCCGGCGGGCCGCTACAGTGCGGGCATCCCCACCGGAACCCTCATCGTGCTGTCCATTATTCAAATCCGGGAGCCGTCCCTGCCGGCTATCCCTAGCCTTGCCCGAGGCGCACGCCCATGATCGACGTCCTGGTCATCGGCGGCGGCAATGCCGCCCTGTGCGCGGCCCTGATGGCGCGCGAAGCAGGCGCCAGCGTGCTGCTGCTGGAAGCCGCCCCGTGCGAGTGGCGCGGCGGCAACTCGCAGCACACCCGCAATCTGCGCTGCATGCACGACGCGCCACAAGACGTGCTGGTCGATGCCTATCCCGAAGAGGAATACTGGCAAGACCTGCTCAAGGTCACCGGCGGCCTGACCGACGAGCGGCTGGCTCGCCTGGCCATTCGCGCCTCGTCGACCTGCCGCGACTGGATGCGCAGCCACGGCGTGCACTTCCAGCCGCCGCTGTCAGGCGCGCTGCATGTGGCGCGCACCAATGCCTTCTTCATGGGCGGCGGCAAGGCGCTGGTCAACGCGTACTTCCGCAGCGCCGAAGCCCTTGGCGTCAAGGTGCGCTACAACGCCCCGGTGGACGCCATCGAGATGGACGGCGACCGCTTCAAGGCCGCCCGCATCGGCAGCGAGCGCATCGAGGCGCGCAGCTGCGTGCTGGCCGCCGGCGGCTTCGAGTCCAACCGCGCATGGCTGCGCGAGGCCTGGGGCCAGAACGCCGACGGTGACTGGCCGGCCGACAACTTCCTGATCCGCGGTACGCGCTTCAACATGGGCGTGCTGCTCAAGTTCATGATCGAAGCCGGAGCGGACGCCATCGGCGACCCTTCCCAATCGCACTGCGTGGCCATCGACGCGCGCGCGCCGCTGTACGACGGCGGCATCTGCACGCGGGTGGACTGCGTCTCGCTGGGCGTGATGCTTAACCGCAATGCCGAGCGCTTCTACGACGAAGGCGAGGATTTCTGGCCCAAGCGCTACGCCATCTGGGGGCGGCTGGTCGCGCAGCAGCCCGGGCAGATCGGCTATTCGATCATCGACGCCAAGGCCGTGGGCCGCTTCATGCCGCCGGTATTCCCGGGCGTGCGCGCCAACACGCTGCCGGAACTGGCGCGCCAGCTCGGGCTGGACGAGGCCACCTTCATGCGCACCATCGCGGACTACAACGCGGCGTGCCGCGTCGGCACCTTCGACCACACCGTGCTGGACGACTGCCACACCGAGGGCATTGCCCCGGCCAAGACCCACTGGGCGCGGCCGATCGATACCGCACCGTTCTTCGGCTATGCCCTGCGCCCCGGCATCACCTTTACCTACCTCGGCCTCAAGGTGAACGAGCACGCCGCCGTGCACTTCGGCGGCAAGCCCAGCGCCAACCTGTTCGTGGCTGGCGAGATGATGGCCGGCAACGTGCTCGGCAAGGGCTATACGGCAGGTGTCGGCATGGCCATCGGCACCGCCTTCGGGCGCATCGCCGGCACCCAGGCCGCCGCCGCCGCGCTCGGGCGGCCCGGTCACAACGTATTCCAGGAAAAACAGCATGCAACATCTTGAAGCGCTGACGCGCGAAGCGGCGGCGCTGGCCCAGGGCGTGCTGCCGCTCACCGGGGACGAGGCCGAGGTCGGCCGCGTCATGCAGATCTGCAATGCCTGCCGTTATTGCGAAGGCTTTTGTGCGGTGTTTCCCGCCATGACGCGCCGGCTGGAGTTCGGCAAGGCCGATATCCACTACCTGTCCAACCTGTGCCACAACTGCGGCGCTTGCTACCACGCCTGCCAGTACGCGCCGCCGCACGAGTTTGCGGTCAACGTGCCGCAGGCCATGGCCAAGGTGCGTGTCCAGACATACTCCGACTACGCCTGGCCCGCCGCCCTCGGTGGCCTGTACCGCCGCGCCGGCCTGGCCACCGCGCTGGCGCTGGCAGCCGGGCTGGGGTTGTTCCTGGTGATGGTGCTTGCCATGCGTGGCAGCCTGCTGCACGCACCGCTGGCCGGCAACTTCTACGCCATCTTCCCGCACAACCTGCTGGCGGCGATGTTCGGCATGGTGTTCGGCTGCGCGGTGCTGGCGCTGGGCGTGGGCGTGACGCGTTTCTGGCGCAGGGTCTCGCCCGGCGAGCTGCAGGGCGAGGCGCGCGGCCCGGCCATCGGCGGCGCGGCGCACGATGCATTGCGGCTGCGCTACCTGGGCGGCGGCCACGGCCAGGGCTGCAACAACGCGGACGACGCGTTCACCCTGTGGCGCCGGCGCTTCCACCATTTCACGTTTTATGGCTTCATGCTGTGCTTTGCCGCCACGGCGGTCGCCACGCTGTACCACTACCTGCTGGGCCTGCACGCACCGTATGCGCCCACCAGCCTGCCGGTGCTGCTGGGCACGGCCGGCGGCATCGGCTTGCTGATCGGCCCGGCGGGCCTGCTCTGGCTCAACCTGAAGCGCGACCCGCGCACCGGCGATGCCGCCCAGAAGCCAATGGACCGCGGCTTTATCGCGCTGCTGTTTTTCACCAGCCTGACCGGGCTGGCGCTGCTGGCCTGGCGCGACACCGCGGCCATGGCGCTGCTGCTGGCGGTGCACCTGGGCGTGGTGATGGCGTTGTTCCTGACGTTGCCTTACGGCAAGTTCGCGCACGGCATTTACCGCTGCGCGGCGCTGCTCAAGTGGAATATCGAAAAAGGCCGGCCCAGCAACCTGGCGCTTGGTCGGCCCGATTGAGGTGTTGTGGGCTGGAAGTCAAAAGCAACTGCAGTTTCACCACCCCTGCGGGGCGGCGACCTACTTTCTTGTCTTGCCAAGAAAGTAGGCAAAGAAGGCGCGCCGGATGGGGCGACTACCCCCTCGGGCTTCGGCGAAAAGAGCGGCCGGGACCCAAACTCGCATCGCCTTAAGGCGATACTCAGACATGGGTCCCTCGTTTCCGCACTTTTCGCCGAATCCCGAGGCGCTCCATACGGCCTAGGTACACCTTGACGGCTCGCTTCGCATCGCGTTGGGGTGTGGCCCGCCCTTCGGGCGCTTCACACGGCTACCACCATGGGTTGAACTTGCCGCTGGTTGGCTCTCCTCTCCCACTTGTGGGAGAGGGGCGGGGTAGAGGGCGGGTGCTCGCTATTGCGATGTCCCTCGCGCTCCTGTTTGCTTCAGCTAGCGCTCACCGGCGTGAACGTCGGCACCGGCGGCCCGTCGTCCGTTGGCGTGAACGTCAGCTTTACTTCCTGCCCGATGCGCACGGTATCCAGGTCGCAATCCACGATGTTGGTCATCATGGTCACGCCTTCTTCCAGCGTCACATAGGCAATGCAGAAGGGCGTGGGGCCGGCACGGCGGGTGACGCTGAATGAGTAGATGGTGCCCCGTCCCGAGGCCTGCTTCCATTCTGTCTCGCCCATGCAGAACGGGCACAGCGTGCGCGGGTACCAGTGGGGCTTGCCGCAGGATTTGCAGTGCTTGACCAGCAGGCGGCCTGCGCGGGCGGCTTCCCAGAACTCGGTGTTGTCCGGGGCAACCTGCGGCGCTTTGAGGGGAGTGGCGGTGTAAGGTGTGCTCATCTTATTACTCCCGTTCCAGGATGACGGTGGCGCTGCCGTGGCGCGAGCCGAGGTAGCCGCCGGTGCCTTGGGCCAGGGCCAGGTCGCAGTTCTTGACCTGCACGGCGGGATGGGCTTCGCCGCGCAGTTGGCGCACCGCTTCGATCACCTTGGTGATGCCGCCGCGGTTGGCCGGGTGGTTGTTGCACAGGCCACCGCCGTCGGTGTTGAAGGGCAGCTTGCCCACGCCGGAGATCAGGTTGCCGTCGGCCACGAACTTGCCGCCTTCGCCCTTCTTGCAGAAACCCAGGTCTTCCAGCTGCATCAGCACGGTGATGGTGAAGCTGTCGTAGATCGAGGCGTACTTGATGTCGGACGGGCGGATGCCGGCCTCTTCAAACGCGATCGGGCCGGAGATGGCGGCGCCCGACCAGCTCAGGTCGACCATGCCGCCGAGCTGGCCCTTGACGGCTTCACCGGCGCCACGGATCTTCACCATGGGGCGCTTGAGCTTGGCCGCGATTTCCGGGCGGGCGACGATCAGCGCGCCACCGCCGTCGGACACCACGCAGCAGTCGAGTTTGCGCAGCGGATCCGAGATCATCGGCGAATTCAATACGTCCTCCACCGTCACCACATCGCGCAGCATGGCGTGGGGATTGTGCTGCGCATGGTGGGAGGCCGCCACCTTGATCCAGGCAAGCTGTTCGGCAGTGGTGCCGTACTGGAACATATGGCGCATCGCCACCATCGCGTACAGGTTCACGGTCACCGGGCTGAACGGCGCCTCGAACGGCTGGTCGGGCAGGTTGGCGCCCCAGTTGCGCGCCTGCGTGCCGCTCGAGCCTTCCGAGCGCGGGCGGCCTGCCAGCGTGATCAGCGCCACATTGCACTTGCCGGCGGCGATGGCCTGCGCGGCGTGCGAGACGTGGACGATATACGCCGAGCCACCGGTATCGGTGGAGTCGACGTGGCGCACCTTCAGGCCGAGGTAATCGACCATATTGAGCGCGCCAAGGCCAGGCGCGTCACCCGCGCAGAAGTAGCCGTCCACGTCCTGCAGGGTGAGGCCGGCGTCTTCCAGCGCGCCCTTGGCGGATTCGGCGTGCAGTTGCGCGACGGATTTGTCCGGTGCCTTGCGGGTCGGATGCTCGTAGGCTCCGACGATATATGCCTTGCCGTTGATGCTCATGGGTCTCCCTGGTTGTTGTCCCGGATACGTTGGTGTGCGGTGATGACGATGGACGATGGACGATGGGCTATGGACTATGGATATAGCCGAAGTCTTGTGTTCTTGTTTGGTGCCGCGAGCGTCAAGGCGCGCGCCCGTACTGGTCGCGCAGATCGCGCTTGAGCACCTTGCCGATGGCGTTGCGCGGTAGCTCCTGCGACAGCTCCAGCGCGGCCAGGCGCTGCATTTTCTCCAGCCGGTCATTCACCCAGTCCAGCAGCGCGGCGGCTTGGGCGATGGCGCCGGGCCGCAGCACCACGAAGGCTACGGGTGTTTCGCCCCAGCGCTCCGAGGGCACGCCGACCACCGCCGCGTCCGCGATGTCGGGGTGCCCGAGCAGCACCGCTTCGATGTCGCTCGGGTAGATGTTGAAGCCGCCCGAGATGACCATGTCCTTCTTGCGGTCCATCAGGATGAGGAAGCCGTCGGCATCGAAGTAGCCAACGTCGCCGGTGCGGATGAAGCGCTTGCCGGTGGCGTCGAACCACTCGGCCTCGGCGGTCTTCCCGGGATGATTGTGGTAGCCGGACATCATCGCGGGGGAATGCCCGACGATCTCTCCCGGCGTGTCGCGCGGCGCATCGGCGGGGAGCTCGCGGCCTTGATCGTCCAGCAGGCGCATATCGGTGTCGGGCGAGGGACGCCCGACCGTATGCAGCTTGTCCGGGTGCTCATGCGCGCGCAGCTCGCAGCGCCCGCCGCCCTCGGTCGTGCCGTAGTACTCGATTAGCGCGCCGGGCCAGCCTGCCAGCACCTGGGCCTTGAGCGCGGCGGCAAAGGGCGCGCTGGTACAGAACTTATAGCGGAACGATGACAGATCGGTGCTGGCAAAGTCGGGGTGGGCCAGGATGCGCTGGTATTGCACCGGCACCAGCATGGTATGGGTGACGCGGTGCCGCGCGGCCAGCGCCAGGTACTGGCCGGCATCGAACTTGCGCATCAGCACCACGGTGCCACCCAGCGACAAGGTGGGGAACAGGCTGACCAGTGTGGTGTTGGAGTACAGCGGCGTGGACAGCAGCGCCACGGTGTCCGGGCCGTAGCCACCCTGGGTGGCGCGCTGCACATGCGACGAGCGCATGCCGAACGGCTGGATGATGCCCTTGGGCACGCCGGTGGTGCCGGAGGAATAGATCAGGTTGAAAGCCCAGTCGGGCTGCACGTCGACCGGAGCCGGCCGGGCATCTTCGGGGGCCAGCCACTGGCCAAAGGCAAGGCCCGCGTGGCTGTCGTCCAGCGCGATGCAGGGAATGCCAAGCTCGGCCTCCAGCCCGTGCAGGGCCTGGTGCGTGCTGGCATCGATCAACAGCCGGCGCGCCCCCGAGTCCTGCACCATGCCGCGCAGCGTCTGCGGGTTGAGCGAGGGCGACAGCGGTGCCACCGCCACGCCCGCCCGCAGGCAGCCGAGGAAGGCGGCGACGTATTCGATCGACGTCGCGGCGCAGATGGCGACGGCGCCTTGCGCCGGCACACCGTCTCGCTGCAGCGCGGCGGCAACGCGGTCGGCAAGCCGGTTGAGGCTGGCGAAATCCACGCTGCGTTCGTCCAGCACCACGGCCGGATGCCGCGGCCGCAGCGCGGCTTGGGCGTCGACGAGGGCGGCGAGAGGGGTGAAGTCAGTGCTTGTCGGTGACATAGGGCTGCCGTTGGGCTCTTGGGGGTGTGCTTGGGTGTCTCATTCATGGCTGGCCTGCCGCAGCTGTGAAAGAGTGTCGCGCCTTGTGCCGGGTTCGACAATTTGGCTTTTTGGAAGAGGGGCTTGCCGGGAATCTTTGTTGCGACGCACAAATTAGTGCGCAGGGGGCAAGCCAGGGGACAAGCGAGGGGAGGGGCGCTGCGCAGGCAGACGGAGAGAAAACCAACTTGCGGGGTGGCCCTCGATTGAGAGCCACCCTATGGCGGAATCAGCCCATGGCCAGGGCCGCCGCGCTCATCTGCTGCTCGGGCGAGGTCTTTTCCATGGCCTTGACCAGCGCGCCACTGGCGCTGGATATCGCACCGGAAATCGAACCCATGGCCTGGTTCAGCGCTGCCAGGCGGACCTGCTTCTGGTCGGCGGAGAGGTTCTGGGCCGAGGCCACGGCTTGCAGTTCCTGCTGCTTGCGCGCCAGCTCTTCGCGCAACTCACGGATTCGCTTGAGCAGGTCCTTGGCCGTATCCGGCAGGTTGCTGTTGTCGATATCACTGTTGCGGCCGCTGGAGCCGCCCGGCTTGCCTGCCGCCAGCGTGCGGCCAGCCGATGAGAGATCGACATGGATGCCACTGGACGGCTTGGCGCCGCCCGACTGGCTGGCGGGCGTTGCCTGGCTGGTGGTGGCAAGGCTGGCTGCGCCGGCCAGGGCCGTGGCGGCGGCAAACTGGCCGCTGGAGGAGGACGCCGGATCGATCGTGCTCATCGGATTTGTTCCTTCGGGTAGTGCGCGAACGCACGGGAGGCGGCCGCGCGCGGCGCACCTGGGGGTACCCGGGATTAACGAACACGTGAAGCAGATCTGTAGGGCAACGCAGGTAATTTTGTGATGCGGGCGGCGCCAAATGCAGTAATAAGTTATTTATAAGGCTCAAAATGCCGTTGCCACGGGACGCGCCTTGCGATAAAGGATGAGGGTGGCCAGCAGCCCGCATGCCGCGGCAAAGCTCATCCAGTAGCCCGGCGCGGCCTTGTCGCCGGTCACCTCGATCAGGTAGGTCGAGACCGCCGGCGTAAAGCCGCCAAACACCGCCGTGGCAAGGCTGTAAGCCAGCGAGAAGCCGGCCACGCGCACCTCCACCGGCATCACCTCGGTCAGGGCCACCACCATGGCGCCGTTGTACATGCCAAAGAGGAAGGACAGCCACAGCAGCACGATCAGCATGCGCTCGAAGCTCGGCGCGCCCGCCAGCCACGACAATGCGGGATAGGCAGTGGCCAGCGCGATGGCCGAAATGGCCAGCAGGATAGGGCGGCGGCCAATGCGGTCGGACAGGGCGCCGCCGATGGGCAGCCAGATAAAGTTGGAAATGCCGACGCAGAGCGTGACGGCAAGGCTGTCGGCCGTGCTGAGCTTGAGCACCGTCTTGCCGAACGTGGGTGTATAGACGGTGATCAGATAGAAGGTGGTGGTGGTCATTGCCACCAGCAGCATGCCGGCCAGCACCGTGCGCCAGTTGCGCAGCATGGAGTCGAATACCTCGCGCGTGCTCGGATGGTGGCGGCGGGTACGGAACTCCTCGGTCTCCTGCAGCGAGCGGCGCAGCACGAAGAGGAACGGCACGATCAGGCAGCCGATAAAGAACGGAATGCGCCAGCCCCATGCGCCCAGTTCATCGGTCGTCAGCCAGTGGTTGAGCCCGAAGCCGAGCCCGGCTGCCACCACGATGGCGATCTGCTGGCTGGCCGACTGCCAGGCGGTATAGAAGCCCTTATGGCCCGGCGTGGCCATTTCAGCCAGGTAGACCGACACCCCGCCCAGCTCCGCGCCCGCCGAGAAGCCCTGCAGCAGCCGCCCGATCAGCACCAGCAGCGGTGCCAGCACGCCGATGCTGGCATAGCCCGGCACGAGCGCGATCAGGATGGTCCCGCAGGCCATGAGCGACAGCGTCACGATCAGGCCCCTGCGGCGTCCCACCTTGTCGATGTAGGCACCCAGCAGGATGGCGCCGAGCGGGCGCATCAGGAAGCCCGCGCCAAACACGGCGAAGGTCAGCATCAGCGAGGCGAACTCGCTGTTTGCCGGAAAGAAGGTGTGGGCGATGTAGGTGGCGTAGAAGCCGAACAGGAAGAAGTCGAACTGTTCGAGGAAGTTGCCGCTGGTAACCCGCAGGACCGCGCCCAGCTTTGAGGATCCAGGCACTGCCGCGCCTGCCATTTCCGCTTGCATCGCCAGTCTCCTTCGCCGCGCCGTCCCGGCTATCCGCCGCCTTTTGCGAAAGGTCGGCTAGCCTGCGCGGGCGCGCTTGTGCTGGTCAATATATGCCTTGCAAGCCGCCAGCGCCAGTCCCTCATCGATGGGCAGGTTGATGCCGCGCGTGACCGCGCGCAGCGATGCGGTGACCGCAATCGCTGAATGCCGCCGCGCAGCAGGCGGGCATTGCGATAGGGCGTACGCCGATGGTGTTGCCGATGCGCATGAGCGGGCAGTTGCAGGTGGTGTTGCCGGAGCATGTGGCTGATGGGGCGCTTTGAATTGCTGCCCGGTATCCTGTGTCGCGGTGACCGTTAGCACGAACCCGCAGCAACATGTTCGTTCCAAGCGTCTGCAATCCAGTCCAGGGCGGTGGATAAGCGTCTGACTTCCATGAGCAGTTTCCCGGTGGTTTCCGTGCACACGTGTTCGTAATCGGCCGAGACATTTTGAGTTGTTGGTCTGGGTATCTATTTGTTATTTGTTAAATCAATTTTCAAAAATAAGAAATTTAATTAATATTATTGTTAATGGAATTAACTTCTATTTTGCGAATGCCGGAGAAGGGCGGCGCAGCGCTTCCCTAACTCGCCGCAAGGGCGCTCGAGTGAGCGCGGAAGCCGTCAAGCCAGACTTCGGTGGGGTATTGGGCAGTTGGTTTCCCGCCGTTATCCAAGCGGGGCAACGGCGTGCTTATCGCCCCCGTAAATTGTGGCTTAGATAAAGCAGGAGAATCATGGGTCGTATTCGTCTTGCCGGGCTGTTCCTGGCGTTGTGTTCGTTGGCTGGTTGTGCTGTCGTGCAGAAACCAATTCCTGCTTCGGCAAAGCTCTTTGATGATCGGACGAGCACGGTCGCGGTGGCAGTGCAAAAGCTGCCAGAACCTAACCAGAACATGATCGGGGCGCAGGGGATCCTTGACTACGCCATCAACAAGGCCAATGCACAGGCAATCGTGGAGCGTTTGCAGCGGCAGGACTTCTCGTTGGTAAAGGGGCTGCCGCAGGAACTGGCAAAGGGGCTGGAGTCCCGCCAGGTCAAGGTCGTGCTGGTGGCAGCTCCCGTGGATACGGAGCAGTTGAAGAAGTTTACGGAAGGTTCCGGTGACGGTATTGCTGAGATGGACTACCGGCCTTTGGCTAAGCAGTATGGCGCGGATCGGTTGCTGCTGGTGGCGCCGCGCTGGCTGGGCACGTCGCGTAGCTACTATGGTTTCATGCCGCTGGGAGCCCCGGAGGGCTATGTATCGCTGGTGGGGCAGTTGATCGATCTGCATACCAATCGGCTGCAATGGTACGAGCCGGTGACTGTCAACACCCCCGTGACCGGCGAATGGGATGACGCGCCGGAATATAGCAACCTGATGAAGTCGGTGGACGCGAGCACGCGGGCTGCGACCTCGAAACTGCGCGCGGCGCTATTTATCGAGCAGATGACAACGGCCACAGGCGCCGCTGTGTCTTCAGGTGCCACGGCGCAATAGGCATTGGCAATGCCATCCTGCCGCGCGCGAGCGCCGCGGCAGTGCGCTGGCGCCCATCATCGAACGGGTGCCAGGAATTCGCTGGCCGTGGCCGCAACAAGGCCCGCTTGCTTTTTCCTTTCCAATCCCTGGCGACCTCTTCCTAGGGTAATCCCCAATATGCCGTATCATCACGCCCGGGCGTCGCGCCGCCGGGCGTTTTGCCGTCCTGGGGCCGCGAGCGTGCCCCATCGCACTTTTTCAGGAAATCCGGGACAAAGCCAAGGTGCGCCGGCAGCCTGCCGGGCGCCAGATCGCCGCCACAGGGTGCTGATTTGATCACATTGAATAAACAGGGGCCACTGGTAAGTGGCCTCGGAGACATCCGGACGCTTTGTCGGAGCGCCCGGATTGCCAGGTATTGCAGGAGTTGCTTTTGTCCTTGAACGAAACCCAGCGCAGAACTGAAGTTGACCTGATTCGCGGCATCGCGCTGATTTTCATCGTGGTTGACCATGTGAACGGCAGCGTGCTGGCCGATTACACCATCCGCAATTTCGCGTTCTTCGATGCGGCGGAGATCTTTGTCTTCCTGGCCGGTTATTCGGCAGGGGCGGCCTACGTCGCCATGGAGGCGCGGCACGGCGCCTCCGCCGCGCAGAACCGCCTGATCCGCCGTAGCTGGGAGATCTACAAGGCGTTCGTGCTGACCGGCGTGCTGATGCTGGTGTTCGGCCTGTTGCTGGCGCTGGCCAAGGTGCCGGCGCCCGCGATCCGGTCCACGGAGGCGCCGATTTTCATGGCGCATCCGTTGAGCACGCTGATCGAGGTGTTCAGCGTGGCGCGGCAGCCCTTTGTGTCGGACGTGCTGCCGATGTACGCGGTCTTCATCCTGTTTGCGCCGCTGGCGATCCGCATGGCGCGCGCGATGCCACTGACGTTTGTCGGCGCCAGCGGGCTGCTGTGGCTGATGGCGCCGATGCTCACGCCGCTGTTGCCTAGCAGCGATGGCAACGGCTGGAGCTTCAACCCCTTCGCGTGGCAACTGCTGTTTGGGCTGGGCCTGATGGCGCGCCTGCGCCCCGATGTGATCCTGCCGCGCCAGGCGCTGGTGCGCTGGGTGGTGACGGTGCTCGCCGTGGCGATGACGCTGGCCGGCGTGCTGCTGGCTTACCTGTGGATGCGTCCGCATGTGTACGAGCCATGGCTGCCCACCTGGCTGCCGGCCATGGTCTTCCCGCTGCCCAAGAAGAGCCTGGCGGCGCTGCGTATCGCGAGCTTCCTCGGGCTGGCCTGGCTGTGCTATCTGGCTGTCCGCGCGGGCTGGGTGGCGCGGCTGGCGACGGTGATGGGGCCGGTGGTGCAGATCGGCCGCCACAGCTTGTTCTGCTTTGTCTTTGGCGCGGTGGTGTCGGTGGTGATCGAGGGCTCTACCTACGGCATTGCCGGCGGCCGGCCGTCGCGGCCGATCGCGCTGGGCGGCGATATCGTGGCCGTGGCGCTGTTGCTGGTGATTGGTGGCTGGTATGGGCGGCGCAAGGAGGGACGCAAGGAAGCGCGCAAGCAAGAGAGCAGGGAAGGGCGAAGGGAAGAACGAAAAGAAGTGCAAAAGGCTGCCGCCTGAGCAGCCTTCGCCGGTTTGCGTCCGGGTGCGGTTACGCCGTCATTCCTTGATATCCGCCTGGCGGATTACCTGCTTGTACTTATCCAGCTCCGCACGGATAAAGGTGCCGAACTCCTGCGGGGTACTGACGATGGGATCCACCCCGAGCGTTTTCAGCCGGCTTGTCACCTCCGGCTGCACCATGGCCTTCTGCAACGCGGCATAGAGCTTGTCGATCACCGGCTTGGGCGTCTTCGCGGGCGCCAGGATGCCGTACCAGCCTGAGGTCTGGAACTTCGGAAACCCTTGTTCGGCAAAGGTGGGCACATCCGGCAGGTCCGGCTGGCGCGTTGCGCGGGCAATGGCGATGGCGCGCAGGTTGCCGCTGCGCACGTGGGGCATGGCGGATGCCGCGGTATCGAAGATCATGTCGACCCGGCCCGCGATCACATCGGGCAGCAGCCCCGATCCTCCCTTGTAGGGCACATGCAGCAGGTCGATCCCGGCCTGGCCGCGAAAGATCTCGCCGGACAGGTGCGGCGGCGTACCGCTGCCGGCGGAGCCGTAAGTCAGCTTGCCGGGGCTGGCCTTGGCGGCCACCAGCACATCCTTCAAGGTCTTGTATGGCGTATGCGTGTTGACCACCAGCAGTGTCGGCGCCGAGGCCAGCAACGACACCGGCTCGAAATCCTTGATCGGATCGTAGGGCACCCGCGCATACAGGTTGGGGCTGATGGCGTGCGAGGCAATCGAGCCGAGGAACAGCGTGTAGCCGTCCGGCGCGGCATGGGCCGCGGCTTCCGCGCCGATCATGGTGCCGGCGCCGGGGCGGTTGTCGATGATCACCTGCTGGCCGAGCGCGTCGGACAGTTTCTGGGCGATCGGGCGCGCCACATTGTCGTTGCCGCCGCCGGGCGGGAAGGGCACGATCAGCTTGATCGGGCGGTTGGGGTAGTCATCGGCGCGGGCGGTGGCCGGCATCCAGGCGAGGGCGGTGGCGGCCGTGGCCAGCGCGGCTGCCGCCAATGCGGGAAATCGTCTTGCAGTCATCTTGTCTCCTCCCCCGTTGCCAGGGTGGGTTAGTTCTGTCTTTTTGCGCTTTTTTGCTTTAGCCAGTGCCCGGCGCGATCAGCCTTCCGAAACCGCCACCGGCCGCCCCGTGAGCGGGTAGCTGGGGTCGCTGTAGCCCGGCGTGGACGCGTGGCCGGGGCGCACCAGGGCGTCGACCATGGCTTCCTCTTGCGGCGAGATCGCCACGCCCACGGCGCCGAAGTAGTCCTCGAACTGGGCCAGCGTGCGCGGCCCGGCGATCACCGAGCTGATGATGGGGTTGGCGAGCACCCAGGCCGTGGCGAACTGGCCCAGCTTGAGGTCGCGTGCCTGCGCATGCTGCTTCAGCGTCTGCGCAATCACCAGCGACTCCTCGCGGAACTCTGTCTCCATCATGCGGCGGTCCGCGCGCCCGGCGCGCGAGTCCTGCGGCGGTTGCTGGCCGGGCAGGTACTTGCCCGTCAGCACGCCACGCGCGATCGGGCTGTAGGACACCACGCCCAGTCCGAAATGCTCGCAGGCCGGCAGGATCTCCACTTCGGGCATGCGGTTGAGCAGGTTGTAGTAGGGCTGGCAGACCGCGGGGCGGGGCACATTGAGCATGTCGCACAGGCGCGCGATCTCAGCAATGCGCCAGCCGCGGAAGTTCGACACGGCCCAGTAGCGGATCTTGCCGGCGCGGATCAGATCGCCCATGGCGCGCACGGCTTCTTCGAGGTTCTCGCCGGCGTAGTCGCGGTGCAGGTAGAGGATGTCGAGATAGTCCGTGGCCAGGCGGCGCAGGCTGTCTTCCACGGCGCGCATGATCCAGACGCGCGAGTAGTGCGAGTGGTTGGGGGCGGCCTGCATCGGGTTGCCCAGCTTGCTGGCCAGGACCCAGTCCTGGCGATCGCCCGCCAGCAGCTTGCCCACCATCGTTTCCGATCCGCCCAGGCTATACATGTCGGCGGTATCGATGAAATTGACGCCATGCGCGCGGGCGCTGTCGACGATGCGGCCGGCCTCGGCCTCGTCGGTCTGGTCGCCAAACATCATGGTGCCCAGGCACAGGGCGGACACCTGCAGATTGCTGGCGCCCAGGCGCCGGTATTGCATCTTGAAGTCAGACATCTCGAATCTTCCAGGAGAGAAATAAATGCGATGCGGGCCTGTTGCGGCTTATTGCGCCTGCTTGAAGCGCGCCGCCAGTGCGTCGGTGGCCAGGCGCAGCAGGGTCATGTCGGTGCCCACCGCGACAAAGCGCGCGCCCATGTCGATGTACTGCTGGCCCTGCGCTTCGGTGGTGAGAATGCCAGCGGCCTTGCCGTTGGCGCGGATGCGGCGGATCGCGGCGGCGATGGTTTCCTGCACCTCGGGATGCTGGATGTCGCCGAGGTGGTTCATGTCGGCGGACAGATCGCTCGGGCCGATGAACACGCCGTCCACGCCGTCCAGCGCGCAGATCGCGTCGACGTTGCGGATGGCTTCCAGCGATTCGAGCTGCACCAGCACGCAGGTCTGCTCCTGCACGTTATGCAGGAAATCCTTGATGCGGCCAAAGCCGCCGGCGCGCGTGCCGCTGGCCACGCCGCGCATGCCGCCCTTGGGGAAACGGCTCCACGCCACGGCGTTGGCGGCTTCCTCGGCGTTTTGCACATAGGGCAGCAGCAGCGATTGCGCGCCGATATCCAGGCAGCGCTTGATCCACAGCATGTCGTTCCAGGGCGGGCGCACCACGGGATGGCTCTTGGTGCCTTCGGTGGCCATCAATTGCGTGTGCAGGGTGGAGATGTCATTGGGCGCATGCTCCATGTCGAGCAGCAGCCAGTCGAACTGCGAGCGTGCCACCAGTTCCACTACCTGGTAGGAAGACAGCGAGCACCACAGGCCAATCTGCGGCTGGTCAGCGAGGATGGCTTGCTTGAAAGCGTTGACGGGAAGTTGCATGGAAAGTCTCCGGGGGTTCGGTTGTTGAAGGTGCGGCCATGTACTGGCGTGCCGGCGTGCCGGCGTGCCGGCGTACGGATGCGCGGATGCGTTCACATGTCCAGCTTCAGGCCGCTCTCGCGGATCAGGTCGGCCCAGCGTGTTTTCTCTTCGCGGACAAACGCCTGTGTGGCTTCGGGCGTATTGCCGACCGGCTCCGCGCCGAGCTGCGCCAGGCGCTGGCGGATATCGGGCTGCTGCAGGATGCGCACCACATCGGCGTTGATCTTGCGGATCACCTCGGGCGGGGTGCCGGCGGGCGCGAGCATGCCCTGCCAGCCACCGGCGGTAAATCCCGGCACGGCCTCCGCCACTGTCGGCACGCTGGGCCACTCGGGATTACGCTCGCGGCTGGTGAAGGCCAGCACGCGCAGCTTGCCGCCGCGCACGTAGGAGGCGCTGGCCACCATGCTGTTGAACATCAGGTCAGCCTGCCCGCCCATCACGTCCACATTGGCCTGCGCACCGCCCTTGTTGGGCAGGTAGAGCCAGTCGATGCCGAGCTTGCGGGCGAACTGCAGGCCGGCCAGGTGCGGGCCGCTGCCGATGCCGGTGGTGGCCCAGTTGAGCTTGCCCGGATGCGCGCGGGCGTAGTCCACCAGCTCCTTGAGCGAGTTCGCCTTGGTCTGCGGCGAGACCAGCAGCATGTAGGGCGAGTAGGTCAGCGTGACCACCGCGCTGAAATCCTTGATCACATCGTATGGCAGGTTTTTGTAGGCCACCGGCGCGATCACGAAGTTGGACAGGTCGCCCAGCAGCAAGGTGTAGCCATCGGGCGCGCTCTTGGCGACGTTGTCCGTGCCGATATTGCCGCCGGCGCCGGTGCGGTTCTCCACCACCACGGGCTGTTTCCAGGTTTCCTGCAGCTTGCTGCCAAGCAGGCGGGCCAGCACGTCGGAGGCACCGCCCGGCGCATAGGGCACCACCACGCGCACCGGGCGCTGCGGCCAGGGCGCGGGGCCATCGGCGCTGGCCGGCAGCGCCAGCACGGTGAGCGATGCGGCCGCCAGCAGGGTGATCCATTTGCGCAGCATGATTGTCTCCTTTGTTGTTTTGTTTTTCTTTCAGGCTGTTTGCGGCGGCTTTGGCGCCATCGCGATCGCCTGCAGCATGGCTTCGGTCATGCTGCGCGGATCGGCCACGCCCTTGCCGGCAATGTCGAACGCGGTGCCGTGGTCCACCGAGGTGCGCACCGCCGGCAGGCCGATGGTGACGTTGACGCCGGCTTCCAGCCCCAGCACCTTGACCGGCCCGTGGCCCTGGTCGTGATACATCGCCACGACCAGGTCGAAGTCGCCGCGGGTGGCGCGGTAGAAGAGGGTGTCGGCCGGCAGCGGGCCATCCACCAGCCAGCCGCGGGCACGGCAGGCTGCCACGGCGGGGGCGATTTTCCCGGCTTCCTCGCCGCGCCCGAACAAGCCGTTCTCGCCGGCGTGCGGGTTGATGCCGCACACCGCCACGCGTGGCTGGGCGATGCCGCTCTTTTGCAAGGCCTGCACGCCGCGCGCGATGGTGCGCTCGACCAGGCCTGCATTGATCTTCTCCACCGCATCCAGGATGCCGATGTGCGTGGTGACATGGATCACCCGCAGGTTCGGCGCCAGCAGCATCATCGAGACCTCGTCGGTGCCCGTGAGCGCGGCCAGCATCTCCGTGTGGCCGGGGTAGCGGTGGCCGCTCAGGTGCAGGGCCTCCTTGTTGAGCGGCGCGGTGCAGATTGCATCGACCTTGCCGGCCTGCACGAGCTCCACGGCACGCGCGATATAGCGGTAGGCGGCATCGCCGCAGATGGCCGAGACCTTGCCGTAAGGCGTGTCGGCGGGGATCAGCGCCAGGTCGATGCAGCCGAGGGTGCCGGGCTCGAACGTGGCTTCGTCGGGGTCGGTCACCGGCACGATGCGCAGCGCGGTGCCGGTGTGGCGGCAGGCGTCTTCCAGGCGCGCGGCGTCGCCCACCACGAAAGGCCGGCATTGCGCATAGAGCGTGCCGTCGGCCAGGCACTTGACGATGATCTCGGGGCCAACGCCAGCGGCGTCACCCATGGTGATGGCAATTCTCGGTCGATACATGGAGGGCTCGCTGAGGCGGGTGTTGGCAGGGCTGGCCTGCTCCGGATGCGTGGGGCTGGCGCGCATGGCATCGGCAGGAGACGCCAGCGCGGTGGTCTGGCGCAGGTGCGCCATGCAGGCCAGCAGCGTGTCGCGCTGGCCAAAGGCGCCGGCCTTGATGCAGACCGGCACCGTGTTGTTGTCGTGATCGAAGCCTGCCGTGCCCGTTGCGTCGCGCAGCTGCGCGCGGGCGCTGGTCACGCCGGGCACCAGTGCGCGCACATTGGTGAGCTGGCTTACGCCCAGCATCTCCAGCACAGCGCGCGCGCTTTCCCCGCCAGACAGCACCAGCCCCGCCGCCACCTGCGCCAGCGGAGCGGCGAAGCGGGCCAGCGCGGCGCACAAGGCGCTGCCGTCCAATGCCGGGTCGGCCGGGCCTTCGACGTGGATCACCACATCGCGGCCCAGCGCCAGCGCGTTAGCGGCTTGCTGGCGCTGCGCGAGCCAGGCGGTGGATGCCGCGCCGTCAACTAGCAGGCGCGGCGAGCAGGGCACCGGCAGGCAGGTGGCGGACAGCGCCTGGATCTGTTCGGCGGCAAGTGCCGACATGCTGCCGATGACAGCGAGCCGGCCAGTGGTTGCCTGGGCCGTGGCACCGGCCGCGCGTGGGGTGTCGGGGTTTGCTTGCGCGGGCGCCATCGCCACATGCGCGGCCAGTTGCCGCGCGAGCCCGGCAGAGCCAGCGGCCAGCACGGGCCCGGGGCGGGACGCGATCAGCGTGGCCAGCAACGCGAGATCGTCGTCGGTTTGCGCATCGCACACGAGGGCGTCGCATGCGCGATCCAGGCCAAGCGGTGCGGCACCGGCGTTGCCCAGTGCCCGCAAAGCCGGCAGCGTCAGCACGCTGACCCGCAGGCCGGCCGTGCGCAACAGCGTAGGCAGATGATCGCTGGCGAGGCCCAGCGTGGACCACAGCCTGGTGCCTGACAGCGGCTTGCCATCCAGGTAAGCCCGGCCCTCGCGCAGCGTGCGGCCCTGCGCCGGAAACGCCGGACAGACCCAGATCGGGCCAGCGGCCCCAACGGCGTTGCGCGCCGCTACCAGCTCGGCGCCGATATGGCCGCGCAGCGTGGAATCGAGCTTGTGGAAATGCAGGCAGTCCAACGCCGCTGCGCTATCCAGCGCGCACGGGCCAAAGCCTTCGGCAAAGGCCTGGGCGAACACCTGCGCGGCTTCGGCGGCGGGGCGTGCCCGCGAGTGGGCATCGAGCGCCTGGATCCGCCCCTCCCGTGCCGTGCAAGCTGCACCGGCATCTTGCGCGCGCATCCGCACTTCGCCGCTGCCATTGCCGGCGAACGCCGCCACGCTGTCACACGCGCCGGAGAGATCGTCGGCAACGATGCGCACGGCGGCGAACCTTGGTGGGGGCACGGCTGTTGGCATGAGTCTGAGCGTGATGAATCAAGGGGAAGGCATGGGGGATGGCGTCTCCTTCGCCCCTGCCTCTCTCGTTTGCTGGTTTGCCGTATCTCAGTGGGATATGGTCTTTAATGCACTTTTATTGCTGTTTCAGTGCGGTGGATCTCAACATGCAGCCGATATTACACGCCGAATCAAAAAAATGCATGCAATTATTTGCTTTGGCATTCACCTTGGGAAAAATGCGCAGCCATTGACCTTTGCTGCATAATGCTTTCGCCAGCCCGGTCCAACCGCCCGCAAAGGGCAGCGATGCCGGGTCTTCTTCTCACCAGAAATGTCGATCGCAGAGATGTCACAGGAATTGCCCGCGCTCCCGCCGGACCAGGACGACCAGCCGCTTTCGCAACGGGTCTACCAGGCCATGTTGTCGGCCATCATCAGCGGGCAGCTAAAGCCGGGGGAAGTGGTCAACGAAATCCGCCTCGCGCAGGAGCTCGGCGTCAGCCGCACGCCGGTACACACGGCGATTCGCGAACTGGTCAAGGATGGGCTCGTCACCCAGGAGGCGAACCGGCGCCCGGTGGTGGCGCGCTTCTCGCGCGAGGATATCCGCGAGGTGTTCGATATGCGCAAGCTGCTGGAGAGCGAGGCGGCTCGCATCGCCGCCGCGCAGCTGGACCGCGTCACGCTCAAGGCGCTGTCCGACGCGGCCGACGCCATGGATGCCGGTGCCGCCGCCAGCGTGGACGATGCCGAGGCATTGGTGCGCTGGGCCGATTTCGACGACAACTTTCACCTGGCCATCGCGGACGCCTGCGGCAGCAAGCGCCTGCGCGAGGACATCCTGCGCTACCGCCTGCTGCACCACGGCCTCAACCAGCTGCGCATGCGTGCCGAGCTGATTCCGCAGGCGCTGGCCGAGCACCGCAAGATCCTCGACGCACTGGCCGCGCGCGATGGCGACGCCGCCAGCCGCGCCATGCAGGAGCACCTGCATGAGTGGCAGGCGTATTACATGCAGCGGTTTCCGCTGTAGGGCTTGGGCAGCGGCTGCCCGAACGTAGCCGGAGCAGTGCCAGCAGCGCCACCATCGACAGCGCGCCGGACAAGCAGAGGGCGGCGCCCGGCCCATATTGCGTAAGGACGAGGGCAAAAGCGATGGGCGCGAACGCCTGCGCCGTCCTCCCAAACACCGCAAGCCTTCCCGTCACCGCGCCGTACCCGCTTGCCCCGAACAGTGCCAATGGCAGGACGCCGCGCGCGACTGAGATCATGCCGTTGCCCGCGCCATGCAGCACGGAAAAGAGCGGTCCCAATCCCGACGCCATGCAAGGAACGTTGCGACGTGGTTTGGTCTGGCAAACGACAATGTGAGGCAAGTGCTTGTGAAAGGGCTGGGACGGATGAAAACCGTTTTTGAAACGCTGACCCCTTCAAATTTCGTCCGCTACTCTGAGACCGCCCTTGAGTATGTTGGGTGCGTCGCCAAGCCTGGGGCGGAACGGCGCCAGCTACTGGCAGCAGTCTGCAAGCCAGATGTGAGAACGCACACCATCGCGGTGGCATTACGTTTCTGTGAAATACAAAATGATGACGACAGGCAAGATTCAAAATTGTTAACAATTGCCCATGAGGTCTCGCATTTCCAAGATACAATGGATACTACCGATTATTACTACAGTCTTTGGAATGCAATTGCATATGCCAGAAAAAATCGCATCTGTGTATTAAAAATGCCGATAATGTGGCGGGATACATTGTCGTTCATGGCGCGATTCCTGATGCTTTTGGTGCTTTTGCTCGCGATAAATAGCGCTTTTGCTTGTAAACCAGAACAGCATTTTAACGCAAACTTCTCAGATGCCTCTGATCAACTGAGTGAATCCGAGGCGGGAAATCTCGCATTGTGGATTAAAGGCTTGCAAAATGACTACTCAAATCATGATTTGTTTGTAATTGCATCTTATGTGAAAAATGCCAGCCAAGGTGTGGACTCCGCCGCGCGCAGAACAAAATGGTTAAAAGACTTTCTTGTCGCGGCGGGTGAGGACGAAAATAGTATTTTTTCTGCTGGCACGCAGATATATAAGCCTGAGAACTTCCTTTACACGAAGATCACGCCATCAACATTAATTATAGAGTTCGTTCCAGACTGCCCAAATCCCTGTTGCCTTGGCTCGGACCCCGTAAAGGAGAAGTGATGGATAAGCGTGGGGCACTCCCCTGGAGGGGGGCATTGGATTAGACACAAGTCACTCGTGACCATTTTCCCGGGCGTACTCGATGCCGGCGGCGAAGTCCATGAAGCGTTGCAAGCCCTGCCAGATTGTCTTGAGCCCAGGTTCGCGATCACCCTTGCGCGCGAGGAAACCGCCGAGCCTTGCTACCAGTCGAACCACTTCATTGAGACTTGGCGGCGTCTCGGGCTACTCCTTCCTGTGAGAGTGAACGCCGCTTGCCACTCAAGGGAGTGCCAGCCAGCCGGCGCCAAGCAGCTATGCTGTCGTCCGCCGCGAAATGAGATTATTCATTCCCCTGCAGAAGAGCTCCGTCTGGGGCTGCCGTAGATCTTCAGGGTCACCGGTGGGACTCCAGCGGGTTGGGATGGATTGTGGAGATGACTGGCAAGGCTTATTCGCCCAGCGCGATGCCGTCCTTGCGTTTGTCCGATGCGCCGAGCAGGTCGCCGCACGCACTGCGCATGACGATCTGGGCGCCGCCGAAATCGCTGCGCCCGCCCAGTTCGCCAAGCCCTGCGGGATCGCTGTAGCCAGCATCGCGCAGGGCTTGCACGATGGCCGGCGGCATGCCGGCTTCGATGGCCAGGGCGGTGTCGGATTCCAGCCGCCAGCGCGGGGCATCCAGCGCGGCTTGCAGGGGTTGCTGCCAGGCCGCCAGCCTTACCAGCAACTGCAACTGGCCTTGCGGCTGCATCAGCCCGCCCACCACGCCGAAGCCCGCGTGGAAGCGCCCGCCGCGCAGGGCCGCGCCAGGCACCACGGTGTGATACGGGCGCTTGGCCGCAGCGGGGCTGTTGATATGGCCCGGCCCGGCAAAGCCGAAGCCGCGGTTCTGCAGCACGAAGCCGCAGCCGGGCACGGCGATGCCCGAGCCGAAGCGCTTGAAGATGCTGGTCATCAGCGTGACCGCCAGGCCGTCGCGGTCCACCACCACGGTGCATACGGTGTTGCCGGCCGGGTCTGCCACGGTTTCCTTGGCGTACTGCATGGCGCGGCCCATGGCCCGCACCGTGCGCAGCACGGCTGCGGGATCGTCCTCGGACAGCATGGCAGGATCGAGTTCGCCGAGTTCGTCCAGCGCGTGCAGGATGGCCACGCCATGCGTATTGGGCGGGCATTCCAGCACCGTCAGTCCGCGGAAATCCGTGGACACGGGCGTGCAGAAATCGCCCCGGTGGGCAGCGAAGTCGGCGGCAGCCAGCGCGCCGCCCGCGTTGCGGCTGGCTGTTTCGGCGGCCTGGGCGGGCTGGCCGAGGTAGTACGCATCGGCTCCCTCGGCGGCGATGGCGGACAACGTGGCGGCCAGCTCCGGATTGCGGAAGGTTTCGCCGGCCGCAGGTGGGCGGCCGGCGCGATAGAGCGCGGCGCAGACCGGGTCGTGGTGCAGCACGCGGTCGAACAGCGCCCATTCCCGCGCCGCTACCGGCGCGACCGCAAAGCCGTCGCGCGCTAGCGCAATGGCGGGCGCGAACAGCCGTTTCCAGTCCAGCCGGCCGTAGCGGCGGTGCAGGTCCTCCCAGCCGCGCACCGCGCCGGGCGTGGTCAGCGAGAGGGCGTGGCGCTCGGGGATGCGCTGCCCGGGCAGGGCCGCCAGCGCATGCATGGGGAACGCGGCCGGCGCGCGCCCGGTGCCGTTGTAGCTGACCGCGTGGCCATCGGGCTCGACGATCATGGCCAGCATGTCGCCGCCGATGCCCGTTGCCATCGGCTCCACCACGCCCAGGATGGCATCGGCAGCGAGCGCCGCGTCAATGGCGCTGCCACCTTCACGCAGCACCTGCAGCGCGGCCTCGGCAGCGAGCGGGTGGCCGGTGGCGACCATGCAGTGCGGCGCGCGCACGCCCTCGGCGGTGTTGGCACGGTTGGCGCAAGCTGTGGTTGTCATGCGTGGCGCTCCAGGAGAATCAGATCAATCGGGTTTGACACAATGGCGGGCGTGAGCGGCAACGCAGCGCCGCAAGGCCACAGCGCACGCCGTCGATGCGGCCTGCTGGTCAGCGCCGAAGCGGCGCCGTAGCTGGCGTGGCGCCGCGGACCCTATTCGGCCATAGTTCCGGCCACCGGAACGGCGGCCTTGGCCGGGCTCGCCTGGGCTTCCCAGGACACGGCGATGTCGCCGGTGACGAAGGTCTGGCAGGCCATGCGGTAGCCCTCGCCAAATTGCGCCTCCGTCAGGTGCTTGCGCTCTTTTGGCTTGATGGCGTCGGTGAACTCGAGCCCGCGCTCGATCTTGCACTTGCAGGTGCCGCACAGGCCGCCGCCGCACTTGAAGGGGATGCCGCCTTTCTCGCGCAGGGAAACGCGCAGGAGGTTGCTGTTCTCGGGGGCGCTGACGACCTTGCCGTCGTTGCTGACAAAGGTGATTTCAATCATGGAAACGGTCCGATGGCATGAGGGGGCTGCCCGGCGCTGCGCCGGTCATACTCGGTGGATTCAGTCGGTCGCTAGCCAGTCACGCGCATGGACATCACGCTTGACCAGCGTGATGTCCATGCTGCCGAAGGTGGCCAGGCGCGTGAGCTCGTCGCGCGCGCCCTGCAGCGTGTCGAACTGCTCGAGGAACTTGGAGGGCACGTAGTTGATGGTGGGGGCCGGGCGGCTCGCGGCATCGACGTCTTCGCTGAACTCCTCCACAACCTTCACCTTCACCGGGTGCGCTATTTCGGCGATGACGAAGTGCGCCGTCTTGCGGCCGTAGAAGAGATAGTCGTAAGCCTCGACGGCCAACAGCCCCTCTACCAGTTCGGTGCGAAACTGCCCCGGCTTGCTGCTGAGTATTACGTACATGACTGCGCTGCCTGGTGGATGCTGGTGGATTACTGCGCGTTGCCGGGGGTGCTGGCTTGCAGGACATTGGCCCCGCCGCTGGTGCTGGCCGTGCTTTGCACTGGCAGTTCGTCCTGGATCAGCTCGATGTCATGCTCCAGCCAGATCTGGCAGGTCAGGCGATAGCCTTGCTCCAGCCGGTCTCCGAGCTGCTTCTTTTCCTTCCAGTTCGGCGGCGGCAGGTGCTCGGCGCCGGCGATCACGCGGCACGCGCATTTGGAACACTTGCCCATGCCGCACTCGTAGCGCAGGTTCGGATACGGAAACTGCTTGATCCCGGCGCGCACCACCAGGTTGGTGCTGGGCTTGACCTCATCCTCGAAGGTCTGGCCGTTCTTGTGAAATACGACTTTAGGCATACAACGTTTCCGCAAGCGGTCTGGTGTGTCAGGGGCGGCCGGGCGGATGCGCACCGGCCGCGTGTCATCGCAGGATCTGGCGGCTGCTTCAGGCCGCCATGTCCAGTTCAGGCAGGGGGATTTCCTGCGCGACATAGTCGTGATAGAGGGCGGTGGTGTAGAGCAGGCGCATCTGGGCGCCGATCTCGCAGATCTTGAGGCAGCGCTGCTGCAGCTCCGGGGTGTTGGCGTGTTCCAGCACGATCTGGTAGCCGCGTTCGCCGTGGATTTCATCGGAGACGATATGCAGGTCGAAGAATTCGACTTCTTCGTCGGTGAAGTTGTACTTGTCGCGCAGGGTGGGGGTCTGCTTGCGGTAGATCGACGGCACTTGGGATTCCAGCCCGACGACCAGGCCGGCGACAGCCACGATGGGGTCTTCGCGCATGGCTACCGCGTAGCACCAGCTTTGCAGGCCACGGGTGGTGGGCGACATGTTGTCGGGGTCGAGCACGCGCTCGCGGGTGGTGCCGCAGGCCTGGGCAAAGCGGATCAAGAGGTCGGTGTGGCGGTCGCCGCCGATTTCTTCCTCATACATATTGGCCAGCAGGAAGTCCTTGGCTTCGGTGAAGCGGTCGGGGGTGCGAGCGTAGATATAGGCGAGGTAGTCGGCGAAGGGGCCGACGTAGTGATAGTGGTTCTCGGCCCAGCGGGCGAGGTGGTCGCGGGAGAGTTTGCCGCTGGCCCAGGCCACGCTGAAGGGGGCTTTGTTGGCGCTCTTGCCCTTGATGGCGTTTTCAAGGGCGGCACGGAAATCATCACGGTTCATCAGTTCGGCCATCGGGGGCTCCTGGGGGAACGAGTTCAGGGTTGTGAGGGACTGCGTGGTAGCTATCGTTTGATAAGTGTATACTATCTACAATTATAAGAAAGGGGTAGTGGTCGGTGTAGTGGTCGGTAAAGCCAATAGGGAATAGGGCCGATATGCGGCCCGCATGCCGGCCGCATCGCATTCAAGCGGCTCGGGCTCCACCCGCCGCCTCGATCTGCCGATAGGCGAAGCCCGCCAGCGCCACATCCTCCAGCCCCACGCCCACGGACTTGTAGATCAGGATGTCCGTGTCGTTGCCGCGCGGCTTCACGCTGCCGGTCACCACATCGGCTAGCTCGACGACCTTGTCGGCCGGCAGCACGGCGGGATCCGCCAGCACGATGTCCCCGGCCTCGCGCATGGATTGCGGGCGCCACTCCACCACCAGCCGGGCCGCACGGGAGAGCGCCACGTCGTCCAGCTCGCGGGTGTGCGGCAGGCTTGACCCGATGGCCGCGACGAAGGCGCCGGGCTTGAGCGAATGGCCGGAGAACAACGGCGTGGTGGAGCGCGAGGCGGTGACCACGATGTCGGCCTGGGCCACGGCCTGGTCCGGCTCGGCAAGGTCGACCGGGATGCCGCACTGCCGCGCCAGGCGCTCGGGCGTGGCGGCATCGGCATACGGGTCGGACAGCAGGATGCGCTTGAGCGGCAGGGCGGCGGCGAGCTGGCGGGCATGCTGCACGCCTTGCGTGCCAGCGCCGAACAGCGCCAGCACTTCGGCCCCCGGCCGCGCCAGGTACCGGGCGGCCAGCACCGAGCAGGCAGCGGTGCGCAGCCGGGTGATCGCGCCCGCATCGAAGGATGCCAGTGGCCGGCCATCGTCGGTGGAGAAGATCAGGATGACAAAGGAAAACTGTCCCTTGATGGTGGTGTAGACCTTGGCGCCGGCCACCTGCTGCTCGGGAATCACCGCGCCCAGCGTGGACAGCTTGACGCCGCCGGCCTCGGTGCGGATACGCTCCTGCATGGCGGCCTTGCCTTGGCCGAAGCTGCGGAAAGCGTCCAGCATCACTTGCTGGGCGTCAGCGGGGCTGACGTGGCGGTCGATCATCTCGTCGGTGATATGCAGCATGGTCTGTTTCCTGGCGTAGCGGGAATGGTGGGGAGCGTAGGGTCTAAGGTGAGGCGAGAGGAGGCGAGGTGAGGCGTCAGGCGGGCAGGGCGAGCTTGACCAGCACGCCAATGGCGCCGGCTGTGCAGAGCGCCAGCAGCAGCGTGCGCACGGCCTTGGCCGAAAAGCGGTTCTTGAGGCGATTGGACACGGCAAAGCCGACCAGCAGCATGGGCGACAGGCTCAGGCTGAGCCACAGGTCCACCAGCCCGAAACGGCCGGTGGCAGCCAGCATGGCCAGCGAAAACGCCGCGCCGGCACACAGGATGCAGCCGATGGTGGCGCGCAGCTGCGGCGGCGGCAGGTGCTGCATGACGATGGCAAAGGGCGGTGCGCCCGCCGAGGTGACTGTGCCCATGAAGCCCGAGGCGGCACCGGCCACCGCCATGTTCAGGCCGGATGCCTGCACCCGCCAGCCCAGCAGGCTCAGCGCCACTGCAGCCAGGATCGACAGCGCGAACACCAGCGCCAGCACTTCGGCCGGCAACTGCGTCATCGCCGCCACTGCCACCACCGTGCCCGCCGCGCGGCCGGCCAGGGCATTGCCCGCCGTGCGCCAGGCAATGGCACGGAACTCGCGTATCGCACCCAGCAACGAGACCAGCCCGCCCATGGCCAGCAAGGGGCCCGGGGCCAGTTGCGGGAAAAACAGCACGGCCACAGGCGCCGACACCATGGAGAAGCCGATCCCGCCCACGCCTTGCAGGCAGGCGCCGCACAGGATCAGCGCACCCATCAGGCCGAATTGCCAGGCGGTGGTGCCGGCGGGAAGAAGGGTGGAAAGTGTCATGGTGGCTTGGATTGAAGTCAGGGATCGCGCTCTGCGCCATCGGTGATGGCATCCTGATGACGCGATTATTTGGTATACAGTCTACATAAAATTCAATTGGAAGACATCTGGAATCGGTCGAATGGACGCAGCTGGCTCGCAAAAGGTGCCTGCCTTCCCCGTTTTAGCGCGAAAAATATGGGTTTGCACCAGATTGGGTGGATTCCCTAGTCCCGCTAGATTTCGCTTGTTTTGATGTATATCAAGAATATAGTATACGTTCATGGGGCAGCCATAGCCCCGCAAGACAAAACGATGGTCTCTACAGATAAAGATCCAAGGGGAATACATGCAACACGAAGCGGTGATTGGCGCGGCACACTGGATCTACCTATTGGGCGTGGCGGTGATCGTCCTGACCATGATCCTGCGGGCCAATGTGGTGGTGCCGTCGATTCTGGGTACGTTTCTGGTGGTGTTCGCGCTGACCGGTAGCCCGGTCTCGGCGCTGGGAGGCATTTTTTCGGCAAGCCTGGTGGCGGCCAAGGAGTTGTTCAACATCTTCCTGGTCATCGCTTTCATGACGGCGCTGCTCAATTCGCTGAAGACGCTGCGCTCGGATATCCGCATGGTGGAGCCGTTCCGGGTGGTGATGAAGAACGGCCATTCCGCGTTCTTCATCCTGGCTGGCATTACCTATGTGATTTCGCTGTTCTTCTGGCCCACGCCGGCGGTGCCGCTGGTCTCGGCCATCTTGCTGCCGGCAGCGATCGCGGCGGGCCTGCCGCCGCTGGCGGGCGCCATGGCCATCGCGATTGCGGGGCAGGGCATGGCGCTTTCGTCCGACTATGTGATTGGCGTGGCGCCCGGGATCAGCGCCAAGGCCGCCGGCGCCGCGGTCAGCGCGGTGGTGGTCGCCGATCGCGCGCTGGTGCTGTCGATCATTACCGGCGCTATCGCGCTGACCCTGGCCTATCTGTCGATGCGCAAGCACATCGTGCCCGCCAGCGGCGCCTTGCTGACCCATTGGCAAGCGCGCGCGGGCGGCGCCGTGGAAAAGGCCGAGCACGCCGGCACCTTCGACAAGGCCGAGATCGCGCGCGGCACCGAGCACGACGAGCCGCTCGTCACCGATGCCAATATCGAACGCAGCCTGGCCATGGTGGCGCTGCGCCGCGTCAAGTGGTCCAAGTGCTTCGCGGTGGTGACGCCGCTGGCCTTCCTGGCGGTGGTGGCCGTGATGGTGCTGCCGAAGATGGGTTCGGGCCTGCCGGAGTTGAAGGGTGGCGATGCGGCCGCGCTGGTTGGCGGCGTCGCGGCGCTGCTGATGATGCTGGCCACGCTGGCGGCGGAAGGCCCGCGCAAGATGCTCGATGTGTGCCCCGAGCACATCACCGATGGCTTTGTCTTCGCCTTCAAGGCCATGGGCTCGGTGCTGCCAATCGCCGGCTTCTTCTTTGTCGGCGCAGGCGAGACCGCGGCACAGATCCTGGGCGTCAGCGCCGACAAGGCGCCCAGCCTGCTGTTCGAGCTGATCCAGGCTTACCAGCACATGATTCCGGACAACCATGTGCTGGTGGCGTTTGGCGTGCTGCTGGTGGGCATGATCACCGGCATCGACGGCTCGGGTTTTGCGGGCCTGCCGCTGACCGGCACGCTGGCCGGTGCGCTGGGCCCGGTGGTGGGCTTCGATTCCGCCACGCTGGCGGCAATCGGGCAGATGGGCGCGGTGTGGACTGGCGGCGGCACGCTGATCGCATGGTCCTCCCTGATTGCGGTGGCCGGATTTGCCAGGGTGCCGGTGCTCGATGCGGTGCGCGCCTTGCTGTTGCCGGTGCTGGTCGGGCTGTGCGTATCCACCGTTTGCGCCATGTTCCTCTGGCGCTGACCCTGTCGCATTGAGCCGCAAGGAGCGAGGCCATCCGTGCCTCGCTTTTTTATTCCCGAAGCGCGAATCCCCCTTCCAAAAAACAGTAGACAGTATACAATCGGCATCAAGGTATCGGATGGCACGGATAAAGCCGCCCGGACCACGCGACGCAGTCCCCCACAACCTTGAACTCGTTCCCCCAGGAGCCCCCGATGGCCGAACTGATGAACCGTGATGATTTCCGTGCCGCCCTTGAAAACGCCATCAAGGGCAAGAGCGCCAACAAAGCCCCCTTCAGCGTGGCCTGGGCCAGCGGCAAACTCTCCCGCGACCACCTCGCCCGCTGGGCCGAGAACCACTATCACTACGTCGGCCCCTTCGCCGACTACCTCGCCTATATCTACGCTCGCACCCCCGACCGCTTCACCGAAGCCAAGGACTTCCTGCTGGCCAATATGTATGAGGAAGAAATCGGCGGCGACCGCCACACCGACCTCTTGATCCGCTTTGCCCAGGCCTGCGGCACCACCCGCGAGCGCGTGCTCGACCCCGACAACATGTCGCCCACCACCCGTGGCCTGCAAAGCTGGTGCTACGCGGTGGCCATGCGCGAAGACCCCATCGTGGCCGTCGCCGGCCTGGTCGTCGGGCTGGAATCCCAAGTGCCGTCGATCTACCGCAAGCAGACCCCCACCCTGCGCGACAAGTACAACTTCACCGACGAAGAAGTCGAATTCTTCGACCTGCATATCGTCTCCGATGAAATCCACGGAGAGCGCGGTTACCAGATCGTGCTGGAACACGCCAACACCCCGGAGCTGCAGCAGCGCTGCCTCAAGATCTGCGAGATCGGCGCCCAGATGCGCCTGCTCTACACCACCGCCCTCTATCACGACTATGTCGCGCAGGAAATCCCCCTGCCTGAACTGGACATGGCGGCCTGAGCCTGCCCCTGGGCGGCATCGCGGCATCGCATTGGCATTGACGGCCCCGCCCGGGGCCTGACCGGATGAAAGGCTTGGACATCATGGCAGTGGTAAAGACAGACGAATTCAACAACTACATCAACGGCGAATGGTCGAAGAGCGCCAGCGGGCGCACCTTCGACAACGTCAACCCGGCCGATACCGGCGATATCGTCGGCCGTTTCCAGGCCTCGACCGCGGTTGACGCGCAGGCCGCCGTGGCCGCCGCCGCGGCCGCGTTCGATGCGTGGAAGAAAACCCCCATCTCGAAGCGCGCCAAGATCCTCAACGGCGCCGCCGATTACCTGGAAGCCAACGCCGAACAGATCGCCGAGGAACTGACCCGCGAAGAAGGCAAGGCACTCAACCTGAGCAAGGATGAAGTGCTGCGCTCGGCGCAGACCATCCGCTTCTATGCCGTGGAAGGGCAGTCCTTCTCCGGCGAGACCTATCCCCAGGACGATCCCGACATGATCGTCTACAGCCAGCGCGAGCCGCTGGGCGTGGTGACCGTGATCTCGCCGTGGAATTTTCCGGTGTCGATCCCGGCGCGCAAGATTGCCCCGGCGCTGATCGCGGGCAACACCGTGGTGTTCAAGCCCTCGTCTGACGCGCCGCTGAGCGGCTACCGGCTGGCGCAGGCGTTTGTCGAAGCTGGCATCCCCAAGGGCGTGCTCAACTTCATCACCGGCCGTGCCGGCGACGTGGGCGCGGCCATTACCGAAGCACCGGCGGTGCGTGCGATCTCCTTTACCGGCTCCACGGCGGCTGGCCAGCATATCCATCGCTCGGTGTCGCTGAGCACGCGCACGCAGATGGAACTCGGCGGCAAGAACCCGCTGATCGTGATGGAAGACGCCGACCTGGACCGCGCGGTGGACCTCACTATCAAGGGTGGCTTGTCGCTCAGCGGCCAGGCCTGCACCGGCACCAGCCGCGTGCTGGTGATGGCTTCGGTCAAGGCCGCCTATACGGAGAAATTGCTGGCCAAGGTCAAGAGCCTGAAGATCGGCAGCGGCATGACGCCCGGCATGGACGTGGGCCCGCTCGCCACCCGCAAGCAGCTCGAAACGGTGCTCGGCTACGTGGAAGCGGGCAAGGCCGAAGCCACGCACCTGTGCGGCGGCGACCGCCTGGGCGGCGAGCCATACGACAAGGGCTTCTATGTCTCGCCGGCCGTCTTTACCGGCGTCACCCAGCAGATGCGCATTGCCCGCGAGGAAATCTTCGGGCCGGTGATCGCCATCATCGAGGTGAGCAGCTACGCCGACGCCATCGCCAAGGCCAACGACACCGAGTACGGCTTGTCGGCCGCCATCGTGACAAGCAACCCACGCTATGCGCACGACTTCGCCCATGACATCCAGTCGGGCACGGTCAAGATCAACCGCACCACCACGGGCAACCTGATCAACGCGCCGTTCGGTGGCCTCAAGCAATCCAGCACCTCTACCTTCCGCGAGTCGGGCCGGGCAGGGCTGGAGTTCTACACGCAAATCAAGACCGTCTACCGCGGCTGCTGACCCGGCGCGCCGGCAAGCCAACCCGCATTCACGCATCAAGCAGGAGCAGGACATGAGAAAAGCCATCAAGCTGGAACTGAAGGAAGCCCGTCACATGGTGGCGGCAGCCATCCGCAAGTCCGAGGAAATCGGCGTGCTGGAATCGATCTGCGTGGTCGACGACGGCGGCTACCCGCTGGCGCTGGAGCGCATGGACGGCGCGCGCATCACCGGCCCGCAGATCGCCTGGAACAAGGCCTTCACCGCCGCCGGCCACAAGCGCTCCACCCACCTGTTCAACCAGGCCCCCAACGGCCCCGCGCTGCCCGGCAATGAAGCCTTCGGCATCCAGTGGAGCTTCGAAGGCAAGTTCGCCGTGTTCGTAGGTGGCTTCCCGATCGTGGTCAACGGCGAAGTCATCGGCGGCATCGGCCTGAGCGGCGGCAACGGCGAACAGGACACCGCCGCAGGCGTGGCAGCGCTGCAGGCCCTGCAGGAACTGCTGGCCGGCGACGACCTGAAGGTGCTGACCGAAGCCGATATCAAGAAGTAATGATCAAGAAGTAAATCCAGACCTAGCGACAGCCCGCGCAAACCGCAAAAGTCACGCGATGCGAAGCGAGCCGTCAAGGTTTACCTAGGCCGTATGGGGCGCTCCGGGGGTGTCGCCCCATCCGGCGCGCCTTCTTTGCCTACTTTCTTGGCAAGACAAGAAAGTAGGTCGCCACCCCGCAGGGGTGGTGAAACTGCCTTTGACGTTAGGTTTCAGGTTTTAGGTTTTAGATCCAGAAGCCCATCCCCCCGCATTCCGAGTCCACCATGTCCTACCGCATCCATCTCATCGAATCCCAGCAATCGTTCGAAACCGGCGCCGGCGAAACGGTGCTGGACGGCGCCCTGCGCGCCAATGTGCAGATGGCCCACGACTGCCGCTTCGGTGGCTGCGCCACGTGCCGCGTCAGGCTGGTCGAAGGCGCGGTGGCCTATGACGAGTACCCCATGGGCCTGACCCCGGAAGAAGAGGCCGAAGGCTTCGCGCTGGCGTGCCAGGCGCGGCCCACCAGCGACCTGGTGATCAGCACGGCGCGCCCCGGCGAGCCATGCGCCGAGCCCGCGCGCCACACCGCGGTGATCCGCAAGATCGCGCCGCTCAGCGCCGACGTGGTGCACCTGACGCTGGAGCTGCCGCAGGCGCAGGCGCTTGACTACCGTCCCGGCCAGTACCTCAAGATCTTTACCGGTGACGGCATCGCGCGCAGTTTCTCGATGGCGTCGGTTCCCAAGGACCGCACGGTGGACCTGCACGTGCGCCGTATTCCCGGCGGCTACTTCACCGAGCGCTTGCTGGCGGGACTGCGCTCCGACGACCAGCTCGACGTGGAACTGCCGCTGGGCGGCTTCTATTTCCGCAAGGACGACTATCGCCCGCTGGTGATGGTGGCCACGGGCACCGGGCTGGCGCCGATCAAGAGCATCCTCGAGTCGCTGATGGACGATCCGGATTGCCCGCCGGTCTCGCTGTACTGGGGCATGCGCACCCAGGCGGACCTGTACCTGCACGAACAGATCCAGGCGTGGGGCGCGCGACTCTACGATTTCCAGTATGTGCCGGTGCTCTCGCGTGCCGACGGCGCATGGAGCGGCCGGCGCGGCCACGTGCAGCACGCCGTTGCCGCCGACCTGCCGGACCTGTCGGAGCACGCCATCTACCTGTGCGGCTCGCCCGACATGATCCGCGACGCCCGCGAGACCTTTCTCGGGCTCGGCGCCAGCGGCGCGCATATCTACGCCGACAGCTTCACATTCCAGCACAACTGAACCGGCACGCGCAGATCCTGCGGGCGGTGATTGCCGGCGACGCCGGCCACGCCTGTTGGCCCGCAAGCCCAGGCCCCCAGCCTCTCAGTGACGCAGCGCCACGGCAATGGCATGGTCCAGGTGTTCGATGCCGAAGGTCACGTCCTGTATTTCCCCGTTGACGAAGAATGCCGGCGTGCTGCGCACATGGCTGGCCATGCCGCTTTGCTGGTGCTCGCGCACGCGCTGCAGGTAGGTGTGGGACTTCATGTCGTAGTCATAACGCTCCAGGTCCAGTTCCAGCGCAGCGGCATACTCCCGCAGCATCGCCGGCTTGATGCCGTGATGTTGCTCGAAGAGCTGCTGGTGCATCGGCCAGAACTTGTGCTGGGCCGCCGCGGCCTCGGCAGCCTCCGCGGCGCCTTGCGCCAGCGGGTGCCAGGCCGTCAGCGGGAAATGGCGGTACACAAAGCGCACGCGGTCGTGGTAGCGGGCAAGCAGGATCTTCACGCCGCCGTAGGCCAGGCGGCAATACTGGCATTCGTAGTCGCCGTACTCGACCACGGTGACTTGGGCCGAGGCGGGCCCCAGTACATGGTCGGTCTTTTCAACGGGTGTCGACAGCATGACATTCTCCTTGCAGGATTGGCGCATGGGGGTCGGCTTGCGCGCGCGCCGGGCGCCGGGCACCCCTCAAGGAATGAACAGCTTGTCGATATAGCACCAGCGCCAGGTTTCGCCCGGCTCGAACGACTGGATCACCGGATGCTCCGTGGCCAGGAAATGCCGGGTGGCGTGCTGGTTGGGCGAGTCGTCGCAGCAACCAACATGGCCGCAACACAGGCACAAGCGCAGGTGCACCCATTCGTCGCCGCTGCGCAGGCATTCCTCGCAGCCTTCCGCGCTGGGTGTGACCGGATGGCTCAATGCAAGGTGCGCACACGTCGTTGTCATCGCCGTACTCCATCGTTGGCCCCGGCAGGGCGGGCCCGTGCCGCGCGCGGATGAGCCAGGGTCTTTTATTGTAGGCGGCGAAGATGCGAAGGGAAGCGCGGCAGTCACCGCGCGGCGCGCTTGCGTCGCCTAGACTCAACGGATGGCCTGTTGCGGCCTGAAGTCCCGATTTCGTATTTCGTATTTCGTCATTTCGTCATTACGTATTTGGCATTGCACTCAGGAGGATGTCATGACCTGCAAGATCCAGGTGGTCTTCTACAGCATGTATGGGCACGTCTACAAAATGGCGGAGGCCGTGGCGGCGGGCGCGCGAGAAGTCGATGGCGCCGAGGTGACGTTGCTCCAGGTACCGGAACTGGTGCCCGACGCCGTGCTGGAAAAGAGTGGCGCCAAGGCCGCTCGGGCGGCTTTTGCCCATGTGCCGGTGGCGGAGCCGGACAAACTGGCCGACGCCGATGCCATCCTGTTCGGCACCCCCACACGGTTTGGCAATATGTGCGCGCAGATGCGCAACTTTCTCGACCAGACCGGCGGGCTGTGGATGAGCGGCGGGCTGGTGGGCAAGGTCGGCAGTGTCTTTACCAGCACCGCCACCCAGCACGGTGGCCAGGAGACCACGATTACCAGCTTCCACACCACGCTGTTGCACCAGGGCATGGTGATTGTCGGCGTGCCCTACGCCGAAGCGCGGCTGCTGGACATGAGCCAGATCACGGGGGGCACGCCCTATGGCGCCTCCACCCTGACGGCCGCCGACGGCTCGCGCCAGCCGAGCGAGAACGAACTGGCGATCGCAAAGTATCAGGGCCGGCACGTGGCCGGCATAGCCGCCAAGCTCGCGGCGCGTTAGCCGGGCTGCTGGCCGGATGGCGGGCGGGCGGCTGCAGCTGCAGCTTCGGGTTCAGGTTCAGGTTCAGGCCGCTCGCTCGTTCTCCACCTCGGCCAGCACCGCGTCCAGGGTGTCGGCCAGCAGGTCGGCGTGCGCTTCGGTGAACACCATCGGCGGGCGGATCTTCAGGATGTTGGCCGCTTCGCCGGTGGCACCAACCAGCACGTGGCGCCGCCGCAGGCCGTTGACGATGCGCGCCGTGCGCGCGGTCGCGGGCCGCGCGGCATCGCCGTCTTCAACAAACTCCACCGCGACGAACAGCCCGGCCCCGCGGATATCGCCGATCAGTGGATGCCGCGCCGCCACGCCTGCCAGCCGCTCGCGCAGGTACTTGCCCACGCGCCGCACCTGCGCCATGAGTTGCGTCTGCTCGATAACGTCAAGCACCGCCATGCCGGCGGCGACAGACACCGGGTTGCCGCCGAAGGTGTTGAAGTAACGGCACTCGCGTCCAAACGCCTCCAGCACTTCGGGGCGCACGGCCAGCCCGGCCAGCGGATGCCCGTTGCCCATTGGCTTGCCCATGGTGACGATGTCCGGCACCACGCCATGGCGCTGGAATCCCCAGAACGCCTCGCCGGTGCGCCCCAGGCCGGGCTGTACCTCGTCGGCGATGAACACGCCGCCGGCCGCGCGGATGGCGGCGACCGCATCTTTCAGGAAGCCGGGCGGATCGGTGAAGATGCCGTCGCTGGAGAACACGGTGTCGACCAGCAGCGCGGCGGGGCGGATGCCATGCGCGCGCAGGTCCTCGATGGCGTGGCGCACACCGTCGGCAAAGACAGCACCGAGCTGCGCCGGCGCCACGCGGTAGCTGTCCGGCGCCGGCACGGTACGCACGTTGTCGCCGAGCTTCACGTAGCGCCCGAGCGAGGGCGATGCCTCGGCAATGGACGCGGTCACGCCGTGGTAGGCAAAGCGCGTGATGATCAGCCCTTGCGCGCCGGTGTGGGCGCGCGCGATGCGCATCGCGAGGTCGTTGGCCTCGCTGCCGGTGCAGGTGAGCATGGCATGGCCCAGCGCGTCCGGCATGGTGGCCAGCAGGCGCTCCGCATAATCCAGGATGCCCTCGTGCAGGTAGCGTGTGTGCGTGTTGAGCTGCGCCGCCTGGCGGGCAATGGCTTGCACCACCTGTGGATGGCAATGGCCGACCGATGCCACATTGTTGTACGCATCGAGGTAGCGCTCGCCGGTGGCGTCGTAAAGCCAGACGCCATCGCCGCGCACGATGTGCAGCGGCGCCTCGTAGAACAGGCGGTACGCCGGCCCGAGCACGCGGGCGCGCCGCTCGGTCAGTGCTGCAACGCTAGGGGTGGCTGCTGCCGTGGTCATCGGATTCCTTGGTGTCGTGGTCACGCCACCGCGCAGGCGCGGCGCAGGACGGAGCGTGCTTGTTCGATGGGGATCGCGTCGCAGGCTGCCAGCCGGTCCCAGGAGACCGCGTTGTTGCGCAGCAGGTAAGGCGCGTTTTCCGGATGCCGCGCGGCGCGCCAGCCGCTGATGGCTACCACCATCACCAGCCGGGCCTGCACCAGGTCAAACAGCACGTCTACCTCATCGGCTTGCAGCGGCAGTACTGCGTGATAGGTGGCGGCAAAGTCCGCCAGCGTGGCCATGGTGTCGCCGGCAGGGTCAACCTGATAGGCGGCGGCAACGGCCAGGTCGTCGATCAGGGGCGCATGGACCATGTCGCCAAAATCCAGCACGCCCGCAATGCGCGCATGGTCTTGCGGGTCGACCAGCACGTTATAGATATTGAAGTCGTTGTGGATCGGCTGGGCCCGCAGGTGCGCCAGCCGGGGCTGCACATTGGCGGCAAAGCGATCCAGCGCGCGGTTTGCCAGCGCGCGGCGCGCCGCGTCCGGGACGCTGTCGAGCAGGCCGCGCACGCGGTCGGCGCGCTGGATGTCCCACGGCAGCTCGAGTTCGCCGGCGGGATGGCGCAAGTCGCGCAGCGCCAGGTCGAGCCGGGCCAGCGTGCGCGCCAGCTCCCGTGCCTGCGCTTGCGAGCGCTGCGCCTTGGGCAGCGGCACGCCGGGCAGGTAGGTGAACAGGCGCACCACGCGCGCTTCGCCCCCGGGTGGCTGGGCGATCAGCGATGGCTGGCCCGCCAGGGTTGGCACGATGCGCTGCACGGGCAGGGCGGGGTCGGCCGCCGCGATGTGCAGCAGCGCCTGGGTCTGGAAGTCCGCCACCAGTGGTAGCTCGGCCGGGTGGGATACCTTGAGCATGTAGCTTGCCGCCGGCGTTTCCAGCAAGAAGTTCCGATCGCGCTCGCCGCTCAGCGAGGAGAGCCGGCCGGCCAGCCCGTAGTGCTGCGTGAGCAGCGCCATCGCCCACGTCACGGGGACGTCGGGCGAGCCTTCGCTAAGCACATCGGAGGCTGCCAGTGCCGCGCTTGCCGGCCCGTTCATGCCGCGCTCGCGAAGCCGCGCAGCGCGCTGGACAGGTTGGGCCCGAGATCGTCGGAGAGATACCCGCCTTCCTGCACCAGCACCGTCGGCAAGCCCAGCCGCGCGATTTCCGCGGTGATCAGCGCGAAGCCGGGCGTGGTGACGGCCAGTGCCTGGTACGGGTCGCGCTCGTGCGCGTCCAGCCCCAGCGCCACCACGAGCGCGCCGGGCGCGAAGGCACGGATGCTTTGGCACACGTCGCGCAGCGCCGCCAGGTAGGCCTCGTCGCCGGTGCCGCGCGCCAGCGGGCGGTTGATGTTGTAGCCGAGGCCCTCCGCCTCGCCGCGCTCGTGCGCGTGTCCGGTGAAGAAGGGCGTGAACAGCATCGGGTCGCCATGCAGCGACACGGTCAGCACATCGTTGCGCCGGTAGAAGATGCCCTGGGTGCCGTTGCCGTGGTGCATGTCGATGTCGAGAATGGCGACGCGGTCATGGTGGCGGCGCAGGTGCTGCGCGGCAATGGCGGTGTTGTTCAGGTAGCAAAAGCCGTTGGCGCGGTCCGCATAGGCGTGGTGGCCCGGCGGGCGGCACAGCGCATAGGCGGCGCGTTCGCCGTCGGCGACCAGTTGCGCGGCGTGGGTGGCCACGTCGGCCGAGCCGACCGCCGCGCGCCAGGTGTTGGGCCCGATGGAGCAAGCGGCATCGCCCATGTGGAAGCCAGCCTGGCCGACCACGCTGTCGGGATAGGTGCAGGGCTGCCCGGGGAAGGGATGGATGTTGGGCAAGACCTCTTCGGAGGCGTCAGGCAGCAGTTGCCAGCGGTCGTACGCGGTTTCCAGGAAGCGCAGGTATTCCGGCGTGTGGATCGCGGCGCGCGGGCCGGGGCCGTGATCGGCGGGGGCGATCACGTCGTGGCCATCGGCGCGCACCGCTGCCAGGAGGCGCAGGGCGCGCTCGGGCTGCTCGTTGCTGCGTTTCATCTTGCCGCGCACCATGAACGCGTGCGGGTCGTGGTCGAGATGCAGATCGCTGTAGACGACTTTCATAGGACGGACTCCACGGGGGGCGCCTCGGCGGCGCCTTGTTTTTGCATGAACACCGCCCGGACATGGACCCAGGCGTCATCGATATGGAAGCGCACCGCGGCTTGCGCGGCGGCTTCGTCGCGCCGCGCAATCGCCTCGGCAATGGGGCGATGGGTCTCGGCCACGGCCTTCGGATCGTGGTACACGCTGTCGATCAGCGCCACGATCATGCGGATCTCCGTTTGCATCATGGAGAACATGCGATGCAGGTAGGCATTGCCGGACAGCTCGCAGATGGCCGTGTGGAACGCCAGGTCGCGCGCCACGCGCTCGATCTGCGGCAGCGATTCGGCCTCCTGCACCATGCGGTCGACCATGGCCACGAGCTGCTTCAGCCCGGCCTCCGGCGCCTGCTTGCAGGCGAGCGATGCGGCCATCAGCTCCAGGTTCAGCCGTACCTGGAACAGGTCGTCGATCTCGCGCACCGTCACCGTGCGCACCGCAAAGCCATGGCGCGGGCGCGAGACCAGCACACCTTGGCGCTCCAGCCGCCGCGCCGCCTCGCGCACCGGCGCGCGGCTGACATTCATGCGGCGGGCGATGTCGGCCTCGACGATGCGGCTGCCGGGCGGGAGCCGGCCTTCGACGATGGCCTGCGTGAGTTGCGCCTCCACCGCCGCCACCAGGTCGGAGACTTCGATGGAGGCAAAGGGCGAGGATTCGTCGAATGCGGAATCAGACATGGGTTTAGTCCTTGGGTCGGGCTACGACCGGCTTTACCGGCGGCGCCGGCGGCGCGGGCGGCGCCTGCCGCCCGCGCAATGCGAGGTAGCCGCCCGACAGCATGATCAGCACGATGCCCGCCAGCGCGATGCCATCGGGCGGGCGCTGGAAGACAAAGGTGCTGATCAGCACGGCGAGCAGCAGTTGAAAGTAATTGAGCGGCGCGAGCGTGGAGGCGGCAACGCGCCGGAAGGCGGCCAGCAGCAGCAACTGGGCCAGGCCGCTGCAGGCGCCACCGGCCATCATCAGCAAGATGTCGGGCGCGGGCGGCATGACCTCAGGCAGCGTCGCCAGCGCCGGCACGCCGGTCACCACCAGGCAGATCAGCGCGGTCCAGGCATAGAGCACCGGGCCGGCGACCACGCCGGCCAGCCGGCGCGTCAGCAGTTGGAAGGCCGCGTAGCACACGGCCGAGACGATCATCAGCACGGTGCCGGCCAAGGGCAGGTCACCGCCTGGCCGCACGATCAGCAGCATGCCGCCAAAGCCGGCCAGCACCGCCGCCCACTGCGCGCGCCCCACCCGTTCGCCCAGCACCGCCGGCGACAGCGCCACCATGATCAGCGGCGCGGTGAAGTAGATGGCGGTGGCCTCTGCCAGCGGCATGTGCACCAGTGCCGCCATGAAGCAGCTCGCCACGATGCCAAGCGCCAGCCCGCGTGCCAGCAGCAGCCATTTGCAGGGCGTGCGCCACAGCTTCAGGCCGCCTTCGCGCAGCAGCCACACCAGCGCGATGACGCTCACCGACACATAGCGGGTCAGGTTCATCATGGGCGCCGAGTGATCGCGCAGCATCCATTTGCAGAAGGCGTCGTAGCTGGCAAAGGCCACCAGCGCGCAGAAGAACAGCGCGATGCCATCGCGGCGCGCACTCGCCGTGGTGAGCCGTAGCGAAGGATTGGCCGGGCCGGTCATCAGGCCGCAGCCTTGTTATCACCATGGCCGGCATTGCCGCCCTTGCTGCTGGCAGGGAGCTCACGCTCCAGCGCCACCATGGCGCGCTCGAACCGCGTGAACAGCTCGTCGATCTGCGCCTCGGTGATGATCAGCGGCGGGCAGAACGCAATGGTGTCGCCCATGGCGCGCACGATCAGGCCGTGCTCCTGCGCCAGCTGGGCCAGGCGCGGGCCAGCCTTCAGGGCTGGGTCGAAGGCGCGCCGCGCTGCCGGATCCGCCGCCAGCTCGACCGCGCCCAGCAGGCCAACCCCGCGCACCTCGCTCACCAGGGCTCGCCCGGCATAGGCACGCAGCGCTTGCTGGAAGCGGGGCGCGATGGCGTTCACATGATCCAGGATGTGGTCATCCTCGTAGACGCGCAGCGTCTCCAGCGCCACCGCCGTGGTGACAGGATGGCCCGAGTAGGTGAAGCCGTGGCCGAAGGTGCCGATCTTGCCGCTGTTGGCGGCAATGGCCGCGTGCACCGTCTCCGACACCATCACCGCCGAAATCGGCATGTAGCCGGAAGACAGCGCCTTGGCGCAGGTGAGGATATCGGGCCGCATGCCGTAGGTGGTGGAGCCGAACATCGCGCCGGTCCGGCCAAAGCCGCAGATCACCTCGTCGGCGATCAGCAGGATGTCATGGCGGCGCAGCACGGCCTGGATCTCGGCAAAGTAGGTGGCCGGCGGCACGATCACGCCGCCCGCGCCCATCACCGGCTCGGCGATAAAGGCGCCGATGGTGTCCGGGCCTTCCGCCTGGATCAGTGCTTCGAGCTCCTGCGCCAGGCGGCTGGCGAACGCCGCCTCGCTCTCGCCCGGCGCGCCGTAGCGGTAGTGGTGCGGGCAGCCGGCGCGCAGGATGCGGTCGATGGGCAGGTCGAAATCGCGGTGATTGGCCTGCAAGCCGCTCAGGCTCGCCGCCGCCACGGTAACGCCGTGATAGGCGTTGGTGCGCGCGATGATCTTCTTCTTGTCCGGCTTGCCGATGGCGTTGTGGTAGTACCAGACCAGCTTGACGGCGGTGTCGTTGGCCTCCGAGCCGGAGTTGGCGAAGAACACCTTGGACATCGGCACCGGCGCCATCGCGACCAGCTTCTCGGCCAGCATGATGGCCGCCGGGTTGGAACGATGGTTGAACGTGTGATAGTAGGGCAGCGTGCGCATGGCCTCGACGCCGGCCTCGATCACGCGCGCATGGCTGAACCCGAGCGAGCTGCACCACAGGCCGGACATCCCCTCCAGGTAGCGCTTGCCCTGGTCGTCCTCCACATAGATGCCGTCGCCTTTGGTGATGACGAGCGGGCCGACGCCGGGGTGGGCGGCCAGGTTGGTAAAGGGGTGCAGGTGGGCCGCGATATCGTCTGCGGCAAGGGCGGCGTGAGAGGGCAAGGCGACGGTCATGTCAGTGACGTCCTGTTGTTGGTATCGGGTGTGTCGGAGCGCTGGGGCAGCGGCATGCCAAGGTCAAACGCGTCAATATCAATATCCCTGTGCCGGGTCGACTGCCACGGCAGGTCGCTGCCCGCGGCGCAGCTGGGCCAGATTATCCAGCGTCTGGCGCGCGATTGTCGCCGGATCGGTGCGGGCCGCCACGTGCGGCGTGACGTTGATGCGCGGATGCCGCCAGAACGGGTGCCCGGATGGTAGCGGCTCGTGCTGGAAGGCATCCAGCGTGGCCGCGCCCAGCGTGCCGTCGTCCAGCGCGCGCAGCAGGTCGGGCTCGACCAGGTGGCCGCCCCGGCCTACGTTGATCAGGTGCGCGCCGCACGGCAGGCGGGCGAACAGGTTCGCGCACAGGAAACCCTGCGTCTGCGCGGTCAGCGGCAGCAGGCAAACCAGCGCGTCGCAGCCTGCCAGGAAGGCATCCAGGCCGTCCTGGCCGTGGAAGGCTTCCACGCCTTCGGGCAGGCCCGCCTTGGGGCTGCGGCTCCAGCCGCGCACCGCATAGCCCACCGCCTGCAGCGCGCGGGCGCTGGCAATGCCCAGCGTGCCCAGCCCCGCAATGCCCACGCGGTGCCGCGGCGGCGCCACGATGGGCTGCTCCTGCCACTGCCCGGCCGCCGCGCTGGCAAGATAAGCGCCCATGCTGCGCTGGTGCTGGATCACGGCCCACGTCACGTAGGCCGTCATGGTGCCGGCCATGGCGGTATCCACGATGCGGCAGACGGTTGGCCCGGATGGCAGGTCCGGATCGCTGTGCAGGTGGTCGATGCCCGCGCCCAGCGACTGCACCAGGCGCAGCTTGGGCATGGCCGCCAGCAAGCCGGGCGGGGGCGCCCAGCAAACCGCGGCGTCGATGTCGTCAAGCGTGCCCAGGTCGGGGCCCACGCGCAGGTCCAGCCCGGGCGCCGCCGCGCGGAAGGCGGGTACCAGGTAGTGCATGTCGAGCACGCCGCTGAGCAATGCCACGCAGGGGGGCTTGGTTGTCGTCATGTCCATCTTGTTGAGTGTCCCGGCCAGGTTGTCGAGGTTGGCGCGGGTCATGCGTAGCCCCCGACCGCTTGCAGGTGGGCCGGCGCCGGTGTCTCTGATGTCTTTGGTGCCTCTGCGGCCTCTGTGGCCTCCTGCACCCGGGTCAAGCGCGGGATGGCTTCGATCAGCTTGCGCGTGTACGGATGCTCGGGCGCGCTCAGCACGCGGGCCGTCTCGCCGTACTCGACCACCTCGCCGCGCTGCATGACGGCGATCTTGTCGCACATCTGTGCGGCCACGCGCAGGTCGTGGGTGATGAAGACCATGGCCAGCTTGAACTGCTCGCGCACCTTGGCGAACAGCTCCAGCACCTGCGCCTGCACCGACACATCCAGCGCGGAGACGGGCTCGTCGGCCACCAGCAATTCCGGCTGCATCGCCAGCGCCCGGGCAATGCCGATGCGCTGGCGCTGCCCGCCGGAGAACTCATGCGGGTAGCGCTCGGCCGCCTCCGGCCCCAGCCCGACCAGCCCGAGCAGCTCCAGCGTGCGCGCCTGTGCCTCCTGGCGCGATACGCCCTGCGCGATGGGGCCGGCAGCGATGGCCGCACCGATCCGATGCCGGGGATTGAGCGAGGCGTAAGGGTCCTGGAACACCATCTGCAGCTTGCCGCCCGCGCGCTGCAGCAGCCCGCCGCCTTGCGACAGGTTGCGTCCGTTGATCACGATGCGGCCACTGTCGAACGGCGCCAGGCCAACGATGCAGCGGCCCACCGTCGATTTGCCCGAGCCCGATTCACCCACCAGCCCGAGCGTTTGCCCGCGCAGCAGCTCAAAGTTCACGTTGCGCGCGGCCTGCACCTCGCGCCCGCGCCGCAGCAGGCCGCCACCGGTGCGGTAGGTCTTGCACAGGTCCTGCACCTGCAGCACGCGGTTGACCTCTGCCTGCACCGGCGGCTGGCGCAGGTGCCCGCCGGGAATGGCGCTGATCAGCTTGCGCGTATAGGGATGCTGCGGATCGGTCAGCACGCGCGCGGCCGGCCCGGCCTCGACGATGGTGCCGGTCTGCATCACCACCACCTGGTCGGCGATCTCCGACACCACGCCGAAATCGTGCGTGATGAACAGCACGGCCATGCCGCGCCGCTTTTGCAGGTCGCGGATCAGTTGCAGGATCTGCGCCTGCGTGGTGACGTCGAGCGCGGTGGTGGGCTCGTCGGCGATCAGCAGGCGCGGCTCCAGCGCCATGGCGCACGCGATCATCACGCGCTGGCGTTGCCCGCCCGACAGGCGGAAGGGGTAGCTGTCGTACAGCAGCTCCGGATCGGGCAGGCCCACATCGGCCAGCGCCGCCACGATGCGCTTGCGCTTCTCGGCCGCGCCCAGCCGCTGGTGCGCATCGAACACTTCGGCGATCTGGTCGCCGATGCGCATGACCGGGTTGAGCGCCGTCATGGGTTCCTGGAACACCATGCCGATCTTCTGCCCGCGCAGCTCGCGCATGGCGTCGTCATCCAGCTGCAGCAGGTCCTGGCCCTCGAACAGGATGCGCCCGGCCACAGGCTCCACATGGGGCCGCGGCAGCAGGCCCATCACCGCATTGGCGATCATGGATTTGCCGGAGCCGGACTCGCCCACCACGCACAGCGTCTGGCCCGCTTCCAGCGTCAGCGAGGCTGCCTGCACGGCCAGCGCGCGGTCGCCGCCGGCAGGCAGGCGGATGCTCAGTTCCTGGATATCTAGTACCGGTGTGCTCATCGTCCGCTCCCGCCAAGGCGCGCATTGAGCGCGTCGTTCAGGCCTTCGCCCACCATATTGAGCGCCAGCACCGTCAGCAGGATGGCCGTGCCGGGAAACACCGCCATCCACCAGGCCTGGCGCAGCACGGTGCGCGCCGAGCCCACCATATAGCCCCAGCTCATGTGGTTTGGGTCGCCCAGACCCAGGAAGCTCAGGCTGGATTCGAGCAGGATGGCGGTCGCCACCATCAGCGAGGCCATCACGACGATGGGCGAGCTGGCATTGGGCAGGATCTGCGACAAGATGATGCGCGGTGTCGATTGCCCGGCCAGCTTCGCGGCCTGGACAAAATCGCGCTGGCGCAACGTGAGGAACTCGCTGCGCACCAGGCGCGCCACCGGCGGCCAGGACACGATGGCGATCGCCGCCACGATGGAGCCGATGGACGGCTCGAAGATCGCCACCAGCACCAGCGCCAGCGCAAAGCTCGGCACCGCCTGGAACAGCTCGGTGAAGCGCATCAGCGCCGCATCGATCCACCCGCCGAAGTAGCCGGAAATGGCGCCCAGTGTCACGCCGATCAAGAGCGAGACCACCGTGGACACCACGCCGATCAGCAACGAGATGCGCGCGCCGTGGATCACGCCCGCCAGGATGTCGCGCCCCATGGTGTCGGTGCCCATGGCAAAGCCGGGTTCCTGCATCGGTTGCAGGAACGGCTGCTGCACCATGTCCCAGGGATCATGCCCGGCCATCCACGGCCCGAACAGCGCAAGCACGGCAAAGCCCACCAGTACCACCATGCCGAGCACGGCTGCCTTGTTGCGGCAGAACCGCCGCCAGAAAGTGTTTTTCATTGCATCTCGATCCGCGGGTCGACCAGCGTGTAGACAAAGTCGGTCAACAGGTTGAACAACACGGCCATGGCCGCGGTGACCAGGAAGCAGCCCAGCAGCAGGTTGTAGTCACGCTGCAGCAGGGCGTCGAACATCAGGCGGCCAATGCCGGGCCAGGCGAACACCGTCTCGGTCAGCACCGCGCCGCCGATCATGCCGCCGGCCTGGATGCCGGCCAGCGTCACCACCGGCAGCAGGGCGTTGCGCAGGATGTGGGCGCGCTGGATGCGCCCGGGCCGCACACCCTTGGCGCGCGCGGTCTTGACGAAATCCATCTGCGCCACTTCCAGCATCGAGGCTCGCGTCATGCGCGCATATACCGCCATGTAGAACAGCGCAAGGGTGAGCGCTGGCAGCACCAGGTGCGTGGCAATGTCGAACACCAGCGCCAGGCCATGCAGGTCCGCCCCCACGGTGAAGTAGCCAAAGCCGGGCAGCCAGTCGAGCTTGACCGAAAACAGCAGCACCGCCATCATCGCCAGCCAGTACAAGGGCGTTGCGTAGAACACCAGGGCGAACAGGGTGATGGCGTTGTCCACCCAGCTCCCCGCGCGCCGGCTGGCCCACGCCCCCAGCACCACGCCGAACAGCACGGAGAGCACGAAGGCGCTGCCGGTCAGGATCAGCGTGGCCGGCAGGCGCTGCAGGATCAGGTCCAGCACCGGCTGCTGCTGGCGGTAGGAGTAGCCCAGGTCCAGGTGCACCACGTGGCCGAGGTAAGTGGCAAGCTGCTCCGGCACCGGCTTATCCAGCCCGAACTGCGTGCGCAACTGCGCCACGAACTGCGGGTCGGAGGCCCCGGCCTCGCCAGCCATCACCGAGACAGGGTCTCCCGGCGCGGCCCGGATCAGCAGGAAGTTGACGGTAGCGATGACCAGGATCGCGATCACGCCCTGTACCACCCGGCCTAGCATGCGCTGCGTACGACTCATGGCTTTGCCCCAGAGATAAAGATGACTGCCATCACGCCAGCCAGGCGCGGCCGATGCCGTCGTTCAGGCCAATGCCGGAACTGATGGGATTGTTGATGCGGCTGCGGTACAGCGTGGGGAAGTTGAGCTCGTGCAGCCACACCACCGGCATCTCGTCGACCAGGATCTTCTGCACTTCGTGGTAGATCGCTGCACGCTTGACGGGGTCGATCTCGCGCGCGCCAGCCTGGAACAATTCGTCGACCTTGGCGTTGCGATAGCCCTCCACATTGTTGAAGGGCGAGCCCTGCGCGATGTTGTCCGAGGTGTAGTTGCGCGCCACGCCCAGCGCCGGGTCGCCATACTGGTAGACGTAGGTGAAGGCCAGGTCGTAGTCCCACTTGTTCAGCCGCTCGCCCCAGCCCGCCACGTCGGTAGGGGTCATTTCGATCTTCACGCCGGCCTGCTGCAGGTTCTGCCGCACGATCTCGGCCGAGCGGGTCCAGGTTTCGCCGTAGGGCAGGGGCAGCAGGCGCAGGGTTTCGCCCTTGTAGCCGGATTCGCTCAGCAGCTGCTTGGCGCGGGCCAGGTCGCGCGGATACTTGGCCACGTCGGTGCTGGCGTACTTGATATGGCTGTTGAAGGGGCCGGTGGCGCTCTTGGCATAGCCTTGCCATGCCACCTTGGCGATCGCGTCGCGGTCGATGGCAAAGGCCAGCGCCTGGCGGAACTTGATGTTGTCCATCGGCGCCTTGCGGTTGTTGACCCACAGCCACGAGTGCGGCGCGAAGAATTCCCAGCCCTTGGTGGTGACCTGCACGCCGGGCAGCTTGCTCAGGCGCGCCACGTCGAAGTACTCCACCGCGCCGCCGGGCACCAGGTCGACCTTGCCGGACTCGAACGCCGCGGCGCGCGCCGACGCATCGGGGATCACGTGGAAGTACACGCTGTCGACCAGCGGCACATCGGGCTGGTGATACGCATCGTTGCGCACCAGCTGGATGTACGAGCCGCGCACCCATTCCTTGAACTTCAGCGGGCCGGTGCCGATGGGCTTGGCGTTGGCCGGGTTGGTCAGGAAATCCGTGCCCTCGTAGATGTGCTTGGGCACCATGGGCATGGTGCCCACTTCGAAGATGCCTAGAAACGGGCTGAACGGGTACTTCAGCTTGAACTCCACCGTGAGCGGGTCCACGGCGCGGATGCTCTCCACCGCCGCCAGGTTGGCGCGCAGCCGGGCGTGGGTCTTGCGCAGGAACACATCGGCGGAGAACACCACGTCGGCCGCGGTAAACGGCTTGCCGTCATGCCAGGTGACCTTGGGCTTGAGCTTGAACGTGTACACGGTGCCGGCCGGGTTCACCGTCCACGAGGTCGCCAGCGCTGGCTGCGGTTCCAGCTTTTCGTCGTAGCGCAGCAGGCCCTCATAGATGTTGCCGGAGATCAGCTGGGTGGGGCCGTTCTGGGTAATGCCGATCATCAGGCCGGAAGGCTCAGGCTGGACGAGCGCGTTGATCACGCCGCCCTTCTTGCCGGCCGCGAGGACGTGGAAAGGCACACCGGCGAGCGACAGCCCGGTGGTGGCAACACCCATTTTGATCAGTTGGCGACGATTCATTGCGGAACTCTCCTGGGGGCTAGGGATGGGTAACTGGCAAGACGGAACTGGCACGACGGAACTGGCAAGACGCAATGGCGAGTCAGTCGCGGAACGACGTGGCAGCGGCCGGTTCCAGCCGCTCCCGCAAGGCGCGCCATTCCCGCGCGTACGGATCGGGCGCGCCGGGCAGGCGGTTGGTGTCGCCACTCTCGTACTGGCGCGCGGTCTTCTCGCAAATGGCTGGCGGCACCGGATTGACCCGCTGCCCGGTGGACTGGATCGCCACCTGCACGCGGCAGGCGCGCTCCAGGTTGTGCATCAGGATGAAGGCCTCCGCCACGCTGCGGCCCAGCGTGACCAGGCCGTGATTGCGCAGGATCAGGGCGCGCTTGTCCGGGCCGAGATCGGCCACCAGGCGCACGCGCTCCTCATGGTCCAGCGCAATGCCTTCGAAGTCGTGGTACGACACGCGGTCATGGAATTGCAGCGCCCACTGGTTGGAGGGCTGCAGGCCGCACGCCAGCGACGATACGGCCACGCCGGCCACGGTATGCGTATGCAGCACGCACACCGCGTCATGCCGGGCGGCATGCACCGCGCTGTGGATGGTGAAGCCCGCCGGGTTCACGTCTTGCCCCGGCGGCCCGCTGATGATGTTCCCGTCCAGGTCGATGCACACCAGCGAGGACGCGGTGATATCGCGGAACAGCATCCCGAACGGGTTGATCAGGAAGCGGTCCTCGGTGCCCGGCACCCGGGCCGAGATATGGGTGTAGATGCTGTCGTCCATGCCGTACAGGGCGACCAGGCGGTATGCGGCGGCGAGATCCTCACGCACCCGTTGCTCGGCCTCGGAGATGGCGGGAACCAGGCGGGAAGAGACGTTGTTGCCCATGTTTGGGTTTCCTTGGATTGGCGATTAGGTCACTGTAGGTCGATGGTCAGCTGTCGACAGTTGGCACTTATACCGATTACGCAAAGTTCAGGCCACGTGTTCAATTTGCAGCCGAATATGTTGCAGTGCGATGCGCAAGGCGTTGATTTTCAAGGGAATGCGGGCTTGCCCCGGCGTGGATGGCAGGCTGCCTGGCGGCTTTGGCGGTTTGCCCTGGGGATGGTGCCATGCGCAAAAAATGGGCATCGGCAGCCGGGTTTCGGGATTGGCGAGCGGGAATAGGGCGCGGCGCACGGTTTGGTGGCGTGCAGAAAATCCAGCGTCGGGATAGCCGGCCAGGGTGTCCGTGTGTCTCTTTTGTCACATGGCTAGCTAGCAAGCGCGGCCTGGCATGCTCGCGGGGTGCAGAAACGCCGCCGCCGGAAATATAAGCAGGATGCCGGGCCGGAGTATGCGAAGATGCGCGCACAGCGGCGCTGCGAATACGCGCGGCCGGCTGTCTGGACCTGACCCCAGTCGCACCCCACGACTTTCCGCCTGCGGCCTTCTTGCCCCTGGTTCAGTTCTTTCCCGAAGCATGCTGCCTTCCCGCTGGCCTCAAGGCCACCATGGCGGTCATGCCCGTCGCGTTTTCCGCTCGCTCTCAACCCTGCGCCGCTCAACCGCCGAGCCCCAACGCCCAAGCCCGGTAGCGGGCGCCAATTGTCCGTCATCGTACCGACACCGCACGCCGTCCATGGCAACGTGCCGGTAGCGGTCAGGTCCATGCCAAACGGCGCGGCTACATTCGCATCGGGCTCGAAGATTCCGGTCCCCTGGCGAGGTATCGGCGGCGGCCTGGCCAATCACGCGGAGTCGGGAAAGGAGCGTTCCATGTTAGGAACCGTATTACTGGTCGTGCTGGTGCTTGTCTTGCTCGGTGCCATGCCGACCTGGCCGCATAGCCGTTCCTGGGGCTACATGCCCAGCGGCGTGCTGGGCCTGCTGCTGATCGTGGTGCTGGTGCTGGTGCTGATGGGCCGCTTATAGGTGAAAAAGAGCCGAGAAAGAGGCGAGAAAGAGGCGAGAAAGCGCGCCTTGGCGCAACAGACCGCGCAGCGATCACGTGATGGCCGGCTGGCCTCGGGCTTGCCGGCCAGCCGTTTTTAAGGAGGCGAACCCGTCTCCCGATCCCCGTTGGCAACCAAGGCGCCCATGTATTCAGTGCTAGGCCGCAGGTTCGAGTACGCATCCACCCCTTCGCCGTGGGACAGCAAGGCGCCAGTGCGGGAGGAGTTGTTCGGCATCGAGCGGCTGGAGCAGCATGCGCAAAGCCTTGCCGCCGCCCAGCCCGTTACCCCGACGCCCCCGCGCGTGCGCACGCTGCGCAGCCGCCTCAACGACAATGCCGAAGTACTGCTCGCGGCCTACCGGGCCAGCGCGGCGGAGCTGGAGAGTGGCCGGGCCGTGGTGCCCGCGGCCGAATGGCTGCTGGACAACTACCACCTCGTGGAAGCGCAGATCCGCGAGATCCGCGATGACCTGCCGCCAGGCTACTACCGTCAGTTGCCCAAGCTCAGCGAGGGTCCCTTCGCCGGCTATCCCCGCGTATTTGGCCTTGCCTGGGCCTTTGTCGCGCATACCGACAGCCATATCGACCCGGACACCCTGCGGCGCTTCATTGCCGCCTACCAGCGCGTGCAGCCGCTGACCATCGGCGAGCTGTGGGCCGTGGCCATCACGCTGCGCATCGTCCTGATCGAGAACCTGCGCCGCCTGGCCGAGCAGATAACCGCCGGGCGCATCGCCCGTGCCGACGCGGACGATCTGTCCAGGCAACTGCTCAAGTTGGGTTGCGCCCGCTCGGCGCTCGACAAGGATATCGCCTCGCGCGCCCCCGCGCCGTTGTCGGAACTGTTCGCCGCGCAGCTGGCCAAGCGCCTGCGGGACCAGGACCCACGGACCACGCCAACCCTGGGCTGGCTGGAAGAGCGGCTCGGCCGGCAGGGCGCGTCCATCGAGGACGTGGTGCGGCACGCCCAGCAGCGCCAGGGCGCATCCAACGTGACCGTGCGCAATGTCATCACCAGCATGCGGCTGATATCGGATATCGACTGGGCCGAACTGTTCGAGAGCGTGAGCCTGGTCGACGCGCGTTTGCGCGATGGCAGCGCTTATGCCGAAATGGACTTCCCCACGCGCAATCTTTACCGCAGCGCCATCGAGCAGCTCGCGCGCGGCTCGCCCGCCTCGGAGCTGGAGATTGCCGATCTTGCGCTGGCCACGGCCCGCGCCGCGGCGGCAGGCACCGCCGATGCGGCGCAGGCGCAGCGCATCGGGGACCCGGGATATCACCTGATCGCGCAGGGCCGGCGCGCCTTCGAGCGCGCAATCGGCTTTCGTCCCCCGGCGCGGCTGCGGTTTTCCCGCCTCAATATCGCGCTGGGCATTGGTGGCTATGTGGGCGCCATCTTGCTGGTCACCCTTGCGCTGCTCGGTGGATCGCTCTGGTTGCTTGCGGCGGCTGCCATGCCGGCGCTCTCCGGCGGCTGGCTTGCGCTGATCGGCTGCCTGGGCTTCGTCCCAGCCAGCGAGGTGGCAACGGCGGTGGTCAACCGCGGCATCGCCTGGCTCTTTGGCGCATCCATCCTGCCGGGGCTTGAGCTCACGGCGGGCGTGCCGCCAGCACTGCGCACGCTGGTGGCGGTGCCTACGCTGCTATCGGGCGAAGCCAGCCTGCGCGATCAGATCGAGCGCCTGGAGGTGCACCATCTTGCCGGCGCCGGAGGTGACCTGACCTTTGCGCTGCTCACCGACGGCACCGACGCCGACCAGGCCGTCATGCCGGGCGACGCGGCCTTGCTGGCGGTGGCGGCCGAAGCCATCGGCGAGCTGAATCGCCGCTACGGGCCGGGCCCCGCCGGCAACCGCTTCCTGCTGCTGCACCGGCACCGTGTGTTCAACGCCGGCGAAGGCAAGTGGATGGGCTGGGAGCGCAAGCGCGGCAAGCTCCATGAACTCAACCGCCTGCTGCGCGGCGCCACGGACACCAGCTTTGCTGCTGTCGATGGCGCGGCGCCCCAGGTACCACCCGACGTGCGCTACGTGATCACGCTCGATGCCGACACGCGCTTGCCGCGCGACGCGGCGCTCCGGCTGATCGGCAAGATGGCCCACCCGCTGAACCGGCCAAGGTTCGACGCAACGCTGCAACGTGTCATCGGCGGCTACGCCATCCTGCAGCCACGCGTCACGCCATCTCTGCCGGTGGGGAGCGAGGGCTCGTTCTATCAGCGCATATTCTCCGCGCCCGGCGGCATCGATCCCTATGCGGCGGCGGCGTCGGACGTGTACCAGGACCTCTTCGGCGAGGGTTCCTATACCGGCAAGGGCATCTATGACGTGGATGCCTTCGAGGCCGCGCTGCGCGGCCGCGTGCCGGCGAATGCGGTGCTCAGCCACGACCTGTTCGAGGGCATGTTCGCCCGTGCCGGGCTGGCCTCGGACATCGAGGTCGTCGAGGATTTTCCCGCGCGCTATGACGTGGCCGCCAAGCGCCAGCATCGCTGGACGCGTGGCGACTGGCAGCTCCTTGGCTGGATCGTGCGCGGCCGCAAGGGCAGCCAGGCGGTGCCGATGCTCGGCCGCTGGAAGATGCTGGACAACCTGCGGCGCTCGGTGCTCGCGCCGTCGCTGCTGCTGTGCTTTGGCGCGTGCTGGCTGCTGCCGCCGGGGGCGGCTTTGCGGGGCACGCTGCTGTTGCTGGCGGCCGTGGCGATTCCCGCCCTGTTGCCCGGTGTGTTTTCCGTCATTCCCCATCGTGCCGGCATCCAGCTGCGCACGCACGTGAGGATACTGTGGGACGACCTGCGCGCCGCCGTGGCGCAGGTGCTGCTGACGCTGGCGTTCCTGCCCGACGCGGCCTGGCGCATGAGCGACGCCATCGCGCGCACGCTGGTGCGGCTGCGCTTGACCCGCCGCCACCTGCTGGAGTGGACCACGGCCGCCCAGTCCATGACCAGCCCCCGGCTTGACCTGGCCGGCTCCTACCGCCAGATGGCGGGCGGTGTCTTGCTGACGCTGGCGCTGCTGGCGGGCACGCTGGCCTTCGCGAGCGCGTCCTGGCCGCTCGCGCTGCCGCTTGGATGGCTCTGGCTGGCCGCGCCCATGTTGGCGCTGTGGGCAAGCCGGGCGCCGAAGGTGGCAAGGCGGCTGGTGGTGTCGGACGCTGACACGCGCGAGCTGCGCCTGACCGCGCGCCGCACCTGGCGCTATTTCGAGACCATGGTCACGCCAGCGGACAACATGCTGCCGCCCGACAATTTCCAGGACAGCCCGAAGCCGGTCCTGGCGCACCGGACCTCGCCCACCAATATCGGCCTGTACCTGCTATCGGCCATTGCCGCGCGCGACTTCGGCTGGAGCGGCACGGCGGCCACGGCCGCGCGGCTGGAAGCGGCCTTCGCCGCCATGCAAAAGCTGCAGCGCTGCCATGGCCACTTCTACAACTGGTATGGCACGCAGGATCTGCGCGCCCTGACGCCTGCCTACGTGTCATCGGTCGATAGCGGCAACCTGGCCGGCCACCTGATTGCGCTGGCCAACGCCTGTGAAGAATGGACCCATGCCGAGGTGACGCCGGATTTCCGGCTCGGCATGATGGACACCGTCACGCTGGCGCGCGAGGCCATTGCCGGGCTGGCGCTGGCGGGCGGCGAGCGCGCCGGCAAGCTCGGCGAATTGCTGGAACAGGTCGAAACCCAGCTTAACGTCACGCAGGGCACGCAGGCCATGGCCATGCTGATGCCCGCGCTCAAGCGGCTGACGGAAAAAGCCGCCGCGATCGCCAGCGACATCCTGCCCGCCGCCGGCGACGACAGCCTTGGCGACCTGGCCTTCTGGGTGCAGGCGCTGCGCAAGGCCGTGGCCGAGCACGAGCAAGACCGGGTGGAGCGGATCGAAGCGCCGGAGCTGCTCGGCGCGCGCCTGCAAGCGCTGGCTGCCGTCGCGCGCGACATGGCACTGTCGATGGACTTCGCGTTCCTGTTTGACGAAGAGCGCAAGCTGCTTTCGATCGGCTACTCGCAGGACGACAACCGGCTCGATGTCAGCTGCTATGACTTGCTTGCGTCGGAGGCCCGTCTTGCCAGCCTGTTTGCCATCGCCAAGGGCGATGTGTCCACGCGCCACTGGTTCCGCCTTGGGCGCACGGCCACGCCGCTGGGCAATGGGTCGGCGCTGATTTCGTGGTCCGGGTCGATGTTCGAGTACCTGATGCCGTCGCTGATCATGCGCGCGCCGGCGGGCAGCCTGCTCGAGCAGACCAACCGGCTGGTGGTGGAGCGCCAGCAAGGCTACGGCCGCGCGCTGGGCGTGCCATGGGGCGTGTCCGAATCCGCCTACAACGCGCGCGACCTGGAGTTCACCTACCAGTACTCCAACTTCGGCGTGCCGGGCCTGGGCCTGAAACGCGGGCTTTCCGACAATGTGGTGATCGCACCGTATGCGAGCGGGCTGGCCACCATGGTGGATCCGCAGGGCGCGCAGCAGAACTTCGCGCGTCTCGCGCGGATGGGGGCAAAGGGGCGCTTCGGCTTCTACGAGGCCATTGATTTCACCCGCTCCCGGTTGCCCGAGGATGAGGCGTTCGCCATCGTGCGCAGCTACATGGCCCACCACCAGGGCATGACCATCGTGGCGATCGCCAATACGCTGCACGGTGGGCAGATGCGGGAACGCTTTCACCGCGAGCCGATGATCCAGGCCACCGAGCTGCTGTTGCAGGAGCGCATGCCGCGCAACGTCGCCATTGCGCATCCGCGCGCCGAAGAGGTGAAAGCCTCCACGATGGAGTCCGGCAGCGAGGATTCCACGGTGCGCAGGCTCGCGGGCTATGCGCCCGGCGCGCCCGTCACGCATCTGCTGTCCAACGGGCGCTACGCGGTGATGCTGACCGCGGCCGGCGCGGGCTACAGCCGCTGGCGCGACCTGGCGGTGACGCGGTGGCGCGAGGATGCCACCCGCGACGACGCTGGCAGCTTCATCTTCCTGCGCGATACGCAAAGCCGCGCCGTGTGGCCGGCCGGCGCGCAGTTTGCCGGCGGCGATACGGACGATGGCGAGCAGGGCAGCGAAGTGGTCTTCGCCGAAGACCACGCGGAGTTCATCCGCCGCGACGGCAGCCTGGTCACCACGCTCTCCATCCTGGTCTCCGGCGAGGATGACGGGGAAGTGCGGCGGGTCTCGCTGGCCAACAGCGGGCGGCGCGCGCGCGAGATCGAGCTGACCTCGTATGCGGAACTGGTGCTGACCGTGCCGGCGGCAGATGCCGCGCACCCGGCTTTCTCCAAGCTGTTTGTCGAAACCGAATACCTGCCCGAGTTCGGCGCGCTGGTTGCCACGCGCCGCCCGCGCTCGCCCACGGAGCCCACGATATGGGCCGCCCATTTCGCCATCGTCGAAGGCGAGGTGGTAGCGGATCCGCAGTACGAGACCGACCGGGCGCGCTTCTTGGAAGCGGGGCAAACGGGCCGGATCGCGGACGGCGTGCGCCATGGCCGTGCGCTGTCCAACACCACGGGCACGGTGCTCGACGCCATCTTTTCGCTCAGGCAGCGCGTGCGGGTCGCACCGGGCGGCGTGGCGCGCATCGCATTCTGGACACTGGTGGCGCCCTCGCGTGCCGCGCTGCTGGATCTGATCGACAGGCATCATGACCGCAGCGCCTTCGAGCGCGCCAAGACCCTGGCCTGGACGCAGGCCCAGGTCCAGCTGCGTCATCTCGACGTCAACGCCGACGAAGCGGCGGATTTCCAGCGCCTGGCCGCGCCGATCCTGTACGCCGATCCCCGCTTCCGGGGTTCCTCCGGGGCCATTGCCCGCGGCGCGGGCCCGCAGTCCGGGCTTTGGCCGCACGCCATCTCCGGCGACCTGCCGATCGTGCTGCTGCGCATCGACGAGATCGAGGATATGGCGCAGGTGCGCCAGTTGCTGCGCGCGCACGAGTACTGGCGCATGAAGCGGCTTGGCGTGGACCTGGTCATCGTCAACGAGCGCGCGTCGTCTTATACGCAGGACCTGCAGAACGCCATCGAGACCGCGGTGCGCAGCAGCCAGTCGCGGCCGCGCTTTGGCGACGAGCTCGCCCAGGGCTCGGTCTACACGCTGCGCGCCGACCTGATGCACGGCGATGCCCGCGCGCTGCTCTTGTCGGTGGCCCGCGTTGTGCTGTCCGCGCGCAGGGGGGCCATTGCCGAACAACTCGGCCGGCTGCCCCAGGCGCCGCAGCGCGCCGCGCCCGTACGCCGCCGCGCGCCACCCCGCCCGGCGCCAATGCCAGCGCCGGCCTTGCCGGCGCTCCAGTTCTTCAACGGCCTCGGTGGCTTCGACATGGACGGGCGGGAGTATGTGATCGTGCTTGATGGCGCCGCCACCACGCCCGCGCCCTGGATCAACGTGATCGCCAACCCCAGCTTTGGCTTCCATGCCTCGGCGCAGGGCAGCGGCTATACCTGGGCCGAGAGCAGCCGCGAGAACCAGCTCACGCCCTGGTCCAACGACCCGGTGCTGGATCCTGCCGGCGAAGCGTTCTACATCCGCGACGAAGACAGCCTTGAACTCTGGAGCCCGACCGCGCAGCCCATCCGCGACGCAGGCACCTACACGGCCCGCCACGGCCATGGCTACAGCCGCTTTGCGCACCACGCGAACGGCATCGCGGCTGAGCTGCTGCAGTTCGTCCCGCTGGAAGACCCGGTCAAGATTTCACGGCTGACGCTGAGCAACTTGTCCACCGGGCGCCGCCGGCTTTCCGTCACCGCCTACGTGGAGTGGGTACTCGGCACGTCGCGCGGCGCATCGGCGCCGTTCATCGTGACCGAGCGCGACGAGGCCACCGGCGCGATGCTGGCGCGCAATCCCTGGAGCTGCGCCTTCCCCGGCCGGGTCGCCTTTGCCGATCTCGGCGGCAGGCAAACGGCCTGGACCGCCGACCGCACGGAGTTCCTCGGCTACAACGGCGGCGCCGAGGCGCCGTCGGCCCTGCTTGGCACCGCGCCGTTGTCCGGCGCGGTGGGCGCGGGGCTGGACCCGTGCGCCGCGGTGCAGTGCATCGTGGAGCTTGCCGCGGGCGAGACGCTCGACATCGTCGCGTTTCTTGGCGAGAGCGGCTCGGCCGAGGCGGCGAGGGCGCTGATAGCCCGCTATCGCGCTGCCGATCTCGACGCCGTGCTCGATGCCGTGACCGGGCACTGGGATAGCCTGCTTGGCGCCGTGCAGGTCAGGACGCCGGACCGGGCAATGGACATCATGCTCAACGGCTGGCTGCTGTACCAGACCCTGGCCTGCCGCATCTGGGCCCGCTCGGCCTTCTACCAGGCGAGCGGTGCCTATGGCTTTCGCGATCAACTGCAAGACACCATGGCGCTTACCTTCGCCAAGCCGGCGGCCACGCGCCAGCACCTGCTGCGTGCCGCGGCCAGGCAATTTGCCGAAGGCGACGTCCAGCATTGGTGGCTGCCGCACACCGGGCAGGGCGTGCGCACGCGCATCTCCGACGATTGCGTCTGGCTGGCCTTCGCCACGGCGACCTACATTGCCGGCTCTGGCGATGCGGCGGTGCTGGATGAGAAGGTGCCTTTTCTCGAGGGGCCGGTGCTCGGCGCCGATGAGCATGACGCCTTCTTCCAGCCGATGACCGGGGAGGCGCAGGCCTCGCTATTCGAGCATTGCGCGCGCGGCATCGAGCGATGCCTTGCCTTGACCGGCGAGCACGGCCTGCCGCTGATCGGCGGCGGCGACTGGAACGACGGCATGAACCGGGTCGGCGCCGGCGGCAAGGGCGAGAGCGTGTGGCTTGGCTGGCTGCTGATGCGCACGATCGCGTTCTTCGCGCCGCTTGCCGAGGTGCGCGATGCCGGCCGCGCGGCGCACTGGCGTGCCCACGGGGCAATGCTGGGCGCGGCATTGGAGCGCGATGGCTGGGACGGCGAATGGTATCGCCGTGCCACCTTCGATGACGGCAGCTGGCTGGGTTCAAAGACCAGCCCGGCCTGCCGGATCGACGCCATTGCCCAGTCGTGGGCCGTGCTGTCGGGCGCCGGGGATCCGGTGCGTGCTGCCACCGCCATGGCATCCATGGCCGAGCACCTGGTGCGGCGCAACGACGGCCTGGCGCTGCTGTTCGCGCCGCCTTTCAATGGCGCCTCGCCCGATCCTGGCTACATCGAAGGCTATCCCCCCGGCGTGCGCGAGAATGGCGGGCAATACAGCCACGCCGCGATGTGGTCGGTCCTTGCCTTCGCCCGGCTCGGCGCGGGCGCAAAGGCCGTGGACCTGTTCTCGATGCTCAACCCCATCCACCACGCCAGCACGCCCGCAGGCGTGCAGCGCTACAAGGTCGAGCCGTACGTGATCGCGGCCGATGTGTATTCGGTGGCGCCCCACATCGGGCGCGGCGGTTGGACCTGGTACACCGGCGCGGCCGGCTGGATGTATCGCGCCGGGGTGGAAGGCATCCTGGGGATCCGCCGCGAAGCGGGCTGGCTGATCGTGGCGCCGAGCATTCCGGCGGCCTGGCCTGGGTTTGAGGCGACGGTGTCCCTGGGGGCGTGCCACTACGACATCCGGGTGCAGACACTGGCGCCAGGCGCGGGCGGCGCGCATGCCGTCCTCGATGGGCTGGCGGTGGCATGCGGCGACGGTGCCGTGCGCGTGCCGCTGGATGATGGCAGGCACAGGCTGCTGGTATGCATCCCGGTGGCGGCGGAATAGGGCGGTATAAGGGCGGAACAAGGCGGAATGGGGCGCATGGGATGCATCTGGCTTGGCCAGAGAAGTCTTTCCGGGAATCGCTTGACTCCTCGGGTAATAAGCTTATGATGTGTCCAATTGCTGCATTGCAGCAAAACGATGATGCCGCTCACGGAACCTTCTTCGACAGCGTTGGATCATCCCCAGGAGACTACTTCATGGCACATCCCACCCAAGCTCAATTCTTCGGCGTCCAGCAAGCTAACCTGGACCTGTTCCTGGCCTTGGTCGGTCCCCTGGCCCGTGGCGCGGAAAAGATCAGCGAGCTGAACATGCAGGCCGTCAAGACCAGCCTGGCGGATACCACGAACTACGTCCGCGAATCCAGCCAGCAGCCGGTTGGCGCCGGCATGTCCGGCCTCAAGCCGGAACTGGCCAACGGGTTTGCCCAGAAGATGAACGCGTATGCTGGTCACATGAACGAGATCTTCGCCAGCACCGGCGCAGAGTTCGCGCAGGAAGCCCAGCGCCAGATGAGCACCTACGCCGCGCAGACCCAGGAAGCCATGGCGTCGTTCGGCCAGAACCTGATGTCGAGCGCCGGTGGCGCGTTCCCGGCTTCCGGCGCGAGCGCACCGAACTGGGTCGCGGCCTACGAAACGGCCATGAAGCCGATGCGCGACGCCTTCGAGAAGGTCATGCCCGCCACGGCTGCCAAGTAAGGCCAAGCCAGGCAAAACCGCTGGCCGCTGCGAAGCCAAAGCTAGTAGCAAGAAAACTGCGCCCATGTGGCGCAGTTTTTTTTGCTGACAAAGCGGGATCTGCGTCGTCGTGCACTGTGAGCGTGAGGACGGCGAAACCCCAGCCATGCGACTGGGGTTGACGAAGGATTTTTTATTTTGCCTCTCAGCGAAAAACTGCTCCGCATATTAGGGCCTCACGGCGTACCGGTCAGTGTATGCGCAACGGGAAGGTATTTAGCCAAGATGCTCAGCATGGTGGCGGCCTCAGCCTTCGACACCGGGGGAAACGGTGAAACGTACGAGGTACCGTTGCGACGCTCGTGGGCCTTCGTGATGAAGGCAAATTCTTGGGAGTCCACGCCCAGCGAGGTGGACACACGCTGGATGGCTAGGTTACGGCCGGCATCTTTGGTGCGTACCTCATTGAACTCCAGTACGGCCTGGACCACCTGGAAATAGCCTTCGTAGGCCAAAGTAAACACCTGCAGATGTCGGCCGGGGCCTAGCTCCTCGGCTGTGGACCTATAGTCCGCTGCATTACGCAGGAAGCCTGCGATAGCGCCAGGCGTTGGGGCGACCGCCTCAAAGGCTTTCGTCTTGATAAGGTTTTCGTATTCAGCTTCGCGCGGCATCACAGTACCCTCAGCGTAGGGCCTTGTGCAATCTGGGCCATGATGGGGTCAGACTCTACCAGGGCAGCCCATTCAGCAGGCTCGTACAAAGAGAAGTTGACGGGGCGCAGCAGACCTTGTTCGGCCTTGTGCAAGGCCTCGGATAGCTCGAGGAGAGGGATGCTGCCGACAACAATCAGATCGATGTCGCTCTGGCCACCGTCGGTGCGCTTGGCCACGGAGCCAAACACGAACGCTGAGGTGATGTGGTCGGCAAAAGGCGCGAGGGCTTCTTTCAGCGGCTCCACAACGGCAAAGGATTTGCGCGCGATACTAAGTAACTCTGGATAGAGGGTGAATTCGGTATTCGCCCGGATGCTTCGTTGCCGGCCTCGTCGGGCGTCTTCCCGAAGTACGCCGGCGGCGACCAGGCGGTCCACCTGCTTTTGAGCGCTTCCGCGCCCACTGTCCGCCAGACGCAGCAGTTCCTGTAGCGTAAAACTGCGGTCCGGCTGCAGCAGTGTGGCTCCAAGCACTCGCTGCAAGCCCGGTGTGAAGAGAAAGTCGGCAAGGCTCACGGGGAATCCTCTAAATAGGGATAAATGTCCTTATTATAGGGATAATTCGGTGAATCCTCAATGGAGGGATATACGTCCCTGTTTTGGGGATTAAATATAGTAGTCAGCCGACGAGCCTGGCGATGCCGACACCGCCGATGTGTTCACCGAAGTCTCGCGCGGCATCGACCAATGGCTCTGGATGGCTGAGGCGCATTTCGCCGAGGCCCGGGACAAGCCCGCGTCAGCCAGCGGGTGGTGCCAGGAGAACGGCCTCCACGCGCTGGCGCAGCACCGGCAGCAAGTCCCGCGCAAACCAGTCGTTGTGCTTGAACCAGCCCTGGTTGCGCGGCGATGGGTGCGGCAGCGGAATAAAGTGCGGCCCGTGCGCGTCAAAGCCCGCCACAGTAGGTGTCACGCCACCGCGCGCCGCCGCTCCCAGGAAACGCCGTTGCGCATACTGCCCGACCAGCAAGGTCAGCTCGATCTCCGGCAGGCACGCCAGCAGCGCATCCATCCACAACGGCGCGCACTCCTTGCGCGGCGGCAGGTCGCCGCTGGCGCCACGGCCCGGGTAGCACAGTCCCATCGGGATGATGGCAATGCGCGCGGCATCGTAGAACACCGTCTTGTCCACGCCCATCCACTCACGCAGCCGGTCACCGCTGGGATCGTCCCAGGGAATGCCGCTGGCATGCACGCGCGTGCCCGGTGCCTGGCCGACAATCAGGATGCGGGCGCTGGCGGCAGCTTGCACTACCGGCCGTGGACCAAGCGGGAGGTGTGCTTCGCACAGGCGGCAGGCGCGTACCTCGGTCAGCAGGGTGTCGAGGTCGGTCTTGCCCTCATCGCTTGCGGCGCAAGCAGCGACGGACGCTACGGGAGTGAGGGGAGTGACGGGAGTTTCGGGAAGGACGCGCTTCATGTCCGGCAAACGTGAATGGGGTAGTCGTGCCGATGGCGCCCAGTGTATGCAGTTCGGCGAGGTTTGCCAAACGAGGCAGGTGCGCAAGGGGGGGGCGCAATGACGACAGAAGGTGGCCGGGCGGCCACGAAGCCTTCCCGGGTAGCGCAAGCGGGCCGCGTCGAAGCACAGCCCGCCTGCCTACCGCTTCCAATCACCGCTTCCAATCACCGCTTCCAATCAGAAGCGGTGACGCACGCCCACGCCAAAGCTGTCGCCGTGCGACTGGTCGCTCAGCTTGTCGTAGAAGTACGCGGCATACACGTCGGTGCGCTTGGACAGGTTGTAGTCGTAAGCGAGGCCGGCCGTGTTGCGCTTGAAGTCCGCGACACTGTTCTTGGTCTTGTCGTACGCATAGGAGACCAGCACGTTGCCGTTGCCCACCGGGATCGAAGCGCCAACCTGGCCGTTGGTGTGCTTGATGTCGCCCGTGGCGTTGTTGACGTCGCTCTTGATGTACTGGCCCTGCGCGAACAGCTTGACCACCTTGAAGTCATAACTCACGCCGACCTGCACGGCGTTCTGCTTGTCGAAGCCGGCCAGTGCCGTGGGCGCGGTCACATCTCCCGGGGTGCTGTTGAACTTGACCTGCTGGAAGGCTACGGTGGCGCCGAAGTTGCCGTTGAAGTAGAGCACGTTGCCGCCCCACTTGTTCTTGCCGACGCTGCCTGCCTGCTCGCCGAACGAGTAGATCGCGTTGGCGCTCAGGCCGCTAAAGTTCGGCGTGGAGTACACCAGCGAGTTGCTCCAGCCCGAGTCGCCGATGATGCCCGGGTCATAGACGCGGCCATTGCTGGCCGAGAAGTAGGTGTGGAAGATCGCCGGCGAGAACACATAGGAGTCCACCAGCGGGTTGAACAGGATGGTCGAGATGAAGTAGGGCGTGGTGTTGCGCCCGAGCTTCACCGTGCCAAGCGTTGCGCTCTGCAGGCCGACAAAGGCGTTGCGGGTAAACAGCGCATCGCCGTCGAAGCGGCCTTGCTTGCCGGTGTCCGGGCGCAGGAAGCCGTTCAGGTCGAAGATCGCCTTCAGGCCGGTGCCAAGATCCTCGGTGCCCTTGATGCCGAAGTACGAGGTTTGCATGCCGCCGCTGTTGACGCCGTAGGCGCGGTCCGCACCGCCGGCCTTGGTGGCGCCGACATAGGCGTCAACCATCCCGTAAAGCGTGACGCTGGATTGCGCCATGGCGTTGCCGCAGATCAAGGCTGCTGCCATGACCGCCAGTTTCACGACCGGCTTGAAATTGTGTTGCATAAAGACCTCCGTGGTTGACCCGTTTTCTATCGTTGCTGGCTCTGTCGCATTCACTGGGCACGACAACACCCCTACGGGGGCAAGCCCCGGCTATCTAAAAACGCGTGCTCTTGAAATGGCTGGCGCAGGATGGCGCCGGTACGCTAGCGCCGCTGGCTCATGCTTGCTGCCAGCTCACGTGCGCGGCCACCACCTGCCAGCCTTCGGGCAGCCGCACCCAGCTCTGGCTCTGGCGGCCCAGGCGCGGCTCGCCGGCGCGGCGAAAGGCGATATTGGCGACGGCGAAATCATTGCCGAAGGTGGTGACGCTGCGCTCGGTGATCTCGCGGGCGAGGCCTTTTGCCGGGCGCGCCGCGCGGAACGCGCGGATGGCCTCGATGCCGTAGAGGTTCTCGCCCGCGCCGTAGCGCAGCGTGTGCGGGCTTTCCCAGAACAGCCGGTCGAGCTCGGCGACGTCGTTGCCCACCAGCGCCCGTTCATAGGCATCGAAGGCGGCTTCCACCTCGGCGAGGATGGCGGGATCGTTGATTCTCATCTTGCTTTCGTGGGTATCCGGACCAGCCCGGTAATGTTGCCTGGCATGACTGCGATGGATGCAGTTTGCGGCAATTCGATTGCATACAACCAGCACTTATTTCTTCTCATGGCGCACGCAATTTGTGTGCACTCGCTGTTGCATGCGCCGGCTCGCCATGCAAGCCCCGGCCACGCATCAGGCGGCCTCGGCCAACGGCTGGTGCAGCCCGGTCAGCGCGGCCTTCAGGTGCTCTGCAAACGCCGCCGCCGCGGGCGGCAGGCTGCGGCCCTTGCGGGCGCCCAGTACCAGCCGGCCACCGCACAGCTCGGGGTCGGACAGTGGCACGGCAATCAGCGTGCCCTGGCGCGTCTCGCGCAGCGTGCCAGCCTGGAACTGGAAGCAGATCGCGCCGGTCTGGCGCGCAAAGCTCTTCAGCATCTCCACCGTGGTGGCTTCCAGCATCACCCGCAGCGACAAGCGGTTGCGCGCGCAGATCGCCTCGATCAGCCGCCGGCTGCCAAAGCTCTCTGGCCCGAGGGCCACGGGATAGGGCTGGCAATCGGATAAACGCAACGTGCGCCGGCTCGCCAGGGGATGGTCCGGGCGCATCATTGCGCAGAAGGGCTGGGCGGACACCGCCAGTTCGTGCAGGAAGGTTGTCGGGGGCGGGTCGTGCGCCAGCAGCAGGTCGGCCTCGTCCTCCTTGAGCGCGGCCAGCAGGTCACCGGAGTTGCCTACCGTCACGCGAAACTGCACGCCGCGGTGGGTGGACTGGTAGCGGCCGATGACTTCAGGCAGGAAATCGGTGGCGACGGACTCGACCGTCGCCATGCGCACGGTGCCCCGCACCAGCCCGCGCAACTGCTCCATCTGCGCGGCGGCCGAATCCAGATCCGCGAGGCTGCGGCGCACGGTGGCGATCAACACCTCGCCGGCGGCGGTCAGCCGCACGCCGCGGGGCAGGCGCTCGAACAGCGCCGTGCCGATATCCTGCTCCACCTCCAGGATCTTCCGGTTGAGCGCGGTGGAGGCGACGTGGAGTTGCTCGGCGGCCTTGCGGATCGACCCAACGCGGGCCACGGCGTCAAGATAGAGATAAAGGCGGGGCGGGTGGAGCATGGCGGTGCGCGCTCGGGCGCTAGTGAGAACGATCCGCTCTCACTAGCAAGGATCGTGCGCGCGCCGACGCTACGCGGGCAGCCCCGTCCCGGCGACAGGACCAACGACGGGGCCGCTGCCATGGCGGGGCAACGCGACCTGGCAGTAGAGCTGGCGCAGCGCGCCCAGCGCCGACGCCCGGTCCTGCTCCGTGGCATCGCCCAGCAGGAGGCCAGCGGCGTGCGGGGCCACCGACATCACAAAGCGCAGGCGTTCAAGCCGGGCCGCTTCAAACGTTGCCAGCCAGGCGCGCGGGCTGGTCTCGCCCGCGGCCAGCGAAGTGGCAATCAGCTCGGCGGCGCTGCAGGCATCCTCGATGGCCTGCGCCACGCCCTGGCCAAGCGGTGGCGCCATGGCGTGGGCGCTGTCGCCCAGGTACATCACCTGCGCATGCGGCTCGGCAAAGCGGATGCCGCACGCCTGCATGCGGTACCAGCAGATGGCATTCACATTGGCGCAGAGCGTATCGATCAGCCAGCCAGCCTGCGGCCCCGGCCCGGCGTGCGCTGGCGTGTAGGCAGCGCGCAGCGCCTGCGGGCCGATGCCCGCGTGAGGCGTCTTTTGCGTCTTTTCGCCCGGGGCGAGCGGCAGGCTGCCGGCGATATTGATCCGCCCGTCCGGCAAGCGGAAGGCCAGCAGGCGGTTAGGGCCGTTGCACCATTGTTCGTAATCGTCGATCCGGCCGGCGCCGGCGTCCGGCACCAGGAGGCGGAATAGCAGGGCACCAAGCTGGTGCATCCGGGGCTGGCTGTCAAACGCGCCTCGGGTGGGCGAGTCACGGCCATCGGCCGCGATCAGCAGGTCGATGTCGTCAAGCCGGTGTTGTTGGCCATGCTGTTCCCAGACGACGTAGCTGCGCGCCGGATCCCGCGGGCTGGCGCCGCACTCCAGCAGCTTGCAACGGTAACGCACGGTGTTGCCGGCGGCCTGGCGCAGCACGCGGTACAGCGTGGCGCGCAGGATGCGCACGCCGCCATGGTCCGCCACGCGCGTGAGCGGCAGGTCCAGCAGCACCTCGCCGCTGCACAGCGACACGCGCCAGTGATCCCAGGGCAGGCCGGCCTCGCCAATGGCGCTGGCCAGCAGCGGGTCGCGCATGTGCAAGGCCTTGATGGCGTTGGGGCCGATCACCAGCCCGGCGCTTGCGTGGTCATCCGGTGCAACCTGCTCCAGGCAGGTGACTTCCAGCCCGGCTTGCATGGCCAGCGCGCGGGCCATGATGCTGCCGGCCACGCCGGCGCCGACGATGACAATGCGTTTGGTGGGGATCCTGGGCGTCATGAGCGTCATGGGCGCCAGTTTGCGCAAAAGGACTGCACGCAACCAGCACCGATTTGGTCTCATGGCGAGCGCGCATTGTGTGCGCTCGGTGTGCGCCCGGCGGGGAGCGGCCATGCGCCAGAAGCTCGCCCGGTCCGCAGAGACTGCTCTTGGCTTAAGGCACGACCGACAAGAACAAGTACGCCGCCAGGATGACCAGGTGCACCACGCCTTGCAGCATGGTGGTGCGGCCCGAATGCAGCGTGAGCGTGCTGACCAGCAAGGTCAGCGCAAGCAGCACGGTTTCCGTCGGGCCCAGGCCCAGCGTCAGCGGCTTGCCAACCGCGATAAAGACCGCGGCCACGGTGGGAATGGTCAGCCCGATGCTGGCCAGCGCTGAGCCCAGCGCCAGGTTCATGCTGGTCTGCAGGCGGTCGGCGCGCGCGGCGCGCAACGCGGCCAGCCCCTCGGGCAGCAGCACCAGCGCGGCAATCACGATGCCAACCACGGCCGGCGGGGCGCCGGCACTCGCTACCGCCGCTTCCACCGTGGGTGAGAGCAGCTTGGCCAGGCCGACCACCGCCACCAGGCACACCAGCAGCATGCCGCCGCTGGCGAGCGCGATCTTCGTGGGCGGGGGCGGGGCGTGCACGCTTTCGTCGGAGGTGCCTTCCACCAGGAAGTAGTCCCGATGGCGCACGGTCTGCACAAAGACAAAGCTGCCATAGAGCACCAGCGAGGCAATGCCCGCAAAGGCCAGCTGCGACTGCGACAGCATCGGCCCGGGGATTGCACTGGTGTAGTTGGGCAACACCATGGTGAGCACGGCCAGCGCGGCCAGCACGGCCAGCGCCGCGGTAGCGCCCGGCGCCTGGAAAGCCTGCTCGCGATGGCGCAGGCCACCCACCAGCAGGCAGATCCCCACGATGCCGTTGCACACCAGCATGGCGGCGGCAAACACGGTATCGCGCGCCAGCCCGGCCTTCTCGGGGCCCGCGGACAGCATCACGGAGACGATCAGCGCCACTTCGATCACGGTCACGGCAATCGCCAGCACCAGCGTGCCAAAGGGCTCGCCCACTTTATGCGCGACCACCTCGGCATGGTGCACCGCTGCAAACACCGAGCCCGCGAGCGCCAGGCCGGCCAGCACCAACAGCAGCGCCTGACCGGGCGCGGCCATGCCCGCCCCGAGGATGGCCCAAGCTGCCAGCGGCAGCCATAAGGTCCAGGCAGGCAATTTATTCGACGTCAATGGCATCCGTTCTCCCTTTCTTGTTGATGAAATGCGTGGATTCAGCTTTTTTGTGATTAATGCGGCGCGTCTTGGCTGACGAGAAAGTGCCGTCCTCAGTGGGCTTGCTGGCCGTTTTCCCCTTGGCGTCCTATTGTGGTTCAGCTTGGGGCGGCAGCAATCCGCTCGGGCGGCAGCGCGCATGTAAGGCAGTCGCATCAGGGATTCAGTTCCCTGGAATTCGCTTAAATTAAGAGAAATTGAAGGTTTATTTGCTGGAGTTGGCGGCGATTTCGCGGTTTTGTCCTGTGGTCCGGAACCCCCCGGCTCCGCAAGTCGTGAACCCGGCCGGCCATTCTAGCGTCGCACCATGGCAGCACAAGCGTTTCCGGACGCGCCGCAAGCGTCCCATTACCGGTGCGGCGAACGCCGCACCTTTCCCCCCTCGACGATGGAGAGTGCTCATGAAAAAGTATGGATCGGCTAAATGGCAAGGCGGCATCAAGGACGGCCAGGGCAGCATCTCGGCGGAGAGCGGCGTGCTCAAGGATGCGCCCTACGGCTTCAAGGCCCGCTTCGAAGGCGGCCCCGGCACCAACCCCGAGGAACTCATCGGGGCGGCCCATGCGGGATGCTTCTCCATGGCGCTGTCCCTGATCCTGGGCGAGGCCAAGATGGTCGCCGAGAGCATTGCCACCAAGGCCACGGTCACGCTCGACAAGGACGGCGCCGGCTTCACCATCACCGCCGTGCACCTGGACGTGACGGTGCGCGTCCCGGGGGCCGACAAGGCGGCGGTGGAGCAATGCCTGCAAGGTGCCAAGGCCGGCTGTCCGGTGTCCAAGCTGCTAAAGGCGGAGATCACCATGGACGCCAAGGTGGAAACCTGATCCGGCCGCGGCGCGCGCCAGGTCCGGCGGGTGGTCAATAGGCAGATAGACCAACAGGTCAATAGGTCGGGCGTGGCCATCCTGGCTACCTATAATGAAGATTCGCCGTCCCGCGCCGCACCTGGCGCGGGACCGCGCGGGCGTTCAATGGACTGAACGCGTCTCCTATATCCAGACCTTCCAAGATAAGGCAGACATCATGCATAGCAGTGAAGCAGTCCTGACTCAGGCTAGGGCGGCCATCGCCCACGTGCCTTTCCACAGCCATCCCATCCATCCCACCATCCACCTGCGCCTGAGCGACGGCGCGCTGATTCTCGAAGGCGAAGTCCCCGATATTGTCGACAAGAGCCGCGTTGCCGCGTCGGTACGCCGTGTCGACGGCGTATCCGCCGTGATCGATCACCTGCGCGTTGCCGATGGCGGCGCGGCGGTTGGCGACGGCGAACTGCGCAATGCCATCTGCGTACGGCTGCTGCAGGCGATCGATTTTCGCAATTGCCGCATCTGCGCGCATGCCAAGGGGAGGATCGAACCTGTGCGCGAAGCCGTTGGCGAGTCCAGCGGAGAGATCGCCATCGAAGTCGTCGACGGCGTGGTGACCCTGCGCGGCCACGTGATCAGCCTGTCGCACATGCGCCTGGCCGGTGTGCTGGCGTGGTGGTCGCGAGGTTGCCGCTGCGTGGTCAACGAGCTGGTGGTGGCCCCGGCCGAGGCCGACCGCGACGACGAAGTCACGGAAGCGCTGAAGCTGGTGCTGGAGACCGACCAGTTCGTCGATGCCGACCGCATCCGCGTGCAGACCAAGGACCGCGTCGTCACGCTCGAAGGCTATGCCACCACCGAGGCCGGCAAACGCCAGGCGGAGCGCGATGCCTGGTACGTGCATGGTGTCGAGGACGTGGTCAACCGCATCGTGCTGAGCAACTAAGCGCCACTGCCAACATCACGTCGCGGGTTCGCAGGTTCGCAGGTTCATAGTTTCAATCGCCGGATCGGATCATGCCGTGCCCGCCGGGCGCGGCATGTCCTCCACGCGCCAGTAGCGCCGCTGCGAGCGCAGCGCAAAGCGCGCCCGGTAGCTCGACATCGACATCCCCGTTGCCCGCTGGAACAGCCGCCTGAACGCCGCCGCGTCACTGTAGCCGCAGGCTTCGGCCACCGCCTGCGAGCCATGCAGGGTCACCTCCAGCAGGGTCTTGGCGCGCTCCACGCGCAGCCCGTGCAGGTATTCCAGCGGCGTCATGCCGCTGACCTGCCGGAAATGCCGCAGCAAGGTCCGCTCGCTCACGGCCGCCGCCTGCGCCACCAGCGCCAGCCGGTACGGCGCATCCACATTGGCCTGCAGCCAGCGCATGGCGCGGTAGACGGGGCTGTCGGCGGTCTTGCTGAGCCAGCGTTGCGACACCAGCTCCGGCGTGAGCTGCTGGCGCTCGGCCTGGTACAGCAGCATGCGCGAGCAGGTCTGCGCCAGGTCCGGGTCATGCAGGTGCCCCAGCACGCGCAGCATGAACTCCGTCTGCAGCGCCGGTGCCACACAGCCAAACACGCGCTGATGCAAGCCCATCGGCTCGCTCGCGGAAAAATCGCAGCGCGGATAGCGCTGGCTCATCCAGCTCTGGAAGGTCCACGGCGCGCCCATGCGCGCGCCATCCAGCAGGCCCAGCTCCGCGGGAAAGGCGATGCCGCTCGCACCCGCCGCGATCCATCCGCCCGCCTGCGCGTGCCGCTCCAGCAAGCGCAGCGCCTGGCTGGCGCCGCCGACGATCTCGCCCAGGTGCGGCGCATTGCGCGCGAGCACGCCCGGCACCACCACCAGCGCATTGCCGTCTTCCGTGGCGCGCCGCCGCCGCGCGGGCTCCAGCCCCAGTGCGGGCAGGGCCAGCGCGCGGCCAGACGGGCCAATCACGGTCCAGCTCAGGTCGCGGTCCGCATCGGGGCGTTGCAGCCGGGCCACCCCGGCCGCGGCGCGCAGCACATCCAGCGCGCCGAACAGCATGCCGGGCATGGCCTCGGGCAACCACAGCAAGCGCACGTGCAGCGGCACGGGGCGGCTGGTGGAGGGCGGCTCGGGCAGGGCGGTAGTGGCAGAAGAGGGAGGCATGGCGGGATCGGCATTCCAATTGGCGGGATTGATCCTACCTTGCCACGCCCGCAAGGGCTAGCATCGTCGCTCGGCGAACCCCCGCCCAAACGCCCCAAACCACAATAACGATGCAAGCAACAGGAGACTTCATGCAGCCATCCCTGCGCCGACTTACCCATACCGCTGTGGCAGCGCTCGCGCTGGCCTTCGGGGCAGCCGGCAGCGCACGCGCCGCGGACACGCAACTGTTGGACGCCGCCCGCGCGGCCGAGCCCGCGTTGATCCAGTCGCTCAAGGACATGGTGTCGATCGAGTCCGGCAGCACCAATGCCGCCGGCCTGGCGCAAATGGCCAGCTTCACGGAAGCACGCCTCAAGGCACTGGGCGCGAGCACCGAGCGCATCGCCGTGACGCAAGGCCCCGGCACCATGGTCAAGGGCACGCTGACCGGCACCGGCAAGCGCCGCATCATGCTGATCGCGCATATGGACACCGTCTACGGTCCCAACACGCTGGCCACCCAGCCGATCAAGCTCGACGGCAACCGCCTGTACGGCCCCGGCATCGCCGACGACAAGGGCGGCATCGCGGTCATCCTGCATGCGCTGGCCATCCTCCAGGCGGCCGGGTGGAAGGACTATGCGCAGATCACCGTGCTGTTCAACCCGGATGAGGAAGTGGGCTCGCTTGGTTCCGGCGACACCATCGCCAAGCTCGCGGAGCAGCACGACGTGGTGCTGTCCTGCGAGCCGTCCGCGGGCTCGGTGGTCATGAAGGGCCAGCCGCTGCTGCTGGCCGCAGCCGGCGTCGCCACGGCCACGCTGGATGTGAAGGGCCGCGCCGCGCATGCGGGCGCCGCGCCGGAGCTGGGCCGCAACGCGCTCTATGAACTCTCTTACCAGATGCTGCAAACGCGTGAAGTGGCCAAGGACGTGCCGGGCGCCGCGCTGATCTGGACCCAGGCCAACACCAACGGCCCGCTGAACCAGATCACCGAAAAGGCCAGCGCCGTGGGCGACGTGCGCCTGACCCAGCCCGACGCGCAGGACAAGCTGCAGGCCGCGCTGCAAGCCAAGGTCAGCGCAAGCAAGCTGGTCCCCGACACCGAAACCACGGTCAAAGTCATCTCCGGGCGTCCGCCCTACGTGAGCGATGCGCGCAGCCGCGCGCTGGCGGCAAAAGCCCAGGCGATCTACAAGGAGATCGACCGCGAGCTGGCGCTGGTGCCGCAGACCGGGGGCGGCACCGACGCCGGCTTCGCCGTGCGCTCGGGCAAGGCCACGGTGCTGGAGAGCTTCGGCCTGGCGGGATTCGGATACCACGCCCGCGACGAATACATCGAGATCGACTCGATCGTGCCGCGGCTCTACCTGATGTCGCGCATCCTGCAGGAAATCGGGCGCAACTAAGGCGCTGCGGCGCGGGCGGCAGCACCCTTGCGCTGCGGCGCGGGCGGCAGCACCCTTGCGCTGCCGCCCGCGCCCGCGCTAGCATCGCCCGGCAGGCATCCCGGCTTGCCTTCGCAACGACCCAATCCTCCACAGGAGACACCATGCATCCCTCCCTGCGCCGGCTGACCCAGGCGGCCATCGCCACCCTGATTCTCGCCACCGGCGGCGCCCACGTTGCCCACGCCGCCGACACTCAATTGCTGGCCGCCGCACGCACCGCGGAGCCCGCGGTGATCCAGTCGCTCAAGGAGATGGTGTCGATCGAGTCCGGCAGCGCCAACGCGGCGGGCCTGGCGCAGATGGCCAGCTACACCGAAGGCCGGCTGGCGGCGCTGGGCGCCCGCACCGAGCGCATCGCGGTCACCAAGGGCCCGGGCATCATGGTCAAGGGCACGCTGACCGGCACGGGCAAGCGCCGCATCATGCTGATCGCGCATATGGATACGGTCTATCCGGCCAACATACTGGCAACGCAGCCCATCAAGCAGGACGGCAACCGCCTGTACGGCCCCGGCATCGCCGACGACAAAGGCGGCATCGCGGTGATCCTGCATGCACTGGCCATCCTCAAGGCGGCCGGCTGGAACGACTATGCCGAGCTGACCGTGCTGTTCAACCCCGACGAGGAAGTCGGCTCCATCGGCTCCGGCGAGACCATCGCCAAACTGGCCGACCAGCACGACGTCGTGCTGTCGTTCGAGCCGACCGCCGCCAAGGCCGTGGTCAAGACCGAGGCCCTGCTGATGGGCGCCAGCGGCACGGCAACCGCCGTCATGGAAGTCAAGGGGCGCGCCTCGCACGCCGGCGCCGCGCCGGAACTGGGCCGCAATGCGCTGATCGAGCTGGCCTACCAGCTGCAGCAAACGCGCGACGTGGCCAAATCCGTGCCGGGCACCCAGCTCAACTGGACCACCGCGCAGGCCGGCGAGGTCCGCAACCAGATACCCGAGCACGCCACCGCCATCGGCGACGTGCGCACCACGGTCAAGGACGGCGCCGGCAAGCTGCAGGCCGCGCTGCAAAAGAAGGTAGACGAAGGCAAGCTCGTCCCCGACACGCAAACCACCGTGACCATGGAAATCGGCCGGCCGCCGTTTGTCGCCAACGCACGCGGCCGCGAGCTGGCGCAGCGCGCGCAAGCCATCTACGCCGAGCTCGACGGCCGCCAGCTGGCACTGGCCGAAGGCACCGGCGGCGCCACCGATGCGGGCTTCGCCGGGCGCTCCGGCAAGGCGGTGGTCGTGGAGAGCTTCGGCTTGGCGGGCTTCGGATACCACGCGCGCGATGAGTACATCGAGATCGATTCCATCGTGCCGCGGCTCTACCTGCTCACGCGCATCCTGCAGGAAATCGGGCGTAGCTGACGCCGCGCCCGGCTCGCGCGCTAAAGGATCGCGGATATCTGCCGTTAATGGAGACGGTTGGAGATAGTCTGAATTCCGTTCTTAGTGAAATGTATCTATTCTGATAATTCCCATTGATTCAGGCGGCTAGGACTAGGATTAGGAATGTCTTAATCCTAGTCCTAATCTTAGGAATTGCCTTTTATCCCGGCGCTAATAACACGCCGCGCGTCTGCTTTTCAATCCCCCTTCAGTAGGTCAAAGCGCGCCCTGCGCTGCGAAATTTCCCGCTATGCCGCTTGCAGCCGTCGATTGGCGGTGTGCGACGGTGTGCGACGGAGTGCAATGCCTGCTCTTGCGCGCTCGCAATACCCCTAGATTCGTACGTGTCCGATTGACCGCATTGCCGTCCTCATTAAATATTGTCCATACATTCAAAGAGAGTGACGGTTGTCGCCAGTCATTCCGGCAAGGGTGCCAGTCATCAGAAAAGCACCGCTAATTCAGGGTCTATCCAATTATGAACAAGGGCAGTTTCCGCCTGGTCTACAGCAGGCATCGCGGGATGCTGGTCGCCGTTGAAGAATCGGCCGCCAGCATCGGAAAAGGACAGCAAGGCGGCGCACGCGCGCAACGGCGCAGCCGCCGCGCAGGGCAAGGCCCGGCGCCTGGCGCATCGATGGCATCGACGGCGGCCGCGCTGCCAGCCATGCCGCGCGCGCGCTTTGCTTCGTTTGCCTCAACTGCCTCGTTGGCCTCGGTTGCCCTGCTTGGGCTGGCGGCCCCGGCCACTGCCCAGATCGTGGCGGACCCCAATGCCGGCGCCAACCGCCCCGGCGTGATCCAGACCAGCAACGGCCTGGCGCAAGTCAACATCACGCGGCCCTCGGGCGCGGGCGTATCCACCAACGCCTACACCCAGTTCGACGTGCCCAAGGGCGGCGCGATCCTCAACAACTCGCCCACCATCGTCTCGACCCAGCAAGCCGGTTTCGTCAACGGCAACCCCAATCTGCTGCCGGGGCAGAACGCGCGCATCATCGTCAACCAGGTCACCAGCGCGCTGCCCAGCCAGTTGCGCGGCTACCTGGAAGTGGCCGGCGCCCGGGCCGAAGTGGTGGTGGCCAACCCCAACGGCATCATGGTGGACGGTGGTGGCTTCATCAACACCAGCCGCGCCACGCTGACCACGGGCGTGCCCGTGTACGGCGGCACCGGCAGCCTCGACGCCTTCCGCGTCACCGGCGGCCAGATCTCGGTGCAGGGCGCCGGGCTGAACGCCGGCAACGTCGACCAGGTCGACCTGATTGCCCGCAGCGTCACCGCCAACGCGGCCATCTATGCCAACAACCTCAACGTCATCGCCGGCGCCAGCCAGGTAGACCGCGCCACGCTGGCCGCCAGGCCCATTGCCGGGACCGGTCCCGCGCCCGGCATCGGCATCGATGTCAGCCAGCTAGGCGGCATGTACGCCAACAAGATCCTGCTGGTCGGCACCGAGGCTGGCGTGGGCGTGAGCCACCGCGGCGTGCTGGCCGCGCAGGCCGGCGACCTGACGCTCAGCGCGCAGGGCCGGCTGGAACTCGCCGGCAAGACCAGCGCCACCGGCAACCTCGCCATCGCCGCGCGCGAAGGCGTGGAGAACAGCGGCACCATCTATGGCGCGCAGGCCGTCTCGCTCGATACCGCAGGCGCGCTCGGCAACAGCGGCACGCTGGCGGCGCAGCAGGGCTTGCGCGTCAATGCAGGCAGCGTGGTCTCCAGCGGCACGTTGGGCGCGGGCGTCAACGGCGACGGCGCGATCGGCCAGCAGGCGGACCTGAGCGTGGTGGCGGCCGGCACGCTGTCGGCCAGCGGCAAGCACCTCGCGGGCGGCAATGCCAGCCTGCAGGGCACGGCGCTGCAGCTCGCCGGCAGCCAGAACGCGGCGCTGGGCAACCTCAGCCTCGCCGCCAGCGCGGGCGACATCAACCTGAGCGGCGCCAGCAGCCAGGCGGGTGGGGCGCTAAGCGCCAATGCCAGCGGGGCGCTCGTCAACGACCGGGGGCAGTTGACGAGCCAGGGCAGCACTACCATCACGGCCGGCAGCGTCTCCAACCAGGGCGGACAGATGCTGGCGCAAGGCGCAGCCACGCTGCAGTCGGCCGGCGCCGTCAACAATCAGCAAGGTGAGCTGCAGGCGGGCGGCGCGCTCGCCGTCAACGCCGGCTCGCTGGACAACGCCACGGGCCGCATCGAAGGCGACCTGGTTGGCGTGCGCACGGCGGGCGACCTGGCCAACCGGGGCGGCGCCATCAACCAGTTCGGCAAGGCAGACACCCGCATCAGCGCGGGTGGCGTCCTGGACAACACCTCGGGCACGCTGGCCACCAACGGCAAGAACCTGACCGTGGACGCGCAGTCGCTGTCCAACGACAGCGGCCACGTTGCGCACGCGGGCGACGGTACGCTGGCCGTGACCAGCCGTGGCGCGCTGGGCAATGCCGCGGGCACCATCCAGACCAACGGCGCGCTGGACCTGCGGGCCGCCGGCGCGGTGACCAACGCGGCCGGCCGGATCGAAACCGCCGGCACGCACAGCGCAATGTCACTTGCCGCCGCGAGCGTGGACAACACCGCCGGGCGCATCGTCAATGCGGGCGATGGCTTGACCCGGGTCCAGGCGCAGCAAGCCTTGGTCAACGCCAATGCGGGCCGGATCGGCGGCAACGGCAAGGTGGAGCTGGCAGCCGCCACGCTGGCCAATCATGCACAGATCACCGCCAAGGGCGATGCCAGCCTGGATGCACAGTCGCTGGACAACGGCCAGGGCAGCATCACGGCGGGCGAAGCGCTCACGGCCACTGTGTCGGGCGCGGCCAGCAATCGCCAGGGCACCCTGTCCGGTGGTGTCGTCGACCTGTCGGCGGCGTCGCTGGACAACGCCGCCGGCCGCATCGAAGGCGACCAGGCCGGCATCCGCACCACAGGCAATTTGTCCAACAACGGCGGCGCCATCAACCAGTTCGGCAAGGCCAATACGGTCATCAACGCGGGTGGCGCCTTCGACAACACCGCGGGCACGCTGGCCACCAACGGCAAGAACCTGACGGTGGACGCGCAGTCGCTGGCCAATGACGGCGGGCGCATCGCGCACGCCGGAGACGGCGCCCTGACCCTGACGAGCCGGGACGCGCTGGGCAATACAGCCGGCGCCATCCAGAGCAACGGCGCACTCGCCGTGCAGGCGGCCTCGCTGGACAACACCCGGGGCAACCTGTCCGCGCAAGGCGCCGCCAGTGTCACCACGGGCGCGGACCTGGTCAACCGCCAGGGCACGCTCTACGGCCAGTCCGGCCTGTCGCTCACCAGCCAGGGCCAGGTGGACAACACCGGCGGCACGGCGCAGACCAGCGGCGATTTGTCGGTCGCAGCCGCTGGCACACTGAGCAACGCCGCCGGCACGCTCACCGCCAACGGCGCGCACGGCAAGGCCACCGTCTCCGCATCCGGCATCGACAACCGCGGCGGGCGGCTTGCCAACGCGGGCGACGGCGCCACCACCATCACCGCCGCCGGCGCGCTGGACAACACCAGCGGCACGCTCGGCGGCAACGGCGACGTGACCCTCGCCGCCACCGATCTTGCCAACGCAAGCGGCGCGCAGATCGCCGCGGCCGGCGCGCTCACGCTGGGCGTGACCCGCAGCGTGGACAATCGCAGCGGCAGGATCTACGGCGCCAAGGGCCTGACCCTCAACCAGGCCAGCACCACGCTTGCCAATGAAGGCGGCAACGTGCTTGGCGGCACCGACGTGCAGCTCACCGTCGCATCCATGACAAACCAGGGCGGCGCGGTACGCGCCAACCAGGACGTGGGCGTATCCAGCCGCGCCGGCACCGTCAGCGGCAGCGGCGAGATGACGGCGGGGCGCAACCTGACGCTCAACGTAGCGGGCGACTATCTCAACGACGCCGCCAACAAGCTGCGCGCCGACGGCGACCTGCAACTGCGTGCCAGCGGCGCGGTCACCAACACCGGCACGCTGGCGGCCGGCGGCAGCCTGGCCGTGCGTGGCGCCAATGTGAACAACGCCGCCGGCGCCGGCATCAACTCGCAGGCCACCACCGTCCAGGCCGACGGCACCATCACCAACGCCGGACGCATCGAAGGCAAAGCCGTCAACACCATCAGCGGCGCACTGGCCAACACCGGCGCCGTGATCGGCAACACCGTGCAGGTGCAGGCAGCGGTGTTAAGCAATACCGGCCCGGCCGCCGTCATCGCCGCCGCGCAGGACCTCAAGATCCATGCGTCAAACGCCGTCTCCAACCTGGACGGCGCGCTGATCTACAGCGCCGGCAACCTGCAGATCGCCCGCGACGGCACGCGCGACCCGGGCACCGGCATGCTGGCCAACCAGGTCGGCGTGCTCAACAACCGCTCGGCAACGATCGAGGCAGACGGCGATATCGACATCGCCGCGCGCACGGTCAACAACACGCGTACCAGCATCGTGACCGAGGCGGGCACGCCGCAGACCACGGCGACGCAGACGCTCTCGCTCTGGCTCGCCGGGCTGGGTGACGGAGAAACCAATGGTCACTTAAGTGCCACGTTCCCCGGATGGGCCTGGCGCACTACGGCGGCAAGCATCAGCGGGGACATGGTCAACGCGCTGCGCGCCCCGGTCACGCTCGAAGTGCCGAAGTCCAAGGTGGTCAATCTCAATACCACGGCCAAGACGCTTTCCTTCACGGAGCCGCCCTTTGAGACATACGGCGGCTACTTCGGCCCGATCTGCAACGACAACGGCTGCACCGGCGGAGACGGTCCGGGCGGGCGCCCGTTTGCCACCAACCCCACCCAGTACTACCAGGACATCCAGGACACCGGCACCACCTACAGGATCACCTTCTGGCCTGACTGGGACCCTGCCAAGCACCTCCGCCCGGACCAGGTGCGCGTGCGCTACGACCTCGGCCCGGACGTTCACGACTACAGCGAGACTTCCCGCACCACCGTCACCACTGTTGCCACCGACCGCCTGGTCAGCGCGACCCCCGCGGCCAAGGTCCAGGCCCAGGGCTCGATCCGCATCAATAGCGACGGTGGCAGCATCCTGAACCAGTCGTCCATCATGGCCGCCGGCGGCAACCTGTCCCGGCGCGCTGCCGGCGGCGGGGTACAGGACGTCGGCACGGTGCTCCAGCAGACGGTCAGCACCACCGACACCTCCACGTTCTACTGGCACCAGAAATCCGGCGGCAACAGCGATGAGCAAACGGTGCCGTATCCGACCACGCCCCAGGCGCCCACCACGGTAGCCGCGCTGCCGGCCCTTGCCACCGCCAACCAGGCGGTGCAGACCACCGCGCAGGACATCACCGTCGGCTCCGTCAACCGCGTCGGCCAGACTGTCACTGGCAGCGGCGTGGCCGGCGGCAGCGCCTCGGGCACGCAGCTTGACAGCCTCGCGGGCACGGCCGGCGCCGCGCCAACGCTCGGCGCCGGCCCCGTCGCGGCCGCCACCGGCACCACCAACCGCCCGCAGACGCTCGGCACCGCCGCCGGCGGCATCCCCAACCTGACGCTGCCCGTCAACGGCCTGTTCACGCTGCGCCCGGCCCCGGCCACGCCCTACCTGATCGAGACCGATTCACGCTTCACCCAGTACAAGACCTTCCTCTCCAGCGACTACATGCTGGGCGCCCTCGGCCTGGACCCGCAGCAGGTGCAAAAGCGCCTCGGCGACGGCTTCTATGAAGAAAAGCTCGTCCGCGACCAGGTCACGGCACTAACCGGCCGTACCTTCCTGGCCGGCTACACCGACCAGCTGAAGGAATACCAGGCCCTGATGAACAGCGGCGTGACCTACGCCAAATCCTTCGGCCTGTCTCCCGGCGTAGGCCTGTCCGATGACCAGATGCGCCAGCTCACCACCGACATGGTCTGGCTGGTAGCGCAAGACGTGACACTGCCCGACGGCACGCATCAATCGGTGCTGGTGCCCAAGGTCTACCTGGCGCAGTCCAACGCGGTCGACCTCAACAGCACCGGCGCGCTCGTCACCGGCAACAGCGTCGCGCTCAATGCCACCGGCAACGTCAACAACAGCGGGCGCATCGTTGGCGACGTCGCCACGCAGGTGCTTGGCAACAACATCGTCAACCGCGGCGCCATTGGCGACACCACCGGCACCACCGTGGTCCAGGCCCTGCAGGACGTGCGCAACCTGGGCGGGCGCATCGGCGGCCAGGACGTCCTGGTGCAAGCCGGGCGCGATGTGGTCAACGAAACGCAGACCGTCACGGAAGTCCGCACGATCGGGCCCAACGGCTACAGCGCGGGCGCCACGGGCGTGGCCGCGGTGGCGGCCATTTCGGCAACCGGCAACGCCGTGGTGCTGGCCGGGCGCGATGTCACCCTCAGCGGCGCCGTGCTCGAAGCCGGCAAGGGCGCACTGATCGGCGCCGGCCGCGACCTCACCATTGGCGCGGTCACCCTCGGCACCACGCAGGATGCAGTTTCGCGCGGCGGGCAAAGCTATGCCCACGACAAGACCAGCACGGTGGCCGGCAGCACGGTGCAGGCAGGCGGCAGTGTGGTGGCGGTGGCCGGGCGCGACGCCGCGCTGGCGGGGTCCACGGTGGGGGCGGGCGGCGATGTCTCCCTGATCGCCGGGCGGGATCTCACCGTCACGGCCGCGAAAGACACCACCGCCCACAGCGAAGGCTCGCTGGGCGGCAAGGGCGCGTCCTACACGCAGTCCGCCTATGACGAAACCGTGCGCGGCAGCACCGTGCAAGGCGGCACCAGCGCCACCCTGGCAGCCGGGCAAACAACGCTGGCAGCCGGCCTGCTGGAAGCCAACGGCATCACCGCCGCGCCGGTCACAGGCACCGGCAAGGGCAGCGTCACGCTGACCGGCTCGGAAGTCAGCGCCGGCAAGCCCGGCGTGACTGGCGCGAGCGGCGTGAGCGGCTCCGGCGTCAGCATCGTCGCCACCCAGGACATCACCATCGGCGAAGCCCGGGAAGTGCACGACGCCAGCTACGACAGCCGCAGCAGAAGCAGCGGCCTGCTCTCGCGCAGCGCCAGCCACGACCAGACCAGCAGCCATGCCGACCTTGGCGTAGGCAGCCTGGTCAGCGGCGACACCGTGCGCGTGACCGCCGGCAACGACCTCACCGTGCGCCAGAGCGGCATCGCCGCCACCGACGGCGTGTCCCTGGCCGCCACCAAAGGCAACGTGCTGATCACCGCCGGCCAGAACACCCGCGAAGAAAGCTACGCGCACGAGCAGAAATCCTCCGGCCTCTCCGCCTTTGCCGGCAAGGGCGGCATCGGCGTCTCGGCAGGCAGCAACCAGGCCAACAGCGCCGGGCACGCACTTGCCGTCACCCAGAGCGATGCGCGCAGCACGGTGGGCGCCACCAACGGCAATGTCACCATCAGCGCCGGGCGCGACGCCACCATCCTCGGCAGCGACCTGATCGCCGGGCGCAAGGAAGGCAACACCACCGCCGGCCATATCGACATCCAGGCGCAGAACATCGCCGTGCTGGCCGGCGTGGACCACATCACCCAGGAAAGCAGCCAGAGCAGCCGCTCCAGCGGCCTGTCCATGGCGCTCACCGGCACGCCGCTCGACACGGCGCGCAACCTCCAGGACATCCAGCGCAACCCCAGCACCGTCACCCGCGCCAAGCAAACGCTCAATGAACTCGGCGCCGCCGCCTTCACCGCGCCGCAGGTGGGCATCACCTTTGGCAGCAACCGCAGCAGCAGCCAGGTGCAGACCGAATCGATCTCCCAGCGCGGCAGCCAGCTCACCGCCGCCGGCGATATCCGCCTGCGCGCCACCGGCAACGGCGACAAGGACGCCAACGGCAAAGCCACCGACGGCAATATCCTGATCGCCGGCAGCACCGTCAGCGCCGGCGCCGCCGCCATCCTCGACGCCCAGCGCGACGTCCTGCTGCAAGCCTCCACCGACAGCTACCGCGAAGCCACCAGCTCCAGCAGCAGCGGCTGGAGCCTGAGCACCGCCGCGCCCTCGCTTGGCGATGTCGGCCGCTTTGTCGGCGGTGGCCCCAACAACGGCGGCGTCTCCATGCTGCCGTACGGCAACCAGAAAGCCAGCGCCAGCGGCGACGCCAGCGCCGCCCGGCAAAACGCCACGGTGGTCACCGGCAACACCGTCGCCGTCAAGGCCCGCAGCGGCGACATCACCATCGCCGGCAGCGGCCTGTCCGCCGAAGGCGACCTCACGCTAGCCGCCCTGCAAGGCAAGGTCGACATCCTCTCCGGCCAGGACAGCAAGACCAAGCGCAGCGACAGCAGCAGCCGCCAGATCGGCGACCTGGGTGGCACCGGCTACACCGGCACCGTCGGCATCCGCACCGAGTCCCACCACCTGGACACGGCGCAGACCACCGAAAACACCATTCGCAGCCAGGTGGTCAGCCAGAACGGCAGCGTCACCATCAGCGCCAAGGACGACCTCACCGCACGCGGCGCCGACATCGCCGCCGGGAAAGACGTCACGCTGATCGGCAAGAACGTGGTGCTTGACCCCGGCAAGGACACCGCAAACAGCCACCAGGTCGACAAAACCAGCCAGTACGGCGTCACGCTCGCCCTGTCCGGCTACGCGGTGACCGCCGCGCAAACCATCGAGAACGCCGCCCGCGGCATGGAAGACAGCAAGAACGACCGCCTGCGCGGGCTCTACGCGGCGCAGGCCGCGCTCGCGGTCGCCAACGGCGTCAGCACCGTCCGGGACCTCGCCAGCGGCGGCACCGGCGGCACCGCGCTGATCAAAGCCACCGTCAGCATCGGCGGCGGCAGCTCCGAGGCCGAATCCCGCAGCCAGGCCAGCGCCAACCAAGGCATCACCGTCAAGGCCGGCAACGCCGTCACCATCGTCGCCGCCGGCTCCGGCGGCAAGGACGCCAACGGCTACGCCACCGACGGCGACATCACCGGGCGCGGCGTACAGATCGACGGCAAAACCGTCACCCTCAGCGCCGCCCGCGACGTCAACCTGGAAAGCGCGCAAGACGCCGCCAGCCAAAGCAGCAAGAGCGGCGGCAGCAACGCCAGCATCGGCGTGGGCCTCGCACTCGGCGGACAGCAAAACGGCTTCACGCTCGAACTCGCCGCCAGCCAGAACAAGGCCAAGGGCGACGGCGACTCCGTCACCAACCACAACAGCCATGTCAGCGCCAGCGACCAGCTCACTATCACCAGCGGGCGCGACACCAACCTCAAGGGCGCGCAAGTCACCGGCGACATCGTGCGGGCAGACGTGGGGCGCAACCTCAATGTAGAAAGCCGGCAAGACACCGACAACTACCACAGCCGCGAATCGTCATCCGGCTTCCAGGCCAGCCTGTGCGTGCCCCCGATCTGCTACGGCACCACGGTCAGCGGCAGCGTCAGTGTGTCGAGCGGCAACACCGACAGCACCTACAACTCGGTCAGGGAGCAAAGCGGCATCTACGCGGGCAATGGGGGCTTCCAGGTCAACGTCAAGGAGAACACGGACCTGAAGGGCGCGGTGCTGGCCAGCACCGCTGACGCTGGCAAGAACAGCCTCACCACCGGCACGCTGACCACCAGCGATATTGAGAACAAGGCGGAGTACAGCAGTAGTTCGTCGACTATTGCAGCTAGCTTCGACAGTGGTCAGAGCCTGCTGAAGAACGGCGTGAACACCCTTGCGGCCACGGCGGCGGGGAATGCGCAAAAGGCAATCGAAGGCGATGCCGCCGGCACTACCAGGAGCGCCATTGCCAATGGCACGGTCACTATCACCAATGCCGAGGCGCAGAAGGAGAAGACTGGCAAGACTGTGGACGAAACGCTTGCCAGCTTGAATCGGGATACGGATGGCGCTAATCAGGCGATCGATAAGATCTTTGATGCGAAGAAAGTAAAGGAGCAGCAGGAGGAGAACAAGGTCCGGGCCGAACTGGTGCAGCAGTTGGCGCCGATGGTTTATAGCAAGGTCGGCGACATGCTGGTGGGCTCCTCTCCTGACACCAAGGCCGCTGTCCATGCTCTGGTGGGCGGTCTGCTTGCCCAGGCGGCCGGCGGCAGCTTCGCTGCGGGTGCTGCAGGTGGGGCGGCGGCCTCGCTGGCAATGGAGGCTTTTGGTAAGGCGCTTCTCGATCAGCCTGGTTTGAGTGATAGCGATCGTAAGGCGTTGGTGCAGTTGGCTGGGTTGGTGGTTGGTGGGGTGGCCGGTGGCGCGGCAGGTGGGTCGGTTGCAGATGTTGCTGCGGGTGCGAATATTGGGAAAGTGGCGACGGAGAACAACTACCTGAACCACGCACAGAAGCGTGAGCGAGCCGAAGCGCAGGCAGAGTGCAAAGACGATGCTTGTAGACAGCAAGTGCAGGCGGAATTTGCGAAGGAATGGGAGAAAAATCGCGCGAGCGTCGAGAATTGTGCGAGCCAGTCCGAATGCCTGTCTATCGCCACATCCCTGCGGATTGAGCAGCAGGAACAAGGTCAGCGCATGGCCGACTTACAGGCAAAGGGGCCAGGCAATTGGACGGAGGCTGAACGCATTGAATATGCTGATCTCCGCTTTGGCGACACTAGCATCAATCAGATGCGTAGTGTGGCTTTGGGCAACGCGGCAAGATTGGCTGGAAGCACGGCGCTTGGCGAGCAGGAAACGGCCAAGTTGGTGGCAGAGATTGGGATTGGCGCGGTGCCAGGATTTGGGGCCACGGTTGGTGGAGGTAAACCTCCCCAGAGCGGTGTCATCGCAAACAATGCCGGGCTCAGGGCGACGGATCTCCAATTGTCCAGAACCGTGCAGAACCACCTTGGGGACATGAGTGGCGGGAACGCGAGCCGCCCATACGGTGACTCTCGAATATTAATGCAGAGTATTATGGACTCGACCGCATCAATACCCGATCCTGGCGGAGTTCCCGGCGCCTTACGCTGGGACACCGCTGGTACACTCAACGGAAGACGTGGTACGTATGAATTGGTTGTGAATCCGAGTACAAAAACTGTTTTGCATTTTCTTTTTAAAGCTGATAAAAAATGAAATTCGCGTGGAATTTTGGGTCAAAACTGAGCGGGCAATTGGTGTATTACCGTGCTGATTATTCAATTGATTTTATTCCAGAAGAAAAAGATATTAAGAGCAAGGTTGGTGATGTGGGGACAGGTTGTATTTCGATTGGAACTCTGCAATTAGAATTATCAATTTTGACTGGTGAGGTACTGTTTCCTTGGGGCTTGTTTCCAGCGACGAGGTGGGAAGAGGTGACGCTAAAAACACCGATCTTCGAGGGTGGGAGAATTTTTCTTATGGATCCATCGATTTTGGTTTGCGGAGGGGGAGTTGATTTGATTGGATTTGGCGATTGGAAAACCTATTTTGATAGCTTGTCTGGGTGGATCTATACCGGAACCGAGGAGCCTGCAGAGATAGTAATCGGATTTGGAGAAAATGTGGGAGCCTCTTTATCAGGGGAGAAACTCATCGGTTTGTGGATGAAGCCGTCCTTCGAGTGAGGCAATCAGTATCCAGTGCAGCAATGGATGCGCGGGGGCAGTTTGCCGACGTTATTATTGACGCACGGAATCGGCCGGGTTTACAGGCAGATATCGCTAAACCGTGCATACTCGGCAGATTCAAGATCTGGTGCCAAGATTAAGAATATTACTATCATTAATCAGGGGGCAGTGCACGTTACGGCGTTACCGCAATGACAGCTATAGTTTACGGGTATCCGACGGAAAGCGAGTTGCGCGAAAAGATAGAATTTCAACTTGGATGGCGTGGAAAAACTGAGATAGTTGCACTGATCTGGCGCGGCCATCTATCTGGTTTATTGGAATCGGGGTTTATCGCAGTGGATGTATTCAACCGGCTTTGCGCAATGCTCACAAAAATTGATTGTAAGGCATTCGTGGAGTTATTTTTGGACGATCCGATTGCGCCAGAACTTGATCGCGAAATAGAAGAGTTAATGCGCAAGAGCCAATAGCCAAAATCGGCAGCTACATTCCGGATAATCAGAGATGGATCAAGGCCAACGCCAACCAGGCTATCGGAAAGATATTCGATGCACAGAAGGTGAAGGGCGAGCAGGGGCGGAAGTAGTGCGATCAGAAGATACAAACCAAGGGCGAGATTTGCTTGATTTTATTGAAGAACTCGGCCGGCTCGCCTGGCAAAAATTTGAATCCAGGTATCCAGAAATTCAATTTAGAGGTCAGCAACCGAAAATGGAAGATAGGTCGGCGATGCCGCCTTATACTAGCTTTCGATTTGAGAATGAACACCCGGAAGTAGTTCATAGACTTGGATTCGCGGTAGAAACATACAGCGGAGAGATTGAGTGGGTCATGGAAGGACACTCGCGAGAAATGTTTCCGGGAACAACAAACTGGGTTATCTATCCAAAGAGAACATCTGAATCTCGGAAAATCGCTCTCGACGCTGGCACGGTGGTTGGTCATTATATGGCACTGAACTATCCGGAGTTTTGGCCGATAGCCTATGCTGATCTTTTGGGGTTGGTTTCGCATGTTCGCTCTGTATTTTCCGGTGAATAACTGTAAGGTAAGTTTCTAGTTACTTCGCTTGAAGGAAGCGGATACTCGTTCGGTTGATCCTTTTTGGACATCCGGGAAAAGCACCGAGAACGCTGCCTGAATAGTTCCAGTCACCTGAGGTGGAGACAATGAACGAGTCAGAATTGACCATTGAGCAAGCGTATCGTGCAATGTTCTATTTTCTTGAGCATGAGTACGAGTTGACAAAATCGGATGAGCTCGGGGGAATACTCGGATCCCTCTCTTGGCAGGTGTGGGAGGGTGGGCATGGCCCAGCCGATCCTGCAGCTTGGAATGACTGGCTGGAAGCGGTACGGAAGGCCAAAGGTATCAGCGAGGGTGCCTCGTCCCCCGAATGATGATGTGGAGAAATTTCCGAATACGCCGAGCGAGACTCAATCGTCTGATTGGAGTGTGTTTGCAGATCAGCGACATCGGTTGCGCTGAAATATGCGGGCAGTGGCGGCTTCCAGGTCAACGTCAAGGAGAACACGGACCTGAAGGGGGCGGTGCTGGCCAGTACCGCTGACGCTGGCAAGAACAGCCTCACCACCGGCACGCTGACCACCAGCGATATTGAGAACAAGGCGGAGTACAGCAGCAGTTCGTCGACCATTGCCGGCAGCTTCGACAGTGGTCAGAGCCTGCTGAAGAACGGCGTGAACACCCTTGCGGCCACGGCGGCAGGGAGTGCGCAAAAGGCAATCGAAGGCGATGCCGCCGGCACTACCAAGAGCGCTATTGCCAATGGCACGGTCACTATCACCAATGCTGAGGCGCAGAAGGAGAAGACTGGCAAGACGGTGGAAGAAGTGCTTGCCAGCTTGAATCGGGATACGGATGGCGCTAACCAGGCTCTCGATAAGATCTTTGATGCGAAGAAGGTGAAGGAGCAGCAGGAGGCAAACAAGCTGCAGGCGCAGATCGTGCAGCAGGTGATGCCGATGGTGTACCAGCGTATTGGCACCGCGTTGCAGGGGCAGCCTGAGGCCATCAAGGTTGCGGTCCACGCGTTGGTTGGTGGCCTGGTCAGTCAAGCGCTCGGAGGCGACTTTGGCAAGGGTGTCGCGGGAGTAGCTGCCGGTACGGCGGCGATTGCGTTGCTGAATGACAAGCTGGGCAGCATGGGGCTATCGGAGGATGACCGCAACGCTGTGCTGCAGACCGTTGGGATGTTGGTTGCGGGGGCTGTGGGGGGAGGCGGGGCTGAGGGGAGTGCTGCGGCGGCTACGGCTGGGATGGCGGATGCCTACAATCGCCAGTTGCACCCTGGCGAATATGACATCGCAAGACGATATGGAAAGCTAGTAGCTGACAAGTTGGGCATTCCTGTTGATCAAGCTGAAGGCAGAATTGTTGCGGAACTGCAGCGCAACGTGGATGGGCAAACTGCCCAAGCCAGCGGAGGTGTGCACGATTACTCGGTGCGCTCGATTCTTGGATGCCAAATGCTGGAGTGCAATGCGTCGGCTACCGACTCGAACTACGGGAACCGCAACTACAATTCGCAATACATAGCGTCCAATCAGCGGGGATATGATCTCGGCGCCGCACAGATCAATACCGGGCAGACGCCCGGTCAGTTGGCAGACAGTAATATCAAGAAGGACCCCGTTGGGGCCACTTTGGCAGGTGCGGGAATGATTGGACTAGGTGTCGTGACAGCAGGTGGAGTACCGACGCTTGCTGGGATGGCAACCGGCGGCACCATTGGAGGCGTGGCCAACGCCAGTATGCAGGCAGCGTTCAATAACGGCTCAGTGAATCCTGTAGACGTCGCATTTGGAACGCTCACAGGTGCGCTGACTTACGGAACAGGGCTACTGCCTTCACTCTTGACCAATACTGGCGGCGCATTGGCAGCATCTGGCATTAAGGGGGATAACCCAAATGGAGGAATGCTGGGGGCAGCAGTCGGCACAGCCGTTGGCTATGGGTTCGGATCAGTAGTTGAAAATTACCAAGCAAGGTCTTTAATCCTTGGTATCGTTCACAATGGAAAGGCCTTGGATTTGGGATTTCTTCTGCTGTTCCAAAGAGCCCGATTCCGTCATTGCTTGGCGGTGGCGTTAGCGCATTCGGGCAGGAAGTAACTGGAAATTCTATAAATATAATTAAAAGTGGGAAGTGATGTGAGGTCTAAATTGAAGAAAGAATTGATGGCGCTGAGTTATTTTGTTTTACTTTCTGGTGTTGTATATCTCTTTGCGGGAGCATTTTTTTTGCTTATCTTCGTCCCGTTTTTGAGATGGTTTTTTATTAATTCTACGTACGAGTGGCCAGAATTGACGGAAATCGTAAAGTATATCAAGGCGGTAGCGATGCTTACGTTAGTCACGGCGCTCCCCCTTTGGTATAGCGAAAAAAGGCAATCAGGTCGTTGATGTCTGCGGCACGTATGGCGGCAAGTGAAATATTATGATCGGCCGATCATGAAGGATTTCTCGCCCATAATTTAATGAGTTTCATCGATGGAATTTGAGACGTTTTTGAGATGTCAGTCAACGTTTTTGGTTGATATTTCGGTCTTGTATGAAGTATGAAAAATGAAACTTACTAAGTTTTCAGAAAGTATTGTCAGGCCGCAGCGTATTGGCACTCCGGCTGGCGAAAGAACGACTTGACTAACTCAGGCAGTCGTTGAATGCGACGTAACGCACTTCTCGCCAATTTCTTCATTTCGTTCTTTCCCTGGACTAAACGCTTGGAGACTTGCCGCTTCACGTGCGCCCACACCTGCTCGTCGGGGTTCAGGTGAGGAGAATACGGCGGCAGGTAGAACAGCTTCAGCCGGCCTTGCTCACTTTCG
>NZ_LZZU01000026.1:0-3853 GCF_014170355.1 Cupriavidus sp. UME77
AATGCCCCGAGCGAGAGCTTCTTCAACAGTCTGAAAAACGAGCGGGTGCATGGCCAGCGCTACGCCACGCACGAGCAAGCCAAAGACGATCTCTTTGACTACATCGAGATCTTTTACAATCGGAGCCGCCGACACTCCACGCTCGGCTATGTGTCCCCGGCCCAGTACCTCCGGGACTGGGAACACCCACGGGACATGGCGGCTTGACTCCCTTACCCTTGGAAGGCGAAAAACAAGGGGAACCTCAACCATGCAGGATCCGGCTCCGCGGCTTCCTCCAATCTGTGCACCTAAAATCCTAAAATGATGTCGATCGGCGCGGCCGACTTTTTGCGAATCCCGGCAATTCCTCAAAGCGCCTCTGTACGGCTTGGGAAAGCTCACAGGTCTGGCGGCTGGTCCGGCATATTGGACATTCCACCACTCACACTGAAGGCAAATCCTGTTGGTAGAACTCATGCAGCTTGGCCTGCAAGAGGGCCTTGTCAGGCAACTGAGTCTGATATTCGGCAATCAACGCTGGCGACAGGCTACGACTGAGAGCATATTCAACCACTTCGTCGTCCTTGCTCGCGCAGAGCAATACACCGATTGCCGGCCGCTCATGTGACTTCTTCACGTCCCGGTCCAGCGCCTCCAGGTAAAAGCTCAGCTTTCCCATATACTCCGGTTCGAAACGGCCGACCTTCAATTCAATCGCTACAAGGCAATTGAGCCCTCGGTGGAAGAAGAGCAAATACAGGACTGCCCAAGTCATTGATTCGAAAGCGGTCTGTTTCCCATTTGGTTTGAGACGGGTCATCTCATTTGGGCATCGCCGCCAGCCTAGCTGGCCAACTCATGCGCGCCAGAAGCCCGCTCTTCCCCCAGTTCACCGGGCTCACGTGGCTGCAGGCCTGACGTGGCTTCGGCTGGGCGGCGGCGCGCATCGCGTCGCCGCCAGGCAAAGGAAAACCGCCTTCCGGCGGTTTGTCGTGTGGCGGCGTAGTGTCGCGCGGCGAAAGATCTACTTCGTGACAGCAGCGGGCCGCACACTTGCGTGCAAGGTCGCGCCGGGGATTCGGTGCGGGATACGGACGGGTCGATCCGCTATAGCACCACGGCGATGCCGCGCTTTTGCAATCGCCATGACCTTCTGGCGCAGCTTGCTAGTCGCGTTCAAAGCCATTGAACCTCCTTCGTCCTTGGCTGGGCGGGCAGTGCAAGTGGAGTGCGACGAAAAAATCACACGCGTCGAACTTACGCGAAGTTGCCCCCCCAATGCACACTCGTTCCGTGCGCTGGGCACCGCCTTTGGCATCCAATGCCGGTTGGTCGTCCGTAGAGCGCTCCTACCGCATTTCGCCAGGACAGGCACTCATTACTGCCACGCGACTTGAGACGGAATTCACACTGCCTACCTCAATGATCAATCGCGCCAGATCATTCGAGCTCCTCTTGAGCTTGTCGAAGGGCGTGTCGGCCTCTGCGACGTTATTCGGAGTCCCTCCGACAACCGCTGGGATGAGCGGTTGGTTCACTGCGGACTGCGCACTCGATGCGTTGATGACTTTGATCGTTGATGCCGTGGCCACGGCACGATCAATCGTTGTCATGAGGCCGTGGAGAATATCAAGGCGATCATTCCAGTCAGAGATATCTTGATTGAGATTCCTCAGGACGTCCTTGGCTTGCTTCGCCGTGGCGTTTGCCATATTCACGATGGCTGCTTGATCGCTATCCATCGACTTGCCAGCCACGCTCACCAGCAGCCCGTCGATGTCATCCGTGAGTGTAGTGATACTAGTTCGGGTGACTTTCTGCTTCTGAATTGCTGCCGGCCATCCGGGATCAACACTGCTGCTCAATGGTCTGCCGGCGTCGTAGAGGCATTGCGTCGCCGCAGCGCCTGCGAAATAGGCCTTGCGGCGACTTTCTGGATTACTCGCGTCCCACAACGCTGTTGCACCGCCCGCAGCAATCCCGAGACCAGCTAACCAGTTTCCACGTGCTGCCCCATGAGAAAACACGCCTACTGCGGCGCCCGCGACAGCGAACGCGACGACGGTTGCGTTGCGGTTAAACACCGAATGGTCTTGCTGCTGCGCCCAGCCCTCGTATTCAGCCGCTCTGGTCTTAACTTGGTTGAGGTAACTCTCGTACGTCACATTATCAGCGGGCGTGGCCATCGGCTTATAGGGACTACATCCCGCGATGACGCCCACCATCATCGGAAGACATACCAATTTTCTACTGGTCTGAATGCATAAATGCATCGGGCCTCCGGTGATCAAAGACGTAGCATGAGATTTTTCCCCTGAGGCTAACACTCTTCGAGATTGATCTTCCCCCCCCAGAGGTGGGGAAGTGGGCATGCGACGGCCCCGCAGTCCGCACCGGCACAAGATTGCTTCAGGGAGCGGGGGCCGCGTTCCTGGCGTCCTCCCAGCACCACCGCCCCTTCTGCGTTTCGTCCGCAGCCTGGCCATCGTACTTTGCGCCATTGCAACGATGCAGCAGGTTGCATCCATCCGTTAGGAGGGGTGTCGTTCCTCTTTTGGCAAAGTACGATCAACACTCGCGCAACACTTTATGGAAGGCGGGACATGCATGAAAGTCGGTTTGGCCACCGGATACTTTACATCCCTGCCTTTCTCGGCTTCCTGATTGTCGGCTCCGCCCTGGCGCGTGCCGAGGCTCCCGCGCTGACCTGCCAGCAGATCGCACAAGGCGTCCGCTCCCTCGATCTATTACAGGGCAAGGAGGTATCGGTAGAGCCTGGCGGCCGTGTGACTTTTCGCGAAGCCTTCCGCGAATGTGACAAAAGGGATTCGTTTAATGGTCAGAGTCTGCCTAGCGGCCGCAAGTGTAGTACGGACAAGAACCGCGTCGACCGACTGCTTGTGTTGCCGGACAAAACGTTGATTGTGACGGCCAAAGCGGGCGTCGACGCTGACGGGTCCCCACTCGCCCGCAGCCCGAATAGGCCGCGCTCATCACAAAAGGAAACCAGTCTTCTCAATGGCCGAAGCCTAGACGCTGAGGCAACGCCCTTCATCGTGATGCCCGGGGCACTGGAAGGCCCGCACTTGAATGCGCGAACGAACGTTGCCCAGGGTGATCTTGCCATCGTCATCAAAGGCGACCACTGCTCTTTTGCCATTGTTGGCGATACGGGGCCGTACTTTCGTTTTGGCGAGATCTCCATGGCTGCGCACGAAGATCTGGGAAGCAACCAGTGCCGAGAGAATCGAAAGCCATGTCCGGGGCTGCGCGGACGGTACGGTGAAGGCATAAGCACTCCTAGCGGAGTGACCTATGTCATCTTTCCGAATTCGAAGCCCGAGGGCCTGACGGCCCAAAATGCCCGACAGATGGCAGCTCTGCACGGGCAAGTGCGGGTGCAAAAATTCCTGGCAGACAACGCCACACCAAGCCAATAGCACCCGTCGCGTTCAATTGTTATACGGGCCTAGGGACGGTGTTCAAAACTCGCCGCAGACCGGGCGCTCATGGCGGGGTTTTCCAGCGACAATAAGTGCATGAAACAAACTGACCTTGGCCTGGACCTGAGCAACCGCCGCACGCGCAAGCGTGTGTTTCTCGATGAGATGGAGCGCGCGGTGCCTTGGGATGAGTTTCTGACGCTGATTGCGCCGCACGCCCCGACCAAGGCAACGGGCCGCCGGCCGTTTCCCCTCGCAGCGATGCTGCGTATTCACCTGATGCAGCAATGGTTTGGTCTGAGCGATGTGGCGATGGAAGAAGCGTTGTATGACACGCCGCTGTACCGCGAATTCGCTGGCCTGGGCGGCATGAGCCGCCTGCCTGACCGCGTTAGCATCCTGCGCTTTCGGCATCTGCTCGAACGACA